>JALYRR010000298.1 GCA_030855265.1 Bacteroidota bacterium | reverse complement strand
CTGCAGGTTTAGGTCAGGATTATTTCGAAAAATACAAGTTTGAGATCTTTGACCGTTGGGGGAATAAAGTATTTGAAACCACTGATTCCGGTCGTGGATGGAATGGCATAACTGAAAAAAGCAAGAAGGCAGATGCCGGAGTTTATTTCTGGATTGTCAACTGCAAAAGCAATTGTTCGGATAAAGACCTGATTGA
This sequence comes from Bacteroidota bacterium, assembly GCA_030855265.1. Lineage (GTDB taxonomy): Bacteria > Bacteroidota > Bacteroidia > 2-12-FULL-35-15 > 2-12-FULL-35-15 > 2-12-FULL-35-15. The sequence goes on along the minus strand of JALYRR010000298.1, from coordinate 3,153 downwards.
AAAAGGATTTGTAAGCCTGGTCAGATAATAGAAAGACCAAACTGATCATCAAATTTTATTTTTGCATTAAAAGGCTTCCCCTCCCTGATCATTCCTTTGATCACAGGGGTTTCGCCTTTTTTAAGTAATGCCTTCACATGTGAATCGTTTAATGGTTGGCCCATAAATTCAAATGCAAGGCGAAAGTTGCAGCCGTTTTTCCAATTGCTGCAACCGTAAGCAGCGTTTCCTTTCAGGATGTTTCCACTTTTACATTTCGGGCAGGTGTCGTTTTCTTTTTCCTTTTTTACTTTCGGAGCGGCGGCTTCTTTTTCTTCAAACTCAATATTGAAAGAAGATGTCATTTTTAAGATGCCGTCCTTTTTGGTTCCACCCATATCAAAACCTTTAATGATGGCAGTTTTTCCTTTTCCTGCCAATGCGCAGATCTGTGATTCGGATAGTTTTTTCCCGAGAAGTTCAAAAGGGATTCTGAAGTCACAACCATTTTTATATTCATTGCAACCAAAAGCGGATTTTCCTTTTAAGAGTTTTCCTGTTTTGCATTTCGGACAATCCTGCACATCACTTTTTTCCGCTACCGGAGCATGAGCAGCGATCATGATTCGTTGTGAGCTTTCACTTCTAACCTGCAAAACAAGATCATGCACCATCTGCTTCATTTCACGAAGGAAGGCTTCTGCCTGGTATTCTCCTTTTTCGATCTGTCGCAATTTGAATTCCCATTTCCCTGTCATCTCGGCCGATTTAAGCAGCTCATTGTTGATGACCTTAATCAATTCCATTCCTGTGATGGTAGGAACCAGATTTTTCCGTTCACGTTTAATATAATTTCTGCGGAACAATGTTTCTATTATAGCAGCGCGTGTTGAAGGACGACCAATTCCATTGTCCTTCATCAGATCACGAAGTTCATCATCTTCGATCTGTTTACCTGCAGTTTCCATTGCACGCAATAAAGTTGCTTCTGTATATGCTTTGGGAGGGCTTGTTTTTCCTTCGGATAGAAAAGCTTTATGAGGACCGCTTTCGTTTTGTTCAAAAGCAGGAAGCATTTGAATCTCTTCTTTTTCGTCCTCGTCGATCTGCTCTTTGTTGAAGACTGCTCTCCAGCCCGGTTCTAGAATTTGTTTACCTGTTGCTTTGAAAACGATTGCCTTTACCTGACCCAACACCGTTGTATTGGATACTTCACAATCCGGATAAAAAGCGGCAAGAAATCGTTTTGCGATGACATCGTATACCTGACCTTCATTTCCCATGAGGCCTTGTGCAGGAACATCCGTAGGAATGATGGCATGGTGATCCGTCACTTTTTTATCATCAAAAACTTTGGATGACTTCCGGATAGGTTCTCCGAGCAGAGGTTTTACGAGTGCAGAGTAGTTGACCATATTTTTGAGGATCCCGGGAATCTTTGGGTAAACATCATTGGGAAGATAGGTTGTATCCACGCGGGGATAAGTGACGAGTTTTTTCTCATACAGGTTCTGAACAATCTTTAACGTATCCTCAGCAGAATATCCAAAACGCTTGTTGCATTCCACCTGCAGTGCTGTGAGATCGAACAAACGAGGAGCAGATTCTTTTCCTTTTTTTATATCAACAGAAGTGATCACAAACAATTCCTCCTTAATAGATGAAAGTAGATCTTCGCCTTTCGCTTTTTCATTTTCCTGAAAACGATCCATGGCGGCATTAAAAATCACATCACGATAAGTTGTTTTCAATTCAAAAAACACATTTGATCTGAAAGCATTGATCTCGAGTTGTCGGTTCACGATCATGGCCAGAGTGGGAGTTTGAACACGTCCGACAGATAGCACCTGTTTACCGTTTCCGTATTTGATGGTGTATAGACGGGTGGCATTCATTCCAAGCAACCAGTCGGCCGCAGCGCGCGAGTAACCGGCATGATAAAGACGTTCATAGTCTTTGCCATCTTTCAGTTTTTTAAATCCATCACGAATAGCTTCTTCGGTAAGTGAAGAAATCCACAATCGTTTCATGGGTTTGTTACAATTTGCTTTTGTATAGATCCAACGCTGAATCAATTCACCTTCTTGTCCGGCATCACCACAATTGATGATTTCATCCGCATGTTCAAATAGGGTGGCTATGGTATTGAATTGTTTTTCCACCCCCTTATCTTTCTTCACTTTGATACCGAACTTTTGGGGAAGGATGGGAAGCATATTCAAGTTCCATTGACGGTATGCAGAATCGTACTCATGAGGTTCTTTGAGTTCACATAAATGGCCGAAACTCCAGGTCACCTGATATCCATTCCCTTCGTAATAGCCATCTTTCCTCTGTTTAGCACCGAGGATTTCCGCTATTTCTTTTGCAACACTTGGCTTTTCTGCTATGCACACTTTCATTCCCTCAAAATTAGCAATGGGATTCGGTTTCCGTTAAAAATGATTTGAAGTTTTATCAACATTTTTAATTAATTTTGGATCAGGGAAATCGTATGAAAAAAGGATTTATTACAGAGAAAGAAAAATTCGAAATTGCTATGGAACGAACCCATACAGAGCGGTTCGAAATTCTTATGAAATTGATTCGCATTGACCGCATGTTGAAATCAACCACTATTATTGAAACAAAAAAATCCACCTGAAATGAAAACTTTTCAGGAATAATAAAGAGCATTGAAATCGCTTTAAAAACATTGAAATAGAAATCCAAAAACAATAAAAACATACAGATTATGAAAAATTTACTGATTGCCTTTACATTCTTACTGGCCTCTATAAGCGGGTTTGCGGGGAAAGATAAAAAACCGAAACTTGAAAAAGGACTTTATGCAGAATTGGAAACCAGCAAAGGAAAGATCCTTCTGAAACTTGAATTTGAAAAAGCCCCGATGACAGTTGCCAATTTTGTTGGACTTGCAGAAGGGAAAATTAAAAACTCAGCAAAGGCAGCCGGACAGCCATTTTACGACGGATTAAAATTCCATCGTGTGATTCCGAATTTCATGATTCAGGGTGGAGACCCCAAAGGAAACGGAACAGGTGATCCCGGGTATAAATTTAAAGATGAAATACACGCTGATCTGAAACATACCGGACCTGGGATCCTGTCAATGGCAAACGCCGGCGGTGGCGCATCTAACGGTAGTCAGTTCTTTATCACCCACCTTGCTAC
>JALYRR010000297.1 GCA_030855265.1 Bacteroidota bacterium | reverse complement strand
AGATCACAAGGATCAAGATTGTTTACTTTACGATAGTCACACTTCCAATGTACTTGTGTTTCTTGCCTTTTCCGTCGGTTACCTTAATCAGATATACATAAGTATCCTGCTGTGCAATCTCGCTTCCGTGATTGGCTTTTCCATCCCATGGTTTGCTTAATTCATCGGTAAAGAAAATCATATTTCCCCAACGGTCATAGATGAACATTTCGTATTCAAGGATAAAGTCGCCTTTTCCGAAGAAAGTATCATTGATTCCATCTCCGTTCGGACTAAATGCATTCGGTACAAAGAATGTAAATTCAGGATCCACTTCTAAGCAAACCTGAGTAGAGTTAACACATCCATTCACACTAGTTGCCGTAAGATTCACACAATATGGACCCACTTCAGAATAAGTATGAGAAGGATTTACCAGAGTACTTGTGTTATTCAATGGACTTAAGGCATCTCCAAAATCCCAGGCATACGTTGCACCTCCGGAAGAAGTATTTACGAAATCAAATTCTGGATTAATGATGCTTGCAGATGGAGCAGTTGTGAAGCTGGCAACCGGATCAGGATATACAGTAATGTAATTAGATTGTGACAAGGAAGAACTACAACCTCCTAAAGTTGAAGTCACGGTTAAGCCAACAGTATAACTTCCCGGTGTGGTATAACAATGTGCATGAGCAGTATCATTTGGAGTTCCATCACCATAATTGAACATCCATGTTGCTACTGCACCTCCCGAAGTGGTTGATGTATTATTGAAAAGAACACAAACTGGCGCACAACCTGAAGTGATTGCGGAGTTAAATGAAACCACCGGTAGCGGCAAAACAGTCACAGTTTCTGTGGAGGTGACAGCTGGAGAACAACCGTCAGTAACCGTTACGGTATAAACAGTAGTTGAACCGGGTGAGGCCACAGGATTTGCGATATTAGCATTGCTTAATCCTGCAGATGGAGACCACGAATAGGTATAAGGTCCGCCATTTCCGTTAGCACCTGCTGCAGAAAGTGTTGCAGAGGATCCCGGACAAATGGCTGTTGTACCGCCCGAGGTTGCTGATAAGGGTGGATTAACCGTAACAGTAACATTTACAGGTACTGCACTGCAACCGTTTGCAACATCAGATGCATTCACTGTATAAACGGTAGTGGTACCGGGTGAAACTGTTACTGTAGCTGTTGAGCCTGTTCCTGCAGGTGTCCAGATATAATTATATCCACCCGGATTTCCACCTGTCGCATTTGCGGATAAAGTTGTTGTACCTCCCGTGCAAATGATAACTGAAGCGATCGGATCGATTACAACTACACTTGGTTCTGTAATATTTACTGTAATAGTTGTTGAGCAACCTAAGGAATCAGTTACTGTGCAAATGTAAGAACCTTCGCATAAACCCGTTGCTGTGGCTGTGGTTTGAACGGGCATCGTATTCCATGAATAAGTGTAATTTGGCGTAGCACCAGCCCCTAAGGCAGTTGCAGAACCATCACAAGCCCCATTACAGGATGCTGGCTGAGATGATTTAAGAGAGGCGGTTAGTGGTGTTGGTTCTGTAACAGTTGCGCTGTTTGAAGCAGAACAACCCCAACCATCAGTTACTGTAACTGTGTATGTTCCAGGGCATAATCCTGTTGGTGCAGCACCAGTAAAACCTGTATTCCAGAGAAAAGAATATGGAGTTCCTGAACCTCCGCCCGGAATAACAATGGTTTGACCATCACAAGCACCATTACATGTAACATCAAATGCTGCAATTGCTGAAAGGTTTATCATCGGATCTGCATATACAATCACACTGTCAAAACCTGTACATCCGCCAGCGTCAGTTACCTGAACTGTATAAGTGGTTGTAACGGCAGGGGAAGCAACAGGACTGAATGAACCTGCTCCTGTTAATGATCCTGCAGGTGTCCAATTATAAGTAAAGCCTGGTCCGTTAGGAATAACACTTAGAGTTGTATTGCCTCCGAAACAAACTGTGTCATCCGGCGATGCAGTTACTGATAAACCCGGTGCTATTGTTACAGGCACTGTAGTCATTGGGCTGATACATCCATCTGCACTTGTCATATTAACAAAGTAGTTGGTGGATGCACTCAGATTCGGAGTAGTATATGTTGCACTTGTTCCTAACAAGGTCCCTCCAGTTGCTGCAGAATACCAGTCAAAGCTAACACCCGTGCCTGATGCATTCAAAGTGGCAGTCATATTAATACAGATGCTTGTTCCCGGAGCTAATGGAGCTGCTGGTGTTGGAAAAATTACAATATTGTAAGTTGATGGAGTGCCCGTACATCCATTTACAGTAGGGGTTACGGTGATTGTAGCAGTTACATTAGAACTTCCTGAATTTACTGCTGTGAAAGAAGGAGTAGTTCCGGATCCACTGGCTGCTAATCCTATGGATGGATCTGAATTGGTCCAGGTAAATGATCCTCCTGCAGGTGAGCTCGTATACACAGGTACAGCTATGGTTGCACCATTACATACTGAAATAGTTGCAGGAACTGTAACCGTTGGAGTAGGGTTGATGGTAATGGTATATGAACTTGTTGCTCCTGTACAGCCAGATAATGTTGGTGTTACAGTGATTGTCGAGGTAATTGGAGTGCTTCCTGAGTTGATGGCCGAAAAAGCAGCGATATCTCCGGAACCGCTGGCAGGTATACCAATGGTAGGATCAGAATTTGTCCATGTATAAGTTGCCCCGGCTGGAGTACTACTATATGCAGTTCCAGAAACAGTACCTCCATTACATACAACGATGTTAGCAGGAACAGTTACGGTAGGGTTTGGATTAACAGTGACAGTTGCAACTGCTGTTCCTGTACATCCTGAGGTATTTCCGGTAACGGTATATGAAGTAGTAGTAGTTGGTGAAACGGTGATCGGATTAACCGCAGCTCCAGTACTCCATGTATAGCTGGTTCCGCCGACTGCAGTTAATGTTGCTGTTTGTCCGTTGCAGATTGTTGGAGAATTTACAGTAACCGTGATGGATCCTCCGACTGTAACGGTCGCCACTGCAGTACTTGAACAACCTGCGGTCGTCCCGGTTACGGTATAGGTAGTTGTGCTTGCCGGTGTTACGTTCAGCGGATTTGCAGTCGACCCCGTATTCCATAAATAGGTGGTTCCACCTGCAGCGGTAAGTGTAGCTGTTTGGGTTGGGCAAATATTTACTGAATTGACAGTAATGACAGGAATAGGATTAACTGTTATTGTATATGTAACAGCTGGGCCTGTACAGCCTGATACAGTTGGAGTTACTGTTACAGTGGAAGTAACAGGTGAACCACTTGTATTGGTGGCAGTGAAGGAAGGTGTATTCCCCGATCCGCCAGCTATCAAACCGA
>JALYRR010000126.1 GCA_030855265.1 Bacteroidota bacterium | reverse complement strand
GATCAAGGCAGTTTTCCATTCAACATGACCTGCCTGGTAATAGTTGAATACTCCAAGGATTCCGATTGGAAGCAGGAACATAAAAAGAACTGTTCCCTGCGCCTGATGTTGTGAATATCCCAGATAATAAACGAGTGCAGGCACGATGACAATACCGCCGCCTATGCCTACCATTCCACTTAGCAGGCCCGCAATAAGGCCAAGGCAAAGCAGGATCATTATTGTTGCCATATTTAAAGAGGAGTGTTTCAAGAAGAAATTAAAAGTCTAAACTCAGTGAAAGGTACCAGAGTGGTTTTAGCACGATGCCATCCTGCACGCCCCACGCTCTGTCCAGGCGGACAAAATAACCAAAGATGCGGCTGCGGACACCAAAGCCATAACCTCCGATTATTGGATTGTGCTGTGTGTTCAGGGTGATCACCAATGGACTGAGAGAAGTACCGATGATCGTTTTATTGAGAGAGTTGTCTTCTGAATAAGGTGTAGCTCCTGTCCAGGCAGTTCCGACATCACCAAATGTTACGATCTGAAAATTCTGAACGAAGTCGGAACGGATAGGGCGCTTATACAAATATTTGAAGATCGGAAAACGGATCTCACTGTTCCAAACTGCAAAGGAATTCCCGTTTCTTGCATTTTGAAAGAAGCCACGCATGTTAGTCGCAAGTGTCTGGTAAGCATAGTTCTGATCAGTTGCTATATTGGTTGTATTGTCGAATTTGGCGCCAAACCAATTGTCAACTCCACCCATGTAGTAGATCAGTTTATTATTACCGAATGAAGTGCTTCCCGCAAAACGGTTTGCCCAGATCAGGTCACGATGGATTTTCTTGTAATGTCTTGCATCAAATCCAACCACGAAAAAATCAGTATCTTTTTTATCAACCTGGCGATAATACTCTGCGAACAATTTACCTCTGAATCCATTGTATAAATTCAATCCGCGTTTGATTGTATTGTCATACACATACTCAAGCTTTAAATTCCCCCAGTTCTCATAGGTGTTGGGGCGGCGCAGATTATTAAAATCCGTCGCCATATAAATCGTTTTATCATTCCGGAATCCGAGAGTACCTCTTACTCCGGCAACTTCAGAGATCGGATATTTAAGAATGTATTTTGCCTGATGTGTATGCACCTTCACCAGAGAGAAATTATCCGAAACATTGGTAAGTGATTGGCGATGCAAAACAATTTGTTTATCCAGGTTCTTCATCCTGTCTTCATAGCTCAGGAAAAATTCATTGCTGTTAAAATCTCCTGAAAAGCGCATCCCGCCTACGATTCTGTAATCCTCAAAAAGATCACTCATCCCAATCTTGAAGAAAGCATTGATCCCCGCATTCAAATAAATAGGACTTCCTCCGCCGGTAAATTTCTGGTAGCCTGCATTCAGGAAAGAATTATCGATTTGTGAAACCACATAATCCACAGAATAATTGATATGATAATTTCTTTGCTTACCCAATAAAAAATCAGGTGTACCATTTGCAGATCTTGCAGTATCAGTGCTTGCAGCAGCCACTGTTTCCTGTTTTACTTCTGGCTTCTTCTTCGGCTCATTCTCGAATGTATAATTATTTATGTCCACCTCATTCGAATCCTTTTTCACAGGATCGGAAATATTGATGACCACTTTTACATTTTCAACTTTAGGAGTTTCATTCAGATTTTTACTCTTCTTATCTTTCTCGGCCTGCTCTCTGTTTTCGATGCGGTTCTTGTGATCGCGGTAAGATGTATTCTTCAGGTTGGGAGGCGTTAATGATTTCGCGTCTACAATCGGCCCGACAAAAATATTGTATTTGCCATTGAAGAAAATCACCTCAGTAAACTTGTTGGCTTTCACATTCACATCCTGCTCAAGGATGCTGCGTGTATAGTTGGATACAGGAAAAGAAGTAACTACCGTGCGGTAATGTGCCGATGTATCTACATAAGCGATCACACTGTCGAAACGGGCGATGTATCGGTTCCGGATCCCATTCTGATCACTCAGGTAGGAAACGTGTGTGCTGTCGTAATCGGCAGGATAAGATTCACTAATAGTTGGTGTGTTGGTGATCCGTTTCAGGACTTTTGATTTACTGACATTGTCAAAAACAAAAAGATCTTTATGGGCTAATCCTTCTTCGGTATTTTGTTTTGCATTAAAGAAAATGGTATCGCCGGGACGGTTGGATGCAAAAACAATCTGCTGAGAACCATGAACAAATCGAGGAGTCAGATCATCATAAATATCTTTGGTGATCTGATCATAAGCGCTTGATGATGCAGTAAAAATAAAGAGATCCGTTTGACCTTTCTGAACTGCTGACATCACAAATCGTTTTCCATCATCACTGTATGAATAATCAAGAATCTTTTCGAAGCCGGTGATATTCCGCTCTGTCTTATCCTTCGTCTCCATTTCGTAAGTGGTAAGTACCAGGTAACCTTTCCGTTCTGTGACATAGGAAAATATCTTACCGCTCGGATGCCATGCTACGAGAGGATAAGAATAATCATTGATCCGATCGATCTTATGATGTTTTTTAAGGATCCGTTTTGATTTGTTTGTCTGAACATCGTACAACCAGATCTTCACCTGTCCCATTTCATTGGTAGTGTAGAGTACATAGTTTCCATCCGGACTTATTTTCGCCTGCTTATATACACGAGCGACTTTTGGTTTTTCAAGGAGAGGAGCTTGCTTAGGCAGCGCTTTCGTGGGATCTTTATCAAGGTATTTGGATTGGTATCCTTCGAAACATTCTTTCCAGAGATTTTTTACACTGATACCGAGCACAAACATGGAAGCATTATCAATGTTCCGACTCACTTTGGTCATGTAAAGAATATTTGAGATCACAGCTTCACCGTAATTATCTGCAATGTGTTTCCAGAGCGCATGGCCTGCGTAAACAGCATCTGCTCCTTCAAGACGGTTGATGTTTCTGTACTTTCCACTGACAATACCATCCTTCACACGATTGTCGATATCGGAGTTCCAGTCAGTTGCTACATAATCGATAAGGCCGTTTGTGTACCAGGCAGGTAAATTCAGCAAGGTGTTATTCTTAACCATTTCACGGATGTTCCCGCCGTACATCATCTGATCAATGAGCACTTCCGCAATTCCTGCACGAATCTGAGCATCCAGCTTCGCATGATCACCTTCATAGTAGAGAATGATTTTGGAACCCGCGATCCTTGTTACTCCACCTGTGTTGTATTGCTCATCGGTAGAGAGTCCGATATTGCTTTGCTTAAAGTCTGATTGCTTATTGTAGACAATGAACTGCATGCGCGAGTCGAAAGAATAATCGAACAGTTTTTCGATTGATTCAAGCTGCGTCTTTGCCGACTTGGAAACGTAATTCGCCAGATCCTTTCCTTCCTCATAAAAGTAAACATCGTAACGATCGTAGATATAATAAGTCCAGAAAAAATCTTCGTATTTAACGCGGTTCTTTCCGAAATCGGTTTGTGATCCGCTATAGAATTGTGCCTTTATCTGCTCCTGGGAAAAAAGCATACAAAGAAGCAAGAGGATGGCCGGCCGGTAAAAAAGACTGAAAAAAGAGTTCCGCACAGGGTAAAAAGTTAGAATGCTAAATTACTAAATTATGACAGGATTTACAAGCAGCCAAATGGGCATATTTTATTAATTTTAGAGCCTGAAATACGCAGGCTTGCGAACCAAAACAGTCGGGGACTGTTATAAACGTTATAAAACAGCATTTATTATGATATCTATACAAACTTTCACGTTTAATCCTTTCCAGGAAAACACCTATATACTCTATGATGAAAGCCGGGAATGTGTGATCATTGATCCTGGCTGCTACGATGATGCTGAAAGAGCGGAACTCAGCGGTTTTATTGATGGACACGGACTCAGACCGGTGAAACTTATCAATACCCATTGTCATCTCGACCATGTTTTCGGGAATGGATATGTCGCCAAGACCTATCAGCTGGAATTGGAAATGAATGAACTGGATCTGCGGATTCTGCATGCCTATCCGGCCACACTGAACCTTTACAATTTAAACGGACAACCATCTCCTGAACCGGGGCATTTTCTGAATGAAGGAGATCTTGTAAAATTCGGGCATTCCACGCTGGAGATCCTTTTAACACCCGGACATTCACCCGGCAGCATAACGTTTTATAATAAAGAAGAGAAATTCATGATTGCGGGTGATGTATTGTTCAATGGCAGCATTGGACGTTCGGACCTTCCCGGGGGAAATCATGAAACATTGATCAGCAGCATAAAAAATAAATTATTGCCACTTGGTGATGATTTTAAAGTCTATAGCGGACACGGGCCCATGACGACGATAGGCGCTGAGAAAAAAAGCAATCCGTTTCTACAATAAATTATCGCTGAATAATAATTTTAGACGTCCCTGTAATTCTTTTGCCCTTTACTAATCTGACAAAATAAATACCTTCAGAAAATTTGGATAGGTCTGTTGTATTCTGGTACTGCGACAAAGATTGACTATGAATAAGGGCTCCTAAAGAATTATATACCTCCAGAGTATATATTTCATCAGGTTCAGATATCTTAACATTAAAAACTCCGGATCCCGGGTTAGGATAGATCAGGAAACTTTCAGCGAATGCAGGCTCCTCCAGTACACTTGTTGATGAGCTACCTAGTTTCAGAACAAATGCATCATAATTTCCTTTGCATTCCAGGTTAAAAACTGGACCATCCGGATTAAAATCCACGGTGTCTTGAAATGTCCCTGCAAGATATAAACTCCCCGAAGCATCTGTTGTGATTGAGGTTCCGAAATCATCCATTGGTCCACCGATTTGTTTTGCCCAAATAAAATTTCCATCTGAATCGAGTTTTTCAATAAAAATATCCCGATCTCCTTTTGAGATCATTTCCATCACTCCTGAACTGGGGTCAAAGTCTACAGTATCTGCGAAAAAACCAGTGGTGTAGACATTTCCTGTTTGATCACATGTAATAGAATAGCCGTTATCATTCTCATATCCGGATAAATTTTTTGCCCAGATAAAATTTCCGGCTGAATCAAGTTTCAATATAAAGACCTCCGAATTCAATCCACCATTCAAATTATAAATTGCCGCACCCGGATCAAAATCGACAGTACCACCAAACTTCCCCACCACACAAACTTCATCTAGACTGTTAACAAAGATATCATACCCTGCATCCCACTGGTTGCCTCCAATAGTTTTAACCCAAACGAAATCACCGGAAGTATTTAATTTAAGAATAAAAAGATCACACGAAGCTACAGCAGTATAGTTATTAACGGGCGCACCTGGATCAAGATCCACGGTATTCTCAAAATATCCTGTTGTATAAACATTGTTATCAGCATCTGAAGAAATTGAAATGTTGTGTTCACCTGAAGATGCTGTGATGCACTTTGAGAAAATATAATTTCCAGAATTGGAAATCTTCCACATAAAAAAACTTCCGCCTGCTGAAGCAGTCATTGTTGATGAAGAGACTCCCGGGTCAAAATCAGCTGTTCCAAAAAAGATTCCTGCGATACAAACATTTCCGTCATTATCAATATGTATCGCTTTTCCTTCATCGTCCATCATCATTCCTGCTGACCCATTTGGTTTAAGTACCCATTCAAAATTTCCGGAAGGATCAAACTTTAAGACAAAAACATCGTTGTCGCCGGAAGTTGACATATAGGCAGTAGGAAAATCAGGGTTAAAATCAACACCTCCTGAAAAAGTTCCGGTTATGTAAATATTTCCAGCTGTATCGGTTGTAATATCTTTCCCACTAACAAAGCCATTTAATTTTTTGGCCCATAATAAATTACCGGTTGAGGTTAGCTTTGTAATAAAAGCTCCTCCCCCTGTTAGGTTATAAATACCCGGACCCGGATCAAAGTCTACTGAGCCGGAAAAAAAACCTGTTGAAATACTATTTCCGCCGGGATCAACGGTAACGCTTTCGGCAATTTCACCGCCTGTGTTGCCAAACCCTGCAACCCATTCGAATTGTGCGTTAGTATTTAATGTGATTAAAGCAAAGATTACGGTTAGCTGTTTTTTTATCATGATGCAAATATATCTTCTGAACAAATGCCGGAACAATCAAAATAATCCAATAGTATACATGTCAAAGAATGCCATTAACCTCTGAACAGCTTGCTATTACTATAAACTATTCTGTCATTTTTATTATATTTGTGATACAAATTACCGCTGATTTAAACAACAACTTGCAACCTATATGATTCAGAAAGGAAAATATCTACATTATAAAGGAAAAGAATATGAAGTGATCGGAACAGCACGCCATAGTGAAACGCTGGAGGAACTTGTTGTTTACAAGGCATTGTATCAGCCGGAGGGAGAGAATCTTTGGGTGAGGCCGGCAAAGATGTTTGAAGAGGAAGTTGAAGTGAATGGAAACTATGTTTCACGATTTCAGTTCATTTCAGAATAATTTAATTATTCACTGAATCTTTTCGCTGATTGAGTTCACCATGGAGCGAATGATCTCCTGATTGTTTTCGCAGATACTTAAATGTTCGGAATAAATTTTAAGAATCACAGAGGTAGAATTAAAATTCCCCTGTATGATTTTTGATTCGGTTTCAACATACCCGTTCACCTTTTCATCAGCTATTGCATTTGCTTTCAGATCTGTCCGCAGCTCCTGTAATTTCTTTTGTGATATGCTCAAAGATGATTTTAAGGAAGGTATTTTCTGCTGAATTTTCTTTAATGCGATCAGTGCCTGACTGCAACTGCCCAGTGATAAAGCCTGCTCGCGGCTAAGAGTATCATATTTTTTCTCACTGATAAACTCCAGATCAGCATTCAGTGACTGAATTCCATTAAACAATTCAACCGAATCAATAGCCATTAATTTATTGAGTGTTCTGTCTGTGATTGCGGACAAACTATCGACCTGACGGATCTGTGATTTATATTTATCAGGATCTGTACAGGAAGGAATAAAAAAAGATACACAACAAACGAAAAACACGATTGATAGTATATCTTTTTTCATGATGATTAGTTTATAATATCAAATCCTATGAATTCTTAATAAAAGCGGATTGTATTCTCTCCTCACTTTTGTTAAATCTATTTTATTGGGATTGTAGTAAAAGTGAAGGTTTCTAACTCACTTCTCTTACGTATAAAAAGGACCTGATCGTCGACTACTTTGCAGAAGTATATATCCCTTCTCTTTTGACCTTTGTCGTTATTTCTGAAATCATAAGCATCTCCTTCGATTTCTTTTCTTCCCCCAAACCTGTCATCAGAATTATAATCGATAACCGAGAACGATTTTCTCACTTTATCCAACTGCGAGTAAACTACCCTTTGCCCATCTTTAGAAAATCCTTCGAAGGTAATTACAGTATTTTTTTGAGAAAAGGACTCAACCAATTTCAAAGTGGTTTTCACTACCTCCAACTTAGGAGTCAATTCAAAACCAGAATACCCTACGGTGGAATAAAAAACATTCTTCTTAAATGGAATCATTCCGGCAACGATGGGTGTTGTAGTTTGTGCGCTGGCCACAACAGGAGACACAGAATGGAAATATTCAATGGTATATGGTGCCCCCTCTGCTTTGTTCTCACAACCAATAAAATAATTCCCATTTGGCAACTTCCCTATAAAATGAGCAATGAGTTTTTTATTTTTAAAATTAAAACCTGAAGGTTCTTCGATTCCGAACTCGGGAAACAGGATTTTCTTTGTGGAAATAATCCTGCCCTGAGAATCAAATACAAGAATTCCCAAAGCATTAAAAAAGTCCTTTCCTACTTTCCTGAGCAGCAGTTGCCCTACGACTATTAATCTATCGGCTTCCTTGTCGTAATATGTGTTCGAAATATAAAAAACCTCATCCGCCTCTGGGAACAATGCTTCCCGGAAAAACTTAACCTCTCCGGTCTTTGGATCTATTCTACAAACAAAGTCTAACCATTCATCTTCTTTCTGAATGAAGCAACCAAAAATGGCATCTTCACCTGCATAAGTGATTCCTGTGAGTTTAACATTTGGATTATCGGTGATTTTCGAACTCCAAACCGGAGAAAAGGTAGGATCCAGTTTTGTGTCATTCATTTTGTATCGAGTCAACTTATCGCCCTTCATGTCAAAATCCAGAATGTCATTGTTAATGAACCGTTTGTTCTCAATCGCATTTGGTCGCGCAGTAAATAAAACGCCAGCGCCTTTTCCAAGCCCATACGGATCTCCTTCCAATCCCAATTGAAATTGAGGTAATAATAAATGTTGATCATCCACAACACTCGCTTGTTTATTTTCAGGTGTTTTTGGATAAAAGGAAAGTTTTTTTAAATCCTTGGAAAGTTTTAAAAAATATCCATTTGGCTTCCCTCCAGTCCACACTAAAAGTGTTTTACCATACATGACCTGGTAGCTAAATCCTTTTCCCTCATCTAGCGGAATTTGCTTTTCGTATGATCCTAATGAATTTAGCTTTTTGTCAAATAATCTGGCTTCAAAGTTAGTTTTACCATCTTTAACTGAATATCCACTCAAAAGGATCTGGTCCTCAACTTTAATAATGTTCAGATGATCGAGTTCAGAACTTACGGTCTGAGCTTTTGTTATTCCAGAAAATTCAATAAGGCAAAAACCAATGATTTTTTTCATACTATCTCAACAAAAATTCATTTGTAATCTTAGGTTCAATTTATCAGATCAAATCCGGTATAAGGAACCAACACCTTTGGAATTCGTATTCCTTCAGCCGACTGATTATTCTCAAGCAGGCAGGCAACAATTCTTGGTAAGGCAAGAGCACTTCCATTGAGAGTATGGGCCAACTGTGCTTTGCCGTCTCCTTCTTTAAAACGAAGCTTCAATCGGTTGCTCTGAAAGGTTTCGAAGTTAGAAACAGAACTTACTTCCAGCCATTTCTCCTGTGCGGCAGAATAGGTTTCAAAATCGTAGGTAAGTGCGGATGCAAAGCTCATATCACCTCCGCATAATTTTAAAGTACGGAATGGAAGTTCAAGTTCTCTCAATAAGCCGGCAACATAATTTCTCATCTCTTCAAGCGCTTCGTATGATTTATCCGGATGAGCGATTTGAACGATCTCCACTTTATCAAACTGATGCAAACGATTCAATCCACGAACATCTTTTCCATAACTTCCGGCTTCTCTGCGAAAGCATGGTGTATATCCGCAGTTTTTTACGGGAAGCTGATCGGATTTCAAAATTACATCGCGGTAAATATTTGTTATCGGAACTTCCGCTGTCGGAATGAGATACAAATTATCTACAGTGGCATGATACATTTGTCCTTCTTTATCCGGCAACTGGCCTGTTGCGTAGCCGGAAGCTTCATTGACAAGAATAGGAGGCTGAATCTCAAGGTAACCAGCTGCGGTAGCCCGATCAAGGAAAAAGTTGATCAGGGATCTTTGCAAGCGAGCTGCTTTTCCTTTATACACAGGGAATCCGGCACCGGTTAATTTTACACCCAGTTCAAAATCGAAAGATCATATTGAGTGGTAAGCTCCCAGTGCGGTTTCGCTTTATCGTATAATTTCGGGATAACTCCTTCCTGGAAAACATTTTCATTGTCCTCCGGAGTCTTTCCCTTCGGCACCTTCAGGCTTGGTGTGTTAGGAACCTGAACCAAAAGTTTATGCTGTTGCTCTTCAATGGAACGCAGTTTTTCTTCCTGCTGCTTTGAATTTTCTTTAAGTACGGCACTTTTATTTTTCAGCTCATCACCTTCTGCTTTTTTTCCCTGCTTATATAAATCACCGACCTGCTTGGCAAGTTGATTGGATTCATTCAGGACGGCATCAAGTTCATTCTGCGTTTTTCTTCTTTCATTATCCAATTCAAGAACCTGTTCAAGAATGGGCTTCGCATCAAAATTCTTGATGGCAAGGCGTTCTATGGCTTCTTCTTTTTTATCGCGGATGTAATTAAGTTGTAACATACAAGTATCAGGTATTTAGTATCAGGTAATAAGTATTTGGTATCAGAATCTGGTAATAGTTTCTGAGGATAAAGTTAAAATTAAAATCAGAAACGCGACATCTGAAAACCGACCCGCGTCGGGATAAATAAGAAAATTTTTCTGAAGGCAGAAAAAAGTCTTATTAAAACAAAAATCTCCTGAACTTCCATAGAAGCTCAGGAGATTTTAAAAAAATTCAATTATCCTTAAGCTTCTGCAAAGGGAACAATAGAAACGAATGATCTGTCGTTACGTTTCTTTTTGAACTCCACTGTACCATCCACTAAAGCGAACAAAGTATGGTCTTTACCAATACCCACGTTCAAACCCGGGTTGTGCTTGGTGCCTCTCTGACGGATAATGATGTTACCCGCGATTGCTAACTGACCACCAAAAATCTTAACGCCAAGGCGTTTGCTATGTGATTCGCGCCCGTTCTTCGAACTACCCGCGCCTTTCTTGTGTGCCATTTTCTTTAAAGTTAAAAGTTAAAAGTCAAAAGTTAAAAGTGTTGATGTCTTAACTTATTATTATCTTATAATTATGCAAAATTACTCTGCAGATTTTTTTGCTGCTTTTTTAGGAGCTGCTTTTTTTGCAGGCGCTTTTTCCTTTGCAGGAGCCGCTTCTTTTTTTGCTGCTGCTTTTTTAGGAGCCGCTTTTTTTGTTTCTTTCACTTCCACTTCCGGCTTTACAGCTGTTCTAGGAGCTCTCTTTTCATAAGCGATCTCATCTTTCAATGTTTCGCCTTTTCCAAGAATTCCCTGAACAAGGATTTGGGTGAACTGCTGACGGTGACCATTTGACTTCTGGTAACCTTTTCTGCGTTTCTTTTTAAATACGATGACTTTGTCACCTTTGAGG
>JALYRR010000296.1 GCA_030855265.1 Bacteroidota bacterium | reverse complement strand
ACAATATCCGTTGCACCTGCACTTGTCCCGATCGAATACCAATATTTCACCAGACCTGAATGCGTATCTGTGGATGTACTCCAGTTCGCTGAAAGTTGGCTGAGAGAAAAACTCGTATCAATGTCACCTGAAGTGCCATCTGATACTAATCCGTTGAAAGGGATACTCCAATCTACATTCACATCCTGAGAGGCTACTGCCGATAAATTTCCTGCCGCATCTTTTGTAATTGATTTAACTCTGCAGGAAGGAGAGGAGGGATTTGCATTTTGAAAGCGAACATCATTTGTTGATGCAGCTCCTACACTTACCGTTACTGAAGGAAGGCGGGAACGATAAACTTTCAGATCATTCACCATATAATCACAATTTCCGCTTCGGAATGAGATCGCGTTACCGTTAGAGTAAGGAGAAGGATCTGTCCAGCTGCCGCCCAATACATCATTCTGGTAAACATCCATCTTCCCGCTGATCCTGTCGTACAGTACTTTGTAATCATACCATTGATTGACATTGATCGTCATCGGCAAAGAATACACGAGTGAAAAAACATTGCTTACCACTTTGTAAAATTCGCAAACATCAGAATCTGCTCTGAACCATACAAAATAAGAATTGCCCCTGTTGCTGAGTGTGGCATCATCGCAGAAGAAATGAAATCCCGCTCGTCTGTTGGTTCCGGTTCCGTCAATTTTCCCCTGCCAGTTATATAAATACCGGTTGGAAAGATTTTGAGTTAACGAAGCATAAAGATTCGTGTTGGTATTTGTCTGATCGGTCTGATTAAGATAACCTCCTGTGATTGTCCATGCGCCGCTCATGCTGGTCCATTCAGGATGGATCGCTGCATCAAAGTTGTCGCTGAAGAAACCATTGCCATTGTTCGCTCTCCATTCAGTTCCGTTGTTTTCAAGAATCTGGTAAAAACTTTTTTCAATGCCTGAACCTCCTGAATCGGTATCTGTAAAGTTTGCTATAAAGTTGGTAGTTGCCCAGGTAGTGGGTGCCGTCACAGTGCTAACGGGATCAATGTTATCGATGCTGCAATTCCAGATGGCCTGCCAACCGCTTGAAATTGTTGATACATCAGACTTGAATCTTAGTGTAAGTGCTGCTCCGGAGGCTGTAATGAGCCCCGGACTTGTTGTTCCGTGAAATGCTCCAATAAGGGGAGCTGCCGTGCTTGAACCATTGTAAATAAAAAGTGTGTCGTAATTCAATTCGGTACTGAAAGATGTAAAGTTCAACGTTAATCCTGTTGCGCCGGTTGGAGCAATGGTATAAGTGAAATCTTCATTGTCATAATAATTCCTTACTGGACCGCCCATATCATAAATGGTATCGGTGCAGGGATTTACTTTGCAGTCGGTAAATTTATTTTGGATCAGGTTCCAGAAATCGTTGTATCCATCATCGTATCCCAAAGCCCAGATGCCGATCCCTCCAATGTTGCGTTGGTTGACCATATCAAAGCGTTCCGACATTGAAACTGCATCATCTACAAATGCCTGCCAGGATTGCCCGCTTCTGGTGCTTGGATACCAGGAAGAAAAACTTGTGGCGTCCCATTGTCGGTTGCTGTAATATCCGTTCACATCATTTCGCATTGATGTATATGTTACACTATTCGTTCCTGCGCCGGTCGTTGCCGAGGGAATTGTTAAAGATGTTGTTGCCCATTCGCGACCGTACCAGGGTAATCCAAGAAGTAATTTTGAATCCGTTACTCCTTCATTCAGGTAATACGTGAGTGATTTGGTGAGGGTGTAATTGTAAGAGGTTTGAAAATTATAAAGTGGATCTTCCGGCCCTGCAGTCGTACTTCCGCTGTAATAATAATCATAACCCATGATCACAAACAGATCAACATAAGGATCCAGCGCGGGCATGTCAAATACTCCACCCCAATCGACAGCATACAAGCAAATGCTCACTTCAGAACCGGGGATTGCTGCATGCATCTGATTGCACAGGTTGATCATAAAATTCGTGAAGGATACTTTATGCGAAGAAGCCATTCCTTCAAAATCAATGTTCACTCCTTTTGCACTGCGTGATGAAACAAGGTTGATAAGATTGGTGATGAGAGTTTGCTGGGAAGTACTGCTACCGAAGAACGTTGTATGTCCGCTAAAGAGTGTTGCACACAAAGTTACATTCACTCCGTTTGCCTGTGCTGTCGTAACAACCGGAGCAGTTGCCCAGTTATGCGTGCTGATCGCATTTCCGTTAGCCGAATTTACTTCATAGGAAAAATAACAAAGATCAGTGAGTCCATTCCAGTCATAATTGGATTCCAAACCTGCACTCCAGTATGGGTGCCATCCATAAACACGCTTCGTGAGATTACAAGCCATGCTTTTATGTGAATCAGTAGTTCGTGGTTTCCCGCTCAGAAATGTGCGCAGACTGTCCCATTGTGAATCAGCCGTAAACTGAAACGCTCCGTATTTTTCTGATTCTTCCTGATGAATAGATTTATGTATTGGCGCGTGGTTTTCATTTGTCGGAGTGGGAATGTTTTTTTTTTCTGCCGTTTCCCGAAGCTCATTCCCGCGAAAATTTGTGCCTTTAAAATTGAATGGATCTTTTTGTTCCTGCAATGGAGATTCCGATGAACGCAATTCGTTTCCACGAAAAGATGTTCCTTTGAAATTGAAGGCCGAATCAGGAGTATCGCCATTTACGGGTATCGCCTGATTATACTGTCCTGTTTGTGCCGAAGTGGAATCAAAAGCGATTGCAAGAATTAAAAAGAGAATACGTCTCATTATCTGACAATAATTTTAATTGTTTTTTCTTCCTTTCCTGCTTTCATTTTCACGAAATACATTCCTGTTGACAATTTCAAATCAGCTGAATTTACAGCGAACTGATATTTTCCTGCCGGTTGATTATCGTTGCTGTATAGCAATACTGATTTTCCGAGAACATCGGTCAGCGATAATTCAACCATTGAATTTTCCGGTAATTGATATGTGATGATGGAGGAGCCTGTAAAAGGATTCGGGTGAATAAGCAAACCGGATGCCGCAGATTGATCTGCAATTCCTGTTGAAAGCAATTGCACTGTTTGTCCGTTGCTCGTGAATGCCGCCGACTGCAATCCTGCACCATCTTCGGCGATCACACTGTAATAATAAGTTTGTCCGTCAATAAGTGATAATCCGCCAACGGTCACCGACTGGCTGAACCAGTTGTCTGTCCAATTCACAATATCAGCAGCACCCGGAGTTGTTCCGATTGCATAAAAGTAGCGTGCGATAGCGGAATGCGGATCAACTGATGCGCTCCAGTTAGCCGAAAGATCTGTTGCTGATGTTGTGAATGTAATATCAGCAGCTGTCCCATCATTGATGGTATCTACAATGGATGGCGGTGTCCAATCG
>JALYRR010000125.1 GCA_030855265.1 Bacteroidota bacterium | reverse complement strand
AGACAAGCAAGACCGGATGGCTTAACGCGAAAGTTTGTGGCTCTTCTTGGCTTGAAATACAATATCTATTAAACATTGCGGATTTCCCAGCCTTCATGATTCCTATATTCAAAAAAAAACGCCCCGCTGATTTAGCGGGGCGTTTTTTAATTATAGTATATTGAATTTATTTCTTGGTAAAGTCCTTAGAGCTAACAAGTGTTCCGGAAGTGTAAACTTGTTCTGTTGTTAAATTTCCTTTGTCATCCCACCACATCCAGGTTCCTTCTTTTTCTCCATTGCCGGAATAAGAACCTTCGTAATTTTTAGTCCCGTTTTCATGGTATCCAGTCCAGCTGCCTGTGTGGATCATTCCCGGAAGAATTCCGCCTTCACTGTGTTTTTTACCGTTTTTATGAAAATTAACCTGCTTTTTAGCTGCGAAATTGATTTCTGTTTCAAGTTGCCCGTTCTCATACCAGTTTTTCCAGTTACCGGTCATGATCCCTTTATCATATTGCTCCTCAGATCTTTTTTGACCGTTCTCATACCAGTAATTCCACTTACCATCTTTTGTCACAGCCGTCAGTTTTCTCGCCTGCATCTCTTTAGAATCAGTAGGGTCAATTACTGCATCGCCAATGATCGCGCCTTCACTTTTTTTGCTGCCATTTGGCCAGTTCTCGGTTTGTACATTTTGTGCAGAAGCCGTTAATAGTAGGGCGAATGCTGCGAAAGTAAGAATGGTCTTTTTCATAAAGTGATTTCTGTTTAATAAGTACAAATATAGTAAGAAATGTTAAGCTTCCTTCTTTTGATCTTTTTCCTTGAAATATTTAAAATAAGCTAATATCTTTCAGGCGGATCCACTATGTTAGACGGAATTGACCGTACTTTGGTTGCACCGTATTAATTGGGATTTTAAATTTAATTTAATGTAACAAACCGTCCTTAGGGTCGTCATACACGTGTTTTGAAAAATCTAAGAAAGAATCTATGAAATTAACCATCAGTAACCTATCCAAAACCTATTCAAACGGGTTGAAAGCATTGAACAACATCAATATGGAGATCAACAGCGGAATGTTCGGTCTTCTCGGACCCAATGGGGCAGGTAAATCTTCCTTAATGAGGACCATCGCCACTCTTCAGGAGGCTGACAGTGGTTCCGTAATGCTGGATGACATTGATGTGCTTAACCAGAAAGAAGAAGTACGAAAAGTGTTGGGTTATTTACCTCAGGATTTTGGATTTTATCCGAAAGTTTCTGCCATTGATATGCTGAATCATTTCGCAATCCTCAAAGGCATCAATGATCCGAAAGAAAGAAAAGCGGTTTGTGATGCTTTGTTGAATCAAACCAATTTATACGAGGCCAGAAAAAGGAACATCGGTGATTATTCCGGCGGAATGCGTCAGCGTTTTGGAATAGCGCAGGCACTGCTCGGCAATCCGAAGCTGGTGATCGTGGATGAGCCAACAGCAGGACTTGATCCTATGGAACGTAACCGATTTCACAACCTGCTAAGCGAGATCGGTGAGAATATCATCGTGATTCTTTCAACCCATATAGTAGAAGATGTGCGCAACCTGTGCTCAAACATGGTGATCATGAACCAGGGAACGATTCTGTTATCCGGAAAGCCAACCCAGGTCATTAACGATATGCAGGGTAAGATATGGATGAAACTCATTGATAAGGAAGAACTGACTGCTCATAAAGAGAAATACAAAGTGATCTCCACAAAAGTGGTGGAAGGAAAGATTCAGGTGCATGTATTCAGTGCAAATCATCCTGATCCATCCTTTGCATCCATGAACGCTGATCTGGAGGATGTTTATTTCGCAACGATCACAAACTAAGCTTTATTAGAACTTACGTTTGTCTAACATCTAATATCTAACATCTATTAGTCCACATCCAACATCCAACAAAATGTTTAAACAAATATTTCTCTTCGAATTAAAACTCTGGTTTAAAAAACCGGCTACCTATATTTTCTTTCTCGTCTTCCTTGGCTTGTCGATGCTGATTACTTCCGCTATGGCAGGTTTGCTGGGCGCTGCGGGAGATGACAGTCTGACCACAATCAATTCGGCCAGTGCAATTGCCGGAGTTCTGAATGGCGTGAATACCGACATCATCGGCGCAATTATCCTGATCACCATTATCGCACCTGCAGTTTACAAGGATTTTCAATACAACATGCATCCTTTGTTGTTCACCAAACCGATCTCAAAATTCGGATATCTCTTAGGCCGATTCAGCGCGTCATTTTTAGTTGCATTATTTGTACTTACCGGAATTATTCTGGGGCACATCATTACTTGTTTTTTACCGGGTATTGAGCCGGAGAAACTGGGCCCGTTTAGCCTGATGAATTATTTACAACCTTTTTTATACTTCGTTATCCCGAATACACTTTTAGTGGGTGCGATCTTCTTTTCGTTTGTCACCTTTTCAAGGAATATGATTGCAGGATATGTAGGCTGCGTTGCGCTCATCCTTGTAAAAGGCATAACCTCTGCAATGTTGGGCGATCTGGATAATCAGACGCTCGCAGCTATACTGGAACCCTTTGGCGAACAGGCCTTCAATAAAACTACCCGCTTCTGGTCGGCGACAGAACAAAACTCATTGGGAATTCCTTTCGAAGGAGTATTGTTGTATAATCGTTTGTTGTGGTTGGGAATAGGTGCAGGAATTGTTGCCTTAACCTATATGCGTTTTCGTTTTAGTCAGTTCAATGAACCGGTCTCTTTCTTCCGTAGGAAAAATAAAAATGAAATGTTGTCCATCGCATCCGTGCCGGTCAACTCTCTATCGGATGTACCAAAAGCCAAACAGACCTTCAGCCCTTCGTTCAGCTATTACCAGACATGGTTTCTTGCGAAGTTTGAATTCACTAAGATTGTGAAGAGCGTTTTCTTTCTGATCATTGTTGCACTCAGCATTCTTACACTTGTGCTTGTGACTTCCCAAATGGGCCTGATTTACGGGACATCTACACTACCCGTAACCTATCAGATCCTACAAGTAGGCGGCGCAACTTTTCAGTTTTTTATGCTGATCCTCATTGTTTTTTATTCCGGGATAGTTGTCTGGCGTGAACGGGATGCGAAGGTGGATGAACTTGTAGGAGCTTCTCCGATCAAGCCATGGGTAAGCTTTACGTCAAAACTGGTCGCATTGATTCTTGTGCAGGTTGTTCTGTTGTTCGTCATCATGATAACAGGTATTTTCATTCAAACGTATTATGGTTACTATAACATAGAGATCATTCAATACATTAAGGAGTTGTTCGGCTTAAAGCTCATTGGACTCACACTAATCTGTGTGATGGGAATGGCTGTTCAGGTGATCTTTAATAATAAGTATGTCGGTTATTTTATAGCTGTTCTCATCCTGATGTTAATACCGCTAGCTTTCGGACTTCTCGATTGGAACAGTCCGCTTGCTCAATTCAACAGCAGCGGCCCACGTCTTCCTTATTCCGACATGAATGGATACGGACATACCGTCCTTTCGTTTTTCATTTTCAAATTGTACTGGATCGGATTCGCTATTCTGCTGATTGTTGTTTCAAATTTATTGTGGGTGCGCGGAAAAGAAAAAGGTTTCAGGAACCGTCTTCGCAGCGCGAGGCCATTGTTTAACAGAAAAGCAAAACTTGCTATGTCCTTGGGCGTGCTGATTTTCCTGCTGACAGGGAGTTTCATTTATTACAACACGAATGTGCTGAATAAAAATGTTTCTAAAGATGACTCTGAAAAAGAGCAGGCAGAATACGAAAAAAAATACAGGAAGCTCATGTCAACTCCTCAGCTAAGAATTGTATCCGCCAGTTGGAATGTGGACATTTTCCCTGAGGAGCGCGGAGCAAAACTCACCGGATATTATTTCCTGAAGAACAAAACCAAAGGACCAGTTGACTCCGTAATCGTTAATTTGAATACAGAGATCACATTGAATGAGTTTAACTTTGAAAGACCTGCAACGCTTGCATTTGAAGATAAAAAGATGGGATTGCGCATCTATAAATTAAGCAAAGCATTGCAGCCGGGCGATTCAATGAAGCTTTCCATGTCCATGGAACATTTTCCGAAAGGCTTTAAAAATTCAGATCCCGGTACCTCTGTTATTTACAACGGTACATTTTTTAACAGCGGCATTTTACCATCCTTCGGATACTCAGAAGGAGCAGAACTTACAGAAGCATCTTCCAGAAAAAAATACGGTTTAGGTCCGAAGGAAAGAATGGCTGCTATTAACGACAGTTCAGCAATGATGAATACCTATATCAGTTCTGATGCCGACTGGATTGATTTTGAATGTGTGCTGAGTACGTCGAAAGATCAGATCGCCATTGCACCAGGATATCTGCAGAAAGAATGGGAGCAGGAAGGACGAAAATATTTCCATTATAAAATGGATTGCCGCATTCTGAATTTTTATTCTTTCCTGTCAGCGCGTTACGAAGTGAAGCGTGATAAATGGATAGATTCTGCAACGAGTAAAGCTGTAGCCATTGAGATCTATTATCATAAAGGTCATGAATACAACCTTGATAAAATGATCAATGGAGTAAAAAAATCATTGTCATATTTTACAAAGAATTTTAGTCCGTATCAACACAGGCAAGTTCGGATTCTTGAATTTCCGCGCTATGCTACATTTGCACAATCCTTCCCGAATACTATTCCATTCTCTGAAGGCATAGGCTTTATTGCGAAGGTGGATGAAAAAGATCCTGAATCCGTGGATTATCCTTTCTATGTCACTTCACATGAGGTGGCGCATCAGTGGTGGGCTCATCAGGTGATCGGAGCAAATGTGCAGGGATCAACTGTGATGTCAGAAACGATGTCGCAATATTCCGCGCTCATGGTGATGGAAAAAGAATTCGGTAAGCAGGCAATGAAAAAATTCCTGAAATATGAGATGAATCAATATCTGCAGGGAAGAGCACTTGAAGGAAAGAAAGAACGTCCGCTAATGCTTGTTGAAAATCAGCAATACATTCATTATAACAAAGGAAGTATTGTTATGTATGCTCTGAAGGATTATATAGGTGAAGATTCCCTGAATGCAGCATTGGCGAAATACATAAAGAAAGTGGCTTACCAGGAACCGCCGTATACAACAGCCGTTGAGTTTTTAAGCTTCCTGCGAGATGCCACCCCGGATAGTCTGAAGTATATTCTTAAAGATATGTTTGAGGACATTACACTTTATGAGAACAGAACCACAAAATGTTCTTACACGAAAACAAAGGAGGGGGAATTCCTTGTTAAGATTTCGGTGGAATCAAAGAAGATGAAAGCAGACAGTGTAGGCAAAATGAAAATTGTTCCTGTTGCCGACTGGATCGATATTGGCATTTTAGGCAGCAAGGAAGTGGAAGGGAAAAAAGTGGAAACGGAATTGTATCTGAAAAAGCATAAGATCACGAAGGATAAAATGGAATTTGAATTCATTGTTAATGAGGAGCCTGTAAAAGCGGGCATCGACCCTTACAATAAGCTGATCGACCGTACTCCTGATAATAATACGAAGTCCTTTTCAGATGGAGATAAAGACGAGCCAGCTGCGAATGATGGAGGAGGAGTATCGATTACTGTAGGTGGATAGGTTAAAGTTTGAATGTTCAAAGTTTGAAAGTTTTTTTGAAAGTTGAAAGGTTGAAGTTGGATAATTTAAAGTTCAATTTGGAAAGTTCAACAGTTCAACGAGTCCATCATTGCGAGGAAGCCTTTCGCGACCGTGGCATCTCATTTTAAATGTAACCCTATGCAAAAATACATCCTCCTCCTCCTCTTATTCACATTGACGGTCAGCCTCCAATCCCAAACTGATAACACCATGAAATCAACGATTGAAAAAATCATGAATGATCAGGAAGCAGCATGGAACAAAGGTGACCTGGAAGGTTTTATGTCGTCGTACTGGAATGACGACAGTCTTAAATTTATTGGGAAAAGCGGAATTACCTATGGCTGGAAAAGCACTTTGAGTAATTATAAAAAGAACTATCCCGATAAAGCGACCATGGGAATCCTCGACTTTACAATTTTGTCAGTAGAGGCTCTTTCAGACGAGACTTGTTTTGTTATTGGCAGCTGGAACCTGAAACGCAGGAAAGGCGATGTTGGTGGTTTCTACACCTTGCTGTGGAAAAAGATCAATGGCAAATGGCTGATAGTGACGGATCATACCAGTTAAATCAAATTTCACATCTGAGATTTCAAATTTGAAATTATGATTGAATTCCACTTAACATCAACATCAACATCTAAGATCCAACATCCAACATCTAATATCTAACATCTAATATCTAACATCTAATATCCAACATCTAAGATCCAACATCTAAGATCCAATATCCAATATCCAATATCCAACATCCAACATCCAACATCCACCTTCAACTACTTTTTCCCCTTCTGCATGAAATTGATATCATTATTATCAAATCTGCCGGTGCGTTTTGATTTATAAATATCGAAACGTGATTTGATTTCCGCTTTTGGCCAGGAGTTATTTGCTTCATTGATATCAGCTGTTTCTCTCATCGGATCCAGTTGGATAGAAGCTACTTCTTTAAATTTCACAAATGCTTTAGTTACTTTGTTTTCATCTTTTCTCCAGATGTAAGCATTGATCTTTTCTGTTTCGCTGGTTCCATCCGTGTAATTCCACTGAATGATGATCGGCATTACAGTACCACCTTTATTGCTGAAAGTTAATTCGTAATAAAAGTTTGATTCATATTTCTTAAGGTCATTTCCTTCAAGTACGCTCAGTTTATCATTCTCATCTCTGTTCAACTTTATCGGATATTCGCGTGTGTCAGGCGTGTTGTAATAATAAAAATCCCTTAGTGTTGTGTCAGTATCCACCAGGAATTTCATCCCGGCTTCTTTATTTCGTTTTCTTGAAATATGGACAAATTCCTTCGCCGGCTTATTAACCGTGACAGTCACTTTCTTTTTGTCAACCTCTTCAACACCTTTCACGGTAAAGGATCTTACACTGTCGATGGAGATGTCCACAGGATCTGTATCATAAAACCATCCTCTCCAGAACCAGTCGAGATCCACACCGGAAGCATCTTCCATTGTTCTGTAGAAATCTGCGGGAGTGGGATGTTTAAAAGCCCAGCGCTGAGCATACGTTTTAAAAGCAAAATCAAACCGCTCACGGCCCATTACTGTTTCACGTAAAATGTTCAATGCCGTACAAGGCTTACCGTATGCATTCGCTCCGAAATTATTGATGTTTTCACTGTTCGTCATAATTGGTTCCAGCTGATCTTTCGACAGCTTCATGTAATCAACTATTTTATGAGCGGGTCCTCTTGCGGATGGATAATTATTGTCGAACTCCTGCTCCGTTAAGAATTGCACGAATGTATTTAACCCTTCATCCATCCAGCTCCACTGACGCTCATCACTGTTGATGATCATCGGAAAAAAGTTATGTCCAACCTCATGGATGATCACACCCAGCATTCCATATTTTGTTTTTTCTGTGTAAGAGCCGTCTTCTTCCGTTCTTCCGAAATTAAAACAGATCATCGGGTATTCCATTCCATTGGCTGCTTCCACGCTGATCGCGGTAGGATAGGGGTAATCGATGGTGTATTTCGAATAGGTTTTGATGGTATGCGCTACTGCTTTCGTAGAATATTTACTGTACAATCCATACGCTTCTTTTGCATAATAACTCATGCACATAACTGTCTTTCCGCCTTGTTTGATTCCCATAGCATCCCAGACAAATTTACGTGAGCTGCCCCATGCAAAGTCACGGACATTTTCCGCTGTAAAATTCCATGTCTTGAAATTGATTTTATCGGGAGCAGCCTCCTTCGCTTTTGCTTCGGCCAGTGTTACTATTTCTATTGGCTGTGCAGAAGATTGTGCCTGCTGCCATTTGGCTTGCTGAGCCGGACTTAACATCTCGGAAGTATTTGTGCAAACGCCCGTAGACGCCACGACGTGATCTGCGGGGACTTTCATCTTCACCTTGAAATTTCCAAAAGCAAGCGCGAACTCACCGCGACCTGTGAACTGTTTGTTGTTCCATCCACCGTAATCGTTGTAAACACACATGCGCGGGTACCATTGCGACATGGTGAACAATGAATTTCCATCTCCTTCAAAAAACTCATAACCACCACGGCCGCCTATTTTCATGCGTTCCGGGATGTTGTAATTCCATTTGATCTTAAAGATGAACTGCGTGTTTGGTTTTAGCGGCGCAGGCAGATCAATGCGCATCATAGTGAGGTTAATGGTATAAGGCAATGATTTTCCGGCTGCATCTGTAACCGAGATAATGTTTACTCCGCCGTCTTTCAGCTGCTTTTTTACATCAAGAGCTTCCAGCTGAACATCGGTAACCGGCTGCATAACTTTGCTGCCATCGAAATAATTCGCTTCGTTATTCGGGTTGTGCTGATTCTCGTCCAGCTGAAGCCAGAGGTAACTAAGTGCATCCGGAGAGTTATTGAAATAAGTGATCTGTTCACTTCCTTCCAGACGTAATTCTTTTTCATTTAAAAACGCATCGATCTCATAATCTGCTTTCTGCTGCCAGTATTGATTTCCGGGTGCACCAGAGGCAGCGCGGTAATTATTGGGAGTAGGAAGTATGGTTCCCAGTTGTTCAAATTTATTCCCGTGATTTGATTCAGGATTATTCTGAATGTTTTGTGCGAAGGAGGAGGCTGATAAAAATACACAGTAAAGCGTAAAGACTTTTTTCATGTGATGAGTTATGGTGCTATGGCGATATTACAAAATTTCAATTAAAACTAAGGAATAATTAGACAGCTGGCCGGGTTTTTATGATGAACGGTTGCAGGGAAGGAATAACAATGTGTAAATTTGTTTATGAAGTCATTTAAAAGCGGTTTTTTGATAGTCAGTGTGTTGATCCTGCTGGTGAGTCTCTACTCATTCCGCTATACATCACATAAGTTTTATCTGGGACTTGCAGAAGTTCGGGTGGATACAAAAAAACATACCATGGACGTGAGCTGCAAACTGTTTCGGGATGACCTGGAGAACGCATTGCAAAAGCGCTTTGGAAAGAAATTCGTACTGGATGGTTTTGAAAAAAACAAAGCCGATCAGAAAGAAATTAAAAAATACCTGGAAGAGAATTTTAAGATAAATGTAGGAGGGAAGCTGCAAACACTCTCTTTTGTTGGATATGAAGCAGAGGAGGAATCTGTCTGGATCTACCTTGAAACCGATCCGTTTAATTCGAAAGGCACAGTTACCTTGCTCAATACTTTGCTGTATGATCTGTTACCTGATCAGGTGAATATGATCAATTTCCACTGGGACGGAGTTTCAAAAACCGCCAAGCTGAGTAACCCGGATAAAATGGTAGAGTTTATTTTCTAAAGACTAGAGACTCAAGACTAAAGACTAGAGACTCAAGACACAAGACACGTGACTTTTCCCTTTTCCCTTTTAACTTTTTACTTTTTCCTTTTAACTTTCCTTTTAACTAGTCCTCCACTTCCTCGTTCACAACACCCATTGCGCAGAACTTCTCAATACGAAGGTCAACACGTTTTTTTGGATCTAGTTTTTCAAGTTCAGCAAGGTGCGTGAGAATGGTGGATTTAACGGTTGCAAAGATCTCATCATGGTTAATGTGCGCACCGCCCAAAGGTTCAGGGATAACACCATCAATCAGTTTATTGCCAAGCATATCGGCAGGAGTAAGCTTTAAGGCTTCCGCAGCACGCTCTTTATTATTCCAGTTTCTCCAGAGAATGGAGGAGCAGGATTCTGGGGAGATTACCGAATACCAGGTATTTTCAAGCATAAGAACACGGTCGCCGATACCAATACCCAAAGCACCACCGGAAGCACCTTCACCAATCACAATACAGATCACAGGCACTTTTAGCTGCGACATTTCAAGCAGGTTTCTCGCAATTGCTTCACCTTGTCCGCGTTCTTCCGCTTCTAAACCGGGATAAGCACCGGGAGTATCAATAAATGTAACAATAGGTTTGTTGAATTTTTCTGCCAGTTTCATCAGGCGGAGCGCCTTACGGTAACCTTCAGGATTGGCCATACCGAAATTCCGGATCTGGCGCATTTTTGTGTTGATCCCTTTTTGTTGTCCGATAAACATGACTGTTTTTCCGTCAACACTTCCGAAACCACCCACCATTGCTTTGTCGTCTTTTACAGTACGATCGCCATGCAATTCCATGAATGTATTATCAGTTACGGAGTTGATATAGGCAAGAGTGTAGGGCCTGTCGGGATGACGGCTTACCTGCACACGTTGCCATGGGGTAAGATTGGAATATATTTCAGTTCGTGCCTGTCTGATCTTCTCATCAATATCAGCAATGGTCTTAGATACATCAACACCACTTTTTTCAGCAACCTGCTGCATTTTTTCTAATTGCTCATGCAATTCAGCAATCGGCTTTTCAAAATCAAGATAATTCATCGTCCTTTTTGTTTAGAGGACGCTAAAATACAAATTATCTTCCGAATGACGAATCCACCTGAATTTACGAATAGGATCCTTTTATTTTGCGTTTTTTTCATTTTTAAAATTCGTATAACTTTCGAAGAGGGATTTTTTTCTTCGTTTTTCTTTCTGTAGTTTAGTACCTTCAGGTTCATCAATCAGCGACAAATTAATTTCTATGATCACCTTTCCCAACGCGAAAATTAACATCGGACTGAACATCATTGAAAAACGCGATGATGGTTTTCATAATATTCAGAGTGTGATGTATCCGGTCGCGTTGACGGATGCACTCGAGGTAATTGAAAATTTAGAAACCGGAGCGGAAAGGATCATCATCAGTTCTTCCGGAATTGACATCCCCGGAGACGTAACGGACAATCTTTGTTACTATGCTTATCATCTGGTATCCGCGGATTATCC
>JALYRR010000124.1 GCA_030855265.1 Bacteroidota bacterium | reverse complement strand
TTGCAATTTTCACCAAGGATGCATCCGGGCATGATATGAGAAAAATGCCAGATCTTAACGCCCTTGGCAATTGTGCAGCCTTCGTCAATTACAGCAGTTGGATGTGAATAGTACTCCATTTTTGTCTTTAGTCTTTAGTCTTTAGTCTTTAGTACTTAGTCTTTAGTCATTAGTCTTTAGTACTTAGTCTTTAGTACCTAGTCTTAAGTCTTGTGTCTTGAATCCTGTTTCTTCCTTAAAATTGTCTGTGCTCCGTTTTATTCAACTCATCTTTCGACAATGATTTGAAATATTCAAACGTGATCTTCAATCCTTCCTGACGATTTACTTTTGGTTCCCATCCAAGAATTTCCCTTGCCTTTGTAATATCGGGCTTCCGTTGTTTTGGATCATCCTGAGGCAATGGTTTTGAGATCAATTTTTGTTTTGTACCAGTGAGTTTAATAATTTCTTCACCAAATTCTTTGATAGTGATCTCACTTGGATTTCCAATGTTCATTGGTTGAGTGTAATCACTCATAAGCAAACGATAGATGCCTTCTACAAGATCATCTACATAACAGAAGGAACGCGTTTGTGAACCATCACCAAACATGGTTAGGTCTTCTCCACGCAAGGCCTGGCCGATGAAAGCAGGCAATACACGTCCGTCATTCAGTCGCATGCGAGGGCCATATGTATTGAAGATGCGGATGATGCGGGTTTCAACTCCATGATAAGTATGATAAGCCATTGTGATTGCTTCCATAAATCGTTTCGCTTCATCATAAACACCGCGCGGGCCAACTGGATTTACATTCCCCCAATATTCTTCTGTCTGGGGATGGATCAGCGGGTCGCCATATACTTCGGAAGTTGATGCGACAAGGATCCTTGCTTTTTTAACACGTGCGAGTCCAAGTAAATTATGCGTTCCAAGAGAACTTACTTTCAATGTTTGGATCGGGATCTTTAAGTAATCAATAGGAGAAGCGGGTGATGCAAAATGAAGAATGTAATCAAGGTCACCGGGTACAAAAACGAATTTGGAAACATCGTGGTGATAGAATTCGAAGTTCTTTAATTTCATCAGGTGTTCAATGTTCTTGAGGTCACCAGTGATGAGGTTATCCATTCCAATTACGTAATAACCTTCTTTTATGAAACGGTCGCAAAGATGTGATCCTAAAAATCCTGCAGCTCCCGTTATTAATATTCTTTTCATAATTGTAAATTTTGAATTCTTATTCAGAAAAACCTGATTGCAGCTTTTTATTTTATTGTTTCTCTGCCGATGGATGCATAGTAGTAACCCAGCTCTTTCATTTGAGAAGAACTGTATAAATTCCTTCCATCAAAGATGACTTTCGATTTAAGCAGGGAAGAAACCTTATCAAAATCCGGTGTACGGAATAAACTCCATTCTGTGGCGATCAGCAAAGCATCCGCATCTTTTAAAGCTTCGTATTCGTCATTTGCATAATTGATTTTATCACCCAAAAGTCCCTTAACATTTTTCATGGCTTCAGGATCATAAGCTGAGATAGTAACTCCTTCTTTCAGCAATTCATCGATGATGTACAAGGATGGAGCTTCGCGGATATCATCCGTGTCTGGTTTGAACGCAAGACCCCAGATGGCTATTTTTTTGCCTTTCAGATTTCCTTTGAAATAATCTTTGATCTTGGGAACAATGATGGTTTTCTGTTTCTCATTGATATCCATTACTGCCTCAAGTATCCTGAAATCATAGTTTACATCTGCCGCAGATTTAGCAAGCGCCTGGACATCTTTTGGAAAACAACTTCCGCCATAACCGATACCCGGGAACAGGAACCTTTTGCCTATCCTGTCGTCGCTACCAATTCCAATACGAACAGCATCCACGTCAGCACCCACTTTTTCGCAAAGGTTGGCGATCTCATTCATGAATGTGATCTTGGTTGCAAGAAATGCATTGGCTGCATATTTTGTAAGTTCGGCAGATCGTTCATCCATAAAGATGATTGGATTACCTTGTCTTACGTAAGGCTTGTATAGATCTTCCATTGTCTTGCGGGCTTTTTCTGAACTGGCTCCGATCACAACACGATCTGGTTTCATAAAATCATCCACAGCAAAACCTTCTCTTAAAAATTCCGGATTGGAAACGATATCAAATTCAACTTTTGCATTTTTAGCAACGGCTTCTCTTACTTTATCGGCAGTGCCAACGGGTACAGTGCTTTTATCAACAATTACTTTGTAGTCTTTGATGATCTTTCCCAAATCATTAGCAACACCAAGAATATAACTCAGGTCAGCTGAACCGTCTTCACCCGGAGGAGTGGGTAAGGCAAGAAAAATGATCTTTGCATTTTCAATGGCTTCTTCCAGGTTGGTTGTAAAAGTAAGGCGGCCCTGTTTGATGTTTCGTTCAAACAACTGGTCAAGATGTGGTTCGTATATCGGGACGATACCTGCCTGCATTTGTTTTACCTTTTCCTGGTTAATGTCTACACAAATAACTTTGTTACCTGTTTCCGCAAGGCATGTTCCCGTAACCAAGCCTACGTATCCTGTACCAACTACTGCTATGTTCATATATTAAGTTAAACGTTTAATTCAAAATTTAAAACAGCGATTTTGAGCGGTTTTATTTATTCAAAAACTCAAGCACTGAATCTGTTATGAATTTCAATGTTTCCGTATCGAGTTCAGTATGCATAGGAAGTGAAACAACCGAATCACATAATTTTTCTGTTACAGGGAAATCTCCTGCTTTGTAACGTGGATCCAGGTAGGCTTTCTGTAAGTGCAAAGGAATCGGGTAGTAGATCATGGCCGGAATGTCCTTGCCCGCTAAAAAGTCGCGGAATGCGTTTCTGTCTACACCGTTCAACTGGAGTGTATACTGATGAAATACGTGATTGGAGAAAGAAGCTCTGGCAGGCGTTTTTAATTTAGGATGATTAGCAAATGCCTTGTCATAATATTCGGCTGCTTTATTTCTCGCTGCCGCATAATTATCAAGATCTCTTAATTTAATTCTCAGGATCGCTGCCTGAATACTATCAAGGCGGGAATTTACTCCGATCGAATCATGAACATACTGAACGCTTTGACCATGGTTGGCGATCATCCTGATTTTGGCTGCGAGAGCGTCATCATTTGTAAAAATAGCGCCACCATCACCATAACAACCCAGATTTTTTGAAGGGAAGAAGGAGGTGCATCCGATGGTTCCTATCGTTCCTGCTTTTTTCTTAGTTCCGTCAGGGTAAACATATTCCGCTCCGATTGCCTGGGCAGTGTCTTCAATTACATACAGATTGTGTTTTTTAGCAAGTGCCATGATCTTATTCATGTCTGCACATTGTCCGAACAGGTGAACAGGCACAATAGCCTTCGTTTTGGGAGTAATTGCTTTTTCAATGGCATTTACATCAATTTCAAAAGTGTCAGGCACCACATCAACCAGCACAGGGCTTAATCCAAGCAGGGCGATCACTTCAGCGGTTGCTACGTAGGTAAAATCAGCGGTGATCACTTCATCTCCGGGTTTAAGATCCAGCGCCATCATGGCTATCTGAAGGGCATCTGTTCCATTGGCGCAGGGAATGACATGTTTAGCCCCAAGATAGGCTTCCATTTCCGACTGAAAGGCCTTTACTTCAGGCCCGTTAATGAAAGCGGTATTATTCAATACATTTTGAATCGCCGCATCTACTTCGGTCTTTATTTTTTCGTATTGACTTTTCAAGTCAACCATCTGAATTTTCTTCACTGTTTTTTCCATTTCAGGCTTGTTAATTAAGAATGCGAATATAATGAAAATATACAAGTTTGATGGGCAATTTTTGCCCTGTCAGTACGTTTAAAAAACGTATATTCGCAATGTTTTGATTATGATAAAAAGATCCATTTTCGCCTTTCTCATCACCTTGTATTCTGTGTCCGTTTCATTGGCTCAGGTAAGTGTGAAAGATTCTTCCATTTATACTCCTTTGATCAGTGCCTCTTATGGCTATTATTTCTCTGCTGGTGATTTGTCCGATCGTTTTGGAAATAACTCGGCAGTACAACTGGGGCTTGAGTTTAAGACACAAAGCTACTGGACCTTCGGAATCAATGGTTCATTTCTCTTCGGTAAAAAAGTAAAGGAAAGCCTGTTCGACAGCATCTCTACACCTGATGGTGGCCATATCAATGTGAATGGTGAGTTTGCTGATGTGCGCTTATATGAAAGAGGATTTACCGTTTCGCTGACAGCTGGCAGAATGTTCGCGTTTAAAAAGCCAAATCCTAATTCGGGGATCATAGTCAATGTTGGACTTGGTTTTATGCAACACAAGATCCGTATCGAAACAATCGGAAACAATCTTCCGCAGTTGTCAAAAGAATACAAGAAGGGATATGACAGGCTTTCAAACGGTTTGTTGTTAACTGAAAGTATAGGTTATATGTATTTGAGCAATAACAGGCTTGTCAATTTCTATATCGGGTTTGAGTGTATGCAGGGGTTTACGGAAAACCGTAGAAGCTATAATTATGATACGATGGAACACGATTCTACAAAGCGCCTGGATGTTTTGTATGGCGGGAAAATCGCATGGATCCTGCCTTTGTATAAAAAGGCACCACAGGAATTCTACACCTATTAATTACATCTGCCGCAGGAAAGAACATGAGGTTTTTATATACACTTTCCATTCACCTGTATCATATCGCAATCCTGATTGGTTCCCTTTTTTTGCCAAAAGCAAAGTTGTGGATAAATGGCCGGAAAAATCTTTTCAATTCACTGAAAGCTCAACTGGATAAGCTCCGCATCGAGTTTTCTGATTCACAAATAATCTGGTTCCATTGTGCTTCCTTAGGGGAGTTTGAGCAGGGGCGACCATTGATGGAAAGAATTAAAAAGCAATTTCCGGAAAAAAAGATCCTCCTTACATTTTTCTCCCCATCAGGTTTTGAGATCAGGAAAAATTATAAGGGCGCCGATTTGATTTTTTACCTTCCTCTGGATACACCTTCCAATGCTGAGAAATTTCTCGACCTCGTAAATCCCCAAGCTGTATTTTTTGTGAAATATGAATTTTGGTTCAATTACCTGAATTCAATGAAACGACGATCAGTGCCTGTATACCTTGTTAGCGGCATATTCAGGGATGACCATTATTTTTTTAAGCCTTTTGGCGGATGGGCCCGTAAGCAATTGAATTGTTTCAGTCATTTCTTTTTACAGGATGAACATTCCATGGAATTACTGAACAGCATCGGAATTACAAATACTACCTTGAGTGGAGATACGCGTTTCGACCGTGTACATGAATTATCGAAGAACGCTTTGGACATTCCTCTTGTCGCTAAATTCTGTAAGGATGGGAAGATACTGATAGCAGGGAGTACCTGGCCGGAAGATGAAAAAATGCTGAAAGCTGTTTCGAAGGATTTTAAGATCATTGTGGCACCGCATGAACTAGGAGAAAAGCATTTGGAATCCATCGAATCCGAATTGAATGAATGGAAATGTTTGCGATATTCTAAAGCGGATGAAAATTCAGTTTCCGGAGCGAATGTCCTGATCATTGATAATATCGGAATGTTATCATCACTTTATCAGTATGGAACGATTGCCTTTATTGGCGGTGGTTTCGGCAGTGGGATCCATAATATTCTGGAAGCCGCCACATTTGGATTGCCAGTGATCTTCGGACCCAATTATCAGAAATTTATTGAAGCCAAAGAACTCATCCGTTTGGGTGGTGCCTTCTCAATTGCAAATTCCGAAGCGTTGAAAGATACCCTTCACTTGCTTTCAGATGAAATGGTTTTAAAAACCGCTTCGCATGTTTCAAAGAATTATGTGAAAAGCCATACCGGGGCTACTGATAGTATTCTTAAGACGATCCGTCTATCTTAGGAGATCAAGTCCAATCAAACTTTTCAGAATTTAAAGTTGGTTTCCAATCGTTTACTTTTCTCGTGGAAAAATCACTTTAAAACTTTATCTCCTTTCATTTCTGTTTGCCATTTATTTTGTTAATTTTCGGATATCTATAAATTAATATTATGAAACAGCATCCATCCAATCAGGCCTCCATTGTTGCATTAATTTCCGTGTTTTTCTTTTGGGGATTTTTAGCGGCATCTAACGGGATCTTCATACCTTTTTGCAAAACGCACTTCAGCCTAAGTCAGTTTCAGTCGCAGTTGATCGACTTTGCTTTTTATACAGCGTATTTTATCGGTTCACTTATATTGTATATGTTCTCGCTGCAGTTCAATAGGGACATCATAAATAAGGTCGGTTATAAGACCACCATTATCTACGGATTGTTTATTTCGATAATAGGAGCACTCATTATGATTCCTGCAGTAAATTCAGGCTCATTCATGTTTATCCTTGGTGCATTTTTTATCATTGCTCTGGGGTTTTCTCTTCAACAGACTTCCGCCAATCCGCTCGTGCTGAATCTTGGAAATCCTGCTACCGGATCCTATCGATTGAATTTCGCGGGAAGTGTCAACTCGCTGGGAACAGCCATCGGGCCAATCCTTGTGAGTCTTGTGCTTTTTGGAAAAGCCATTGCAACGGATGATGATAAGATCGGGGCTTCCTTAGGTTCCATCAATATTTTATATGTGATTCTTGCAGTCGCTTTCGCCCTTGCCATCATGATCTTATTTGTTTCGAAAATTCCGAAGCTGGAAATGGAGGACAACACAACAGAGGTAAAAGTGTTGAAAGGCCCTCTGTATTTCGTGATGGGAATTCTGATCTTTCTGATCCTGATCTTTTTATTTTTTACGATCGACAGCAAAGAACTCGCTCGTCCTGATGTTGCAGAGGATCAGAGTAAATTTTTATTTCTTGCAGCAGGTACCGTTTTCCTGCTCATCATTCTTGCTTTACTTATTTATCTCTACAAGAAAATCAGCAGGGAAGATCGTTTCGAAAAAGCACCTTACCCGCAGGTAATCCTTGGTATGCTTGCCATCTTTGTGTATGTAGGTGTGGAAGTAACTGTACAAAGTAATCTGGGAACCTTATTAAAAACTCCGGAGTTTGGAAGTCTGGAAGATTCTCAGATCGGACCATTCATTTCATTGTATTGGGGAAGTTTAATGATAGGAAGGTGGACCGGTGCAATTGGTGCATTTAACCTGAAGAAAGGGTTGAATACCATTCTCACAATTGTGATTCCTTTTGCTGCACTTGCCTTCGTATTGTTTATGAACCACCTGAGCGGTGCAGATGTCAGCAGCTTTTATTTGTATGCAATTTGTGTAGCCGTATTATTAGGAGGGTTTTTACTTGGAAAGCAACGGCCGGCCTTTACGCTTATGTTATTCGGAATTTTGGGAACCATCGCTATGATCGTAGGCTTGCTCACCCATGGAACCATCGGTATTTATGCACTGCTGAGCGGAGGATTGTTTTGTTCTATTATGTGGCCTTGCATCTTTTCACTGGCAATCGCCGGATTAGGCAAATACACCAGTCAGGCTTCGGGCTTTCTTATAATGATGATTCTGGGTGGGGCCTTCATTCCTCCTGTTCAGGGTTTGTTGGCGGATATGACCAACATCCATATCTCCTATATCATTCCGGTATTCTGCTTCATCTTCCTGGCATGGTATGCCTGGAAAATGAAAAAAATTCTGATCAGCAAAGGCATCGACTACGATTCTGCAAGCGAAAAACCGCATTGATCCTAACCGGTTTAAATTCTTTTAAATTTTTCTCCTGAATTGGTAGGACACACTCTTTCTATTTACGAAATTTGACAAACGGAATCGTTGTCCTTTTAAAAGATAGTAATATGAAAAAGTTAGTTGCGGGAATTGACATTGGAGGAACCAATACTGTTTTTGGTTTGGTGGATGAACAAGGAAAGATCCTTTTGAAGGAGACCATTTCTACCGAACATTTTCCTATACCTTCAGATCTTGTTCTTGTGGTTTCAGAGGGGATCAAAAAAGCTGTCGCAGGTTATTCAGGAGCCTATGTTCTTGGTGGTGTTGGAATTGGCGCTCCAAATGGCAATTTTTTTAAAGGAACCATTGAATTTGCTCCCAATCTTCGTTGGGAAGGTGTGATTCCTCTTGCTGAAATGTTTGCAGATCACCTTCATGTAAAAGTGGTGCTCACCAATGATGCAAATGCAGCAGCAATTGGAGAAATGGTTTTTGGTGGCGCGAAAGGAATGAAAAATTTTATTTTTATCACATTAGGAACCGGGCTCGGTAGCGGAATTGTTGTGAATGGCGAAATGGTCTATGGGCATGATAGTTTCGCAGGTGAAATTGGACATGTGATTATGTATCCGGATGGTCGCCCTTGTGGTTGCGGGAGAAAAGGTTGTCTTGAAACATATTGTTCGGCCACCGGGATCAAACGAACATATGCAGATCTGCAAATGAGCCATCACCTGAAAACGGAGATGAGAGGACTTGTAGCGGATGCGAGATTTATTTATGAAAAGGCAATTACAGGTGATAAAGATGCATTGACTGCTTTTAATTATACAGGCGATATCCTTGGACTTGCCTTGGCAAACAGCGTGGCCTATACAAGTCCGGAAGCGATCTTTCTTTTTGGCGGACTTGCCTTGTCCGGTGATTTTATTTTTAAACCGACGATCGAAAGTTTTGAGCGAAATCTGCTGAACATTTATAAGAACAAAATAAAAATTCTCCCTTCCAAACTAAAAGAAAACGATGCCGCAATTCTTGGTGCAGCCTCGCTCATCTGGAAAGAGATCTCATTGAATCAAACTCTGTAAATTTGATTTTTATGAAATGTAAGTTCATCCCTTTTTTCCTTCTTGTTGCAGGTTCTCTTGCTGCTCAGATCAATTATTCGAATTACGTGGATCCAATGATTGGAACAGGCGGGCATGGTCATACTTTTCCAGGTGCCACTGTGCCTTTTGGAATGGTTCAGTTGTCTCCTGATACACGAATCGATGGGAGTTGGGATGGCTGTAGCGGCTATCATTTCAGCGATTCTATTGTTTACGGCTTTTCTCATACCCATCTGAGCGGCACCGGTTGCAGCGATTACGGGGATATTCTTTTATTTCCTTCAGCGAATCCTGTAACACCGACAGAACTCCTTGATAAAAAAATTTCTTCCACGTTCAATCATAAAAACGAAAAAGCTTCTGCCGGATATTATTCTGTGCTGCTTGATAATGGTGTGAAAGCTGAACTCACCAGCACAACCAGGGTGGGAATGCACAGATATACTTTTCCGGAAGGAGAATTTGCATATATCGTTTTGGATCTGGTGTTAAGGGATAAATTGATCAACGCTTCGGCAAGTCTTGTTTCCGATACTAAGGTGAAAGGCTACCGTCAGTCCGAAGCCTGGGCACGCAATCAGACCGTAATGTATGTGATGGAATTCTCAGAGCCTTTGCTGGATGGTTTTACTTCACAGGAATCAATTAAAGGGATGAAGGAACCTGTTAGTGGCAATGTTCGGATCTGTTATAAATTTAAAATGCCAAAAGACAGAACAGTATTAGTTAAAGTTGCGCTGTCCCCTGTTACGGTAGAAGGTTGCGAAAAGAATATGATTGCTGAACTTCCACATTGGAATTTTGATCAGGTTAGAAAAGAAGCAGAACAGTCCTGGAACAAGGAATTAAGTAAAATCGAAGTGGTTTCCGATAACAAAGACCAACTCAAAATATTCTATACTGCATTGTATCATACGATGATCCAGCCTAATGTGGCCATGGATGTGGATAGCATGTACCGCGGACCTGATATGAAATCACACAAAGCCAAGGGATATACTCATTATACGGTTTTTTCATTGTGGGATACTTTTCGCGCAACGCATCCTCTCTATACCTTAATTGATCAGAAGAGGACATCCGATTATATTAATACTTTTCTTTCTCATTATGAACAGAGTGGCCGTTTGCCTGTATGGGAGCTTGCATCCAATGAAACAGATTGTATGATCGGTTATCATTCCGTAAGTGTGATAGCTGATGCAATGCTGAAAGGAATAAACGGATTCGATTATGAAAAGGCCTATGCGGCGAGCAAACGGAGTGCAATGTTTGATCATCTGGGATTGAGTGCGTACAAAAATAATGGGTTCATCAGTATGGATGATGAGCATGAAAGCGTTTCGAAGACACTCGAGTATGCCTACGACGATTGGTGTATAGCACGCATGGCAAAATTTCTCAATAAGAAGGATGATTATACCTATTTTATCAGGCGTTCAAACTCATGGAAAAACGTGTTTGATCAGGAGACCGGATTTATGCGCCCAAAGAAAAACGGAGCATGGATCACTCCTTTCGATCCAAGAGAAGTGAATAATAATTTCACTGAAGGCAATAGCTGGCAATATTCTTTTTTTGTTCCGCATGATATACCGGGATTGATCCAGATGATGGGTGGGAAAATGAAATTTGAGCAGAAACTTGATCAGTTGTTCACTGAAAATAATACAACCACCGGCCGGGAACAGGTTGATATTACGGGCCTGATCGGACAGTATGCTCACGGAAACGAACCTAGTCATCACATGTCCTATTTGTATGACTTCGTAGGCAAGCCTTCAAAAACCCAAGTCCGTGTTCAGGAAATATTAAACGGGCATTATACTACGAAGCCGGATGGATTAATAGGGAATGAGGATTGCGGCCAAATGAGTGCATGGTATGTATTGAGCTCTCTGGGCTTTTATCCTGTTACGCCCGGAAGTCTTGAATTCATGGCTGGATCACCCTCATTTGTTTCTGCGAAGATCAATTTTGAAAACGGAAAGAACCTGATGATAAATGCTCCGGCCTTATCGAAAGGGAATTGTTATGTGCAGGAATTGGTTGTGAACGGACTGAAATATTCTCCAACTCTTTTCAATGGAATTTTATCAGCCGGAGGAAGTATGGATTTTGTAATGGGCAAAGAACCAAAAGATTCATGGACAGGTGGTTCTGCATCAATAGAAATCGGGT
>JALYRR010000123.1 GCA_030855265.1 Bacteroidota bacterium | reverse complement strand
GAACAACTCATTGTCATTGTCATTGTTAGGAGAAAATACATTCGCAGGTGTAGCAGCTGATAGTTGTGGATGTACAATGCTGTCAACACCAGTTGTTACATATCCGCATCCTCCCATGAACCAGGTAAGACTATAGTTATTCAGATTGGAAACCTGTCCATTATATGTATTTTGATTCGCTCCAGTTACCGGGATGATTCCCGTATACCATTGATATGGCGGCTGTGAAGTAGTTAAAGGAAGGAAGATGCTTGTAGTTTTATCTCCTTCGCAATATTCAGTTACGAAATTGAGTGTATCTGTGATCGGATCTTCATTCACAACAAAAACGCTTGTGTTTGTACAAGGCCCGCTTGTCACAGTAAGTGTATACGTTCCTGAGGCAAGACTTCCAAGTGTGTTGGTATTGTTGGTAGGATAGCCCGTCCAGCTGTATTGATAAGGTGAAGGAGTTCCTCCGGTCACATTGGCAACGATTGATCCGTTACTTCCATCAAAACAAGGATCAGCAATGGTGCTTGTTTCTGTAAGAGGAGTGTAAGAATCAACTGTATCAATAATAGTGATTGAACACATGTTGCTATCCGTAACGGTAACTGTGTATGTTCCCGGTGCTGCACTGCTCAGTGTATTTGTCAGATTAGCCGGAAATCCACTCCATGAATAGGAATACGGACTGTTACCACCTGCAGGATTAACGGTGATCACACCCGAGTTGGCGGTGGAGCAATTGATACTTGTTGATGATGTAGCAGTAAACAACGAAGGTTGTGTAAGTGTATAAACAAAAGCATCCGAACATCCGCTGGCATCCATCACAGTACCGGCGAAATTTCCTGCATTCACTCCGTAAACAATAAGGCCTGTAGCCACTGGAGTCGTCCAGTTAACTGAATAGGGAGCGGATCCTCCATTAGGAACAACTGAAAGTGAAGTTGTATCTCC
The DNA here is from genome assembly GCA_030855265.1 of Bacteroidota bacterium. Lineage (GTDB taxonomy): Bacteria > Bacteroidota > Bacteroidia > 2-12-FULL-35-15 > 2-12-FULL-35-15 > 2-12-FULL-35-15. The sequence goes on along the minus strand of JALYRR010000123.1, from coordinate 10,014 downwards.
AAAACATTCGATTGGGGGATGACTGAATGTATACGTCATTACACTTGGTGTATCAATGATGAGTGCAGAATAAACATTTGTACAACCTCCTGCATCAGTAATAGTAAGAGTATAAGTACCCGGTGCAAGTCCACCGATACTGTCGGCAGTAGTGGGCGCAGCCGTAGACCATGAATATGAATAAGGAGCTAATCCACCAGTTGGAGACACAGATATGGTTCCCTGGTTCACAGATCCCGGACATCCGGTTGTGATAAGCGGAGTTGAGAAGAACGCTCCAGCCGATGCACCAATGGTAACGGTTCCTGTGAGAGATGATTGTAAACACGATCCTTCGTTAACTGTCACTGTATAAGTTCCCGGGGGAACACCGGAAATAGACGTTCCATACTGAGGAGGAGAAGTATTCCATACGATAGAATAAGGAGGGCTTCCTCCACTTACTGTAACTGTAGCAGAACCCGGAGATGTGCAGGTTGCATCAACAGCCGAAACGTTAAGCGACAATGTTCCTCCACTTGTGCAGGCAACCATGCCAACAGGGGTTAATGAAGTTGCGAAACCAAGACCGCAGACATACAGTTCTCCTGTGATGCTGAGCATAACATCCGTCACAATACCTGTCATCAGATAGCTGTTGGTAAGAGTAAGTGTACTGTCGTACTGACGAACCATGTTGCTATCGCCGATAAATAAATTCCCGCAATCATCCGCTGTGATTCCTCCCCAATAAACAAGAGATGAGTCACCGCCTGCAGGATATTTAATACGGTTGTATGACAATTGATTTCCTGTTGGACCATCCCATTCTTTGAGAACATATCCGTCATAAGAAAACACTTTTGTATTCGAAGTGGTAAGTCCGTTATAACCATTTGAAGGAGATCCTCCATAGTACATTACAGATGCAGCTTCAAGAAAACCATGTCCGGTTGGAACATTGTAGGTTACCGGTAATAAAGCAGGCAAAGGAAGCTTGACAAGATGATTTTCGAAAAGTCCATCTGCAAATCCCAATGGCTTATTCGTGCTCTGATAGCAGTTGCCATAGTTGTCAAGAGCTAGCAATCCTACATCATGGCAACAATTAGGAGTAGGAATATAAGTAACAGGGGAAAGACTTACAAGGTTGGTGTCGAGGTAACAGGTTTGATAAGTTGGGCTGGAAGTTCCTCCTCCGGCGATAACTGCCTGGTTGGTACAACGGCTGAAACCGATTCTCCACATTTCAATGAACTGAGGATTTCCGGCGAAAGACGCCAGCATAACAGCTGATGAATTGATCTTTACAACCTGTGACCCTGAAATGTAATTAAAGCCTTCAACAAGGTAAATGTTGTTTGAGTTCCTGTCGACAGCAAAATCTCCATAATAAGCACTTCCGGTAGAGAAGAGGGCAGGAGTATAGCTCCAAACCAGAGTTCCGGCAGGAGAATATTTTAACAGAGTGTAAGGTCCACCGGTATTTCCACCGTAGACATAAACATTTCCTGCATTGTCGTAATCAATATCAAATGCACTATTGGATGATGTGAAGGTTGGAGTGACTGTCCAGGGATCAATCACAATGGTTTCTGTGATTCTTTTTACACCAAGATCGAAGCCGATCGTATTATCAATCACTTTGAAACTGCTTTTAATACTTGATCTGTTTTTAGCCGTAAAAGTGACAGGCTGATGGTCAACAATCTTTCCGAAAGGAGTTGAAATTTCAATGTTGTTGTTACGGATTTTGAAATCCGATTTATCAGAGAACATAATCCTGATCTTATTTACATCGGCTCCCGGATGCAGGATGATACTGTATTTTATCCCGGTAGAATCATTCGGGAATTCCATCAATACGTCGGTAAAAGGATAGATGTTTTTGTAGGTGATGCTTGAATAGGCATAAGCAATAACGGTTTCCTTTTTGCCCTGGCGATTGAGTGAATAGGAATAATAATTTTCGAGTTTATTTCCCTTGATCAGTTCTACTGCGGAATTGGAATTCGAAAAGCGGAATTCATGAAATTTTTCAACGGTTTTATATTTGAATTCTTTATCATCTTCTTCGTTATCCTCGTGAAGATCTTTTGTGATTTGTACAATCTCCTTCCGGCTTCTCTTAACACGTTCAAATCTTCCAATGGTATAACCGGTAGAGGTGAAGTAGTATTGAACCCCGTCGATTTTACTGCTGAACAGGATTTCTTGAGCAGAAGGAAGTTTCCCGGTTTCCAACTGTCCTTTATTCTCTATAAAGTGTTTCTGATCATATAGGTTTTTATTGGACCATTTTAGCTGAGCTGAAGCAGTCCATGAAACAATCAGAAATGCAAAGAGGTGGATCTTTTTTAACATAAGTTTGAAATTTATGCAATAAAGATAGACTAAAAATGGAAATGAGCAATAGAGATTGCCTAAAGAAGAGAATGTGGTAAAAGCCTAGTTTTCAGCGACTGTGATCAGAAGTTCGGAGGCAAAAACGGAGGCAGGGGAGATAACAGTCTCTTCCAGCGGGACGTTATTGCCATAGCGTTCTTTCATGATCCTTTTAACCTCAGGGTGACTGAGATCAAATTCCTTTAATTTCTGAAGCTTGCCAACTTCAAGTCCGGCTCCTTCCTTGTATATTTTCCAGACTAATTCGGAGCAATAGATCCGTTCATCCGACCATCCAAAGTAAATATCATAATTTTTACCGTTATGCTTTATTGCTGATTCTTTCATTTTGGAAAGAGTTGCCGGAGTTAAAACAGAGTCGGCATTCTTCAGCCTTTTAATTACGTACTTTTTTCCTTTTCCATGACTGATCCACTCATCAAAGCCGGTTACTCTGACAGGTTGAACGGCCTCGTAAACTTTAATTTTATCACCTTCAAGGAAAATGATCCCGCAGTGGCTGTAAATAGAATGAGTGGCTGCCTGCACAGCTTTGCACTGGTCGGACTGAGAAGTCTGGAAAATAATATCACCATCCCGGAGTCTCGGAACTGCTTTATTGAATGAAGTTTTTGTGTAGGAAAAAAGAAGGAAGCCGCTTAGCAGCAGAATAAAGGACAGAAGAAAGGTTTTCAGTTTCATGTTCTACCTCCCGAACATAGGATCATTGTTCATGAACCCGCCACCCAAACCACTGCTGGTTGGAAAAGAAGAACCATTGTTATTATAATTTCCACGTCCTTCAGAAATAGTGGTTTCAAATTTTATAGAACTGTGTTTTGATATTTTGTATTCCATTCCAAGAGTAGCAGCCTTGTAATTACTTTGTTTGTTGGTGACATTGTTCACATCCATCATAACAGAACCGGAAAGAATTATTTTTTCATTCAAAAGATAATCTCCTCCAAGGAAAACAAGATCTCCGCTTACGGGACGGTTGGAAAAATTAGAAATGGATTCGGAATTACTGATAGGCATGAATGTGTTTCCCGAGGCAGTATAATGCATGAAGCCCATATTGATCCGGAATTTATTGTTAATCTGATAACTGATCTTCGGGGCAACATAGGTAATAAATGCAGTATTGGAATTAAAAACACTAACACCAGCGCCTGCAGTTAATGAAACAGAAACGCGGTCTTTCGCAGCTATAACTTGTTTATCCGGATTGTAATATTCAGTTGTATCCGTTTGTGCGGATACAGTCAAACAAGAAGTGATGATCAGAAAAGACGCAATAAGTTTTTTCATACCCTGAATAAATAGTTTCTCAAAGTTAATTAAAAAAGAATTTAAAAGGTAATTTTGTGAAAGATTAACAAAGACCCTTCTAAATGAAATTATTTATAAAGAACCTTGACCGCGATATCAACGAAATGCAGCTGGAAGGATTGTTTGCTCAGTTTGGAAAAGTTGTTTCAACCAAAATTGTTTATGATACCATTACCTGGGAATCCAAAGGTTTTGCTTTTATGGAGATGCTCAAAAAGGACGATGCTTTAAAAGCTATAGAAGCATTGAATGGTAAAGAGATTAAGGGCCGGGAACTGATCGTTCAGGAAGCTGTCGATAAAAAAAGATAATGAAACAATTTCTTTCTGCCTGCCTGTTTGCTTCTATAGTAGTTATTACCTCCCTTTTCTCATGTGGAGCAGAACCATCTTTAAAAAACGAAGAGAAGATAGAACTTGTAGATACTGACAGTATTGATAAGCTTCTCCTTGCTATACATGCGAAGGAAAAATCCTATCGTATAGATACCCTGATGAAAAACCGGGTAAAGCAGAATGGATTTAACGGTTGCATCCTGGTTGCCCAGCAGGGACAGGTCATTTATAAAAAGGCATTCGGTTACAAAGATCTCAAAGCCAAGGACTCTCTTCATCTTACTTCCGCTTTTCAACTGGCTTCCGTTTCTAAAACACTAACAGCCGCAGCCGTCCTACTTCTGAAGGATCGGGGTAAATTAAAACTCGGCGACCAGCTTGAGACCTTTTTTCCGGGATTTCCTTACAAAGGAATTAGCATTCACCATTTATTGTCACACCGCTCCGGCCTTGGTAATTATTTGTATTTCGGGGAAAGCTATTGCGACTCCAAACATTGCTATAAAGGAAAAGTGATGGATAATGCGGCGGTGTTGGATATGCTTATGAATGAAAAACCAGCAGCGTATGCTCCTGCCGGTAAAAAATTCGAATATTGCAATACTAATTATGTCTTACTTGCTCTTGTGATTGAAAAAGTATCCGGACAAACCTTTCCAGAGTTTATGGAGGAAAATATCTTTCGTCCGTTGGAAATGAACAATACCTGGGTGCAAAGTGCAGGCAATAGTCTGAAGGGAAAAGATGTTACCAAAGGGCACACGGCTGGCGGAAAGACTGAAACAGATACCTATGGCGATGAGGTGCTGGGTGACAAGGCAATTTTCTCTACTGTGGAGGACCTTTTTAAGTGGGATCGTGCCTTGTATTCGGATAAACTGCTGAAAGAAAAGACCATTGAAGAGGCGTTTTCGGGTTATAGCAATGAACACAAGGGAATACGGAACTATGGTTATGGCTGGAGACTTACAGAAAATTCGAAAGATGATAAGACGATCTATCACAATGGCTGGTGGCATGGCTACAGTTCTTTATTTTACAGGCGCCCAGCCGATCAAATCACAGTAATCATCCTTTCCAACAAATACAGCAAAAGTGTCTACCGGATTGATGGAGTCCTTTCAATTCTGGGGGATAAATTCCCCAGCATCAGTTCTGAATAAAGGGGATTATTTTCCTCGTCAAGATTTAATTAGTACTTTCGCGACAGGAATTCGTTTTTATTAATACTCTGATTGTTGTTTGCCTGTGCGATTTGCCGCTGAAAACGATAACAGACAATGATATTTGGGTATAATTTTTATTACGTAGTTACCCCAAGACAAATTTCACTAATCTAAATTTAATAAACCTAAAAGTTAAAAAACAAGCTATGAAAAAATTAATCTATTTGATCGCCTTTTTACCATTCGCATTTAGTTGTGGTGATAACAAACAGGAAGGCGTTTTATCCGCTGAAGACAGTTTGAAAGCTGTAAACGGAGGATACCAGGTTCGCATGCAAGATCAGGACTCAAGCATACAGTCTTTTATAGAAGGCTTTAATGAGATCCAGGCAAATCTTGATGCTATCAAGGAAAAGGAAAAGATAGTTACAGAAAACAGCAAAGATGCTGAAACACGCAAGAGCAAAGAAGATCAGATCGTTGCTGATATTCAGGCAATGTATGATATAATGAATAAGAACAAGCAGCGTTTGGCTTCCATGAAAGGAAAGCTAAGTGAATCAAATAAGAAAAATGCTGAACTTGAAAAATTCATTACGCGTTTAACTGCTGATATTGAAGCAAAAGATGCTGAGATCAATGGATTGAAAATGCAACTTGAGGAATTGAATGTTGCAATGACAAACCTTAATACCAGCTATCAGGAGGCAACTCAGGAATCTCAAATGAAAACAGAGAAACTGAATACAGGTTACTATGCTTTTGGAACTGCGAAAGAACTGATCAAAAACAATGTTCTTACAAAAGAAGGTGGTTTTATCGGTTTGGGAAAATCTCAAAAGATGAAAGAAGATTTCAACAAGGATTATTTTACAAAGGTTGATATCACAGCTACCAACACCATTGCTCTGAGTGCGAAAAAAGCAAAACTTGTTTCAACTCATCCTGCAGGATCTTATAAATTTGAAGGTGCTGATGGGAAAGCTGAAAAGTTGACTATCACTAACCAGGAAGATTTCTGGAGCGCATCAAAATATTGCGTGATCGTTGTAGACTAATGTCAAATCATTTATTTTCGAAAAGCATCGTTCGTAAGAACGGTGCTTTTTTATTAATACAATATGATACAAAAAAATATCTCCATCCCAAAAACTGCCCGGTATTTTCAGCTAGGTGAACCTTCCGCTGCGATCGATACCGTTTGGTTTGTTTGTCATGGCTACGGACAACTGGCTTCTTATTTTCTGGAACATTTTAAAATGCTAGAGAATGGCCGGACTCTTATTATTGCTCCTGAAGGACTTCATCGATTTTATTGGGAAAAGTTCAGTGGGCGGGTGGTGGCTTCCTGGATGACCAAAGAAGATCGCAATGAAGACATTCAGGATTATGTGAATTTTTTAGATGCTGTATATGAGGAAGTAATTAACAGCCTTCCTTCAAATACAAATAACTTAAAAGTAAATGTTCTGGGTTTCTCCCAGGGTACAGCAACAGTTTCCCGCTGGCTCTCAAAGAAGAATTCAAAAGCGGATAATCTCATACTGTGGGCGGGAACTTTTCCGGACGATCTCGGGGATGAAGGATTATTTAATTCGCTCAATATGCATTTGGTGACAGGAACGGAAGATCCTTTTGTAAGTGCTGAATTAAAACTTAAACAAGAAAAGGAATTGACAGAAAAAAGAATTCGGTTTACTCATCTTTCTTTTCAGGGGAAGCATGAGATTCATTCGGAAACTCTGGCAAAAATTTCGGAAACCTTTTAAAAGGATTTTAGCCAGTCGATGGCTTTGTCTTCGGATGTAAAAATACGGGTTGGCCGTGCGGGCTTGTTAAAGCTGAGATAAAAATTACCAACGAGTTTTTGAGGAAAAGACCTGATAACATAAGCTTCTGCAGATGCATAAGGATCTGATTCGGCTGTAGCAAGATACGCGCGTGCTGCGTGAGAAGGCAATGTGAATTCGCCGGCCACAATTAGTATTGGATGAATATTTCCTGCTCCGATCAGCTTTATGGCTTCTACTATATTTTTGATCTGATCCACATCCACTTCATCATTTCCTTTCAGCTGAACTTTTATTATTCCATCAGTTCTTAGTGCGATCCAGAATAGGTCGTACTGCAGGCGATTTAAGAATGTGGTTTCAGTTTCCATGATGGCCTTCTGTCAGAAGGATTGTTTTTCACTATTCAATTGGATAGTATATGTCTGTCAGCCATTTAGCAGTGTCTTTTTCAACCATAGGATCCGTTATATAAACTTCCCAAGGTGCGCCAGTTGCTGACTTTTTATTATCCTTCAGCCATTTGTCGATTGCCATATGAGCATCGTAAGTCCCTGCATAATCACCGTAATAATGAGCAACCACAGCGTTTCCGCCTTTCATTTCAGTGGTTTTTACTTCACCTTCATCCTTTGCCGTTTTATTTACAGGAATCCCACATTCCATATCGATTTTTTCAGGAGAATAACTGTGATAAATAGCGAAAACCGACCCCGTCATTTCGAGTTTGTTTTTTCCAATGTACTCAACGATCTTTCCGAAGCCGCCACCCAGATCCTCAGAAATTTTCATCTGGCTGGATATCATCCTGCACGTTGCTATGATCTGCGTATTGTAGGTGGATACCTCAATTTTTAATCCAGTCCCCGGTACAGGCTCAGAAGCAACTTTCTCTGATTGTTGTTTAAGTCCTGCGAGTGAATTTTCAAAATCAGGTCCCAACCAACCGTCCATCATCAAGCCCGGAAAGATCCTTCCAAAGAAACCCATATCCATGTCCATGTATGAAGTCACATTCACACCATTGGTTGTATCATCAATGATCCAGCCTCCGAGGCTTGATCCCATACCGTCCATCGCCAGTTCGGTCACAACAAGTTTGTTCGGATCACTCACGGTGATAGTCAGGGAACCTTTTGCGATATCAGGATTTTTGCTGTCCCAGAGGTGTTTAGCGCCAACTCCGCTCTCCGGACCTTCATAAGTGGAACTCATAGCGGAATCCACATTGTCCCAGTACGACCAGTTTTTCCAGTTTTTTAATACATTGATTTGGTCAAACACAACAGAAGCAGGAGCATTAATCAAAGTTGCTCTTTCAACCCTTATTTTTGAAGGAAGGAAAAGTGAAACAAGCAGAAATAATCCCAAAAGGATAAAAAGGATTAAGAGAATTTTTTTGAGAATTTTCATAAGAGAGGATTAATGTTAAGCTTTCGAATTTAGGAAAAAGATTTTAGCCACTTCACTGCTTCTATGTCAGAACTGAAGATTCTGGTAGGTCTGATGGGCTTATTAAAGCGGATGTAAAAATTTCCAATCAGTTTGAGTGCCTCAGAATTCAACACAAATGCATCTGCCTTTGTATATTTATTGCTCGCTTCCGATGCTCCGTATGCACGGGCTTCAGCGTTTATGTTTATAAAATGATCAATATAAAAAAGGTTAGGAAAAGCTTTTCCCTCTCCAATCCTACCGCAGGCCTCATTAATTTCTATCAGATCATTTATTGAAATATCGTCCCTGTTTTTCATCCTGATTTCCATGATCCCGTCGCTGCGAAGCCTGATTCTGCTTGTGAGAAGATTGGCTTCCCGGAGGATATGTTTTTTCAGGGTTTCCATCAGTATTCAGTATGTTTTTTCAACCATTCCACTGCTTTGTCTTGAGTGTTAAATGCTCTGGTTGGACGCACAGGCTTATCAAAAGAAATATAAAAATTCATTACAAGTTTAATAGCCGTTGAGGTGACAACCATCGCATCTGCAATTGTATATTCATTACCTTCATTACTTGCCGACAGCGCACGTGCCTCTTTGGATATAGTAACAAAAGCAGGAAAAGTAACAAGATTCAAAAACCGGGATCCGTGGCCTATTTCCTTAACTGTGCGAAGAATATCCTTCACATCAGTTTCCGTGAACTCTTCAACAGCTTTGATGTCAAAATGCATAATCCCATCAGAACGGAGGGTAACTATAGATGAGCGAAGATCAACCTGTTTAATGAATTTTTCAGTAGGTATTTCCAGCATTCAGCGTAATAATTGTATTGTTTGTCGCTTGATTTATTCAGTTAAGCTATGAAAACAAATCTAACTATTTTTTTGTTTACTACAATGGATTCGTACATTTAAATCTTCAGAGTCCCGCTTTCAGCTTACCTTTGCACCTAAATTATTTTTATGAAACTTTTAATCACCTACCTGAAAAGATACAAATGGATTGTTCTGCTGGCCTTGGTTCTGGCTACCATCAACCAGATCTTTTCATTGCTGGACCCTTTGGTTTTCAAACACCTAGTGGATAATTACGCATCAAAAGCTTCGGAATTTACAAAGGCGGAATTTATAAAAGGGGTTGGTTTACTCATTCTTTTGTCGATGGGATTTGCAATGGTTTCCCGGATCGCAAAGAATTTCCAGGATTATTATGTTAATGTAATTACCCAGAAGTTAGGTGCCCAGATCTATTCAGATGGTTTACAGCATTCCCTTGAACTTCCCTATTCCGTTTTCGAGGATCAGCGAAGCGGTGAAACATTAGGCAAGCTTCAGAAAGTAAGAACAGATGTGGAAAAGCTGATCAGTGCATTTATCAGCATACTCTTCACTTCGCTGGTAGGTGTTGTTTTTGTTATGGTGTATGCAATCAATATTCATTGGCTGATCGCTGTTGTTTATTTTGCGGCCGTACCAGTTCTGGGATTTATTACTTCTATCCTGAGTAAACGTATCAAAGCAATTCAGAAAAAAATTGTTGGTGAAACAACTGCTCTTGCGGGTTCGACCACAGAATCGCTCAGGAA
>JALYRR010000122.1 GCA_030855265.1 Bacteroidota bacterium | reverse complement strand
GCCGGAATACCAGACAAAGAGCATCTTGCAGCAGTCTATATGCAATTATGTTCACTGGAAATTCAGCGGAATCAGAACAGACTGGCCAAAGAATATTTTAAGAAAGCAAAAGCTCAGAAGCCTAAAACGGAGGAGATTGTAAAACAGATCAAAACCATGGAGAAACAGATTTCCCGCATCCCGGGTTAAGAATTATGTCTTCTTGTTCTGATCTTAGCGTCCTTACCTTTTAATTTTTCACGGCGACCGGGACCTCCCAGATTTACCTTTTTATTCAATTCACTCTTTTCATGGAAAGCGGCACCACCGGTATGTTTCTTAGGTGCTTTTTTGTTTTTGTTCTTGTCTTTCAGCATCGGAAGCTCATCGTCGTTGAACACGGTTGAGATCTTTACATCTTCAGGCAATGTCTCATATTCGATGGCTTTATTCATCAGCGTTTCAATCGCCACCTGGTATTCCTGTTCTACTTCGTTGATGAAGCTGATTGCAGCTCCTGCTTTATTCGCACGTCCTGTTCTACCGATCCGGTGAATATAATTTTCAGGAATGGCTGGAATATCAAAATTAATAACATGACTTACATCTGAAATATCAAGTCCACGGGCCGCAATATCTGTTGCGATCAACACCCGGTGAGTTCCGTTTTTAAATAGTTTCAGCGTATTGATACGATGGTTTTGCGATTTGCGGGAATGGATCACACCCAGATTTCCCGGGATCTTTTTTTCCAGCAATTCGAAAAGACTGTCGGCAGATTTTTTATTATCTACGAACACCAATACTTTGCTTAGATCCTCTTCAGAATTGAGAAGTGACTCCAGCAGGTTGACTTTAGTATTGAAATTGGGAACATGATAAGCTTTCTGACTGATCTGATCCAATGGAGTTCCATGAGGAGCGATCTCAATTTTAAAGGGCTCATGAAAGTAGGTTTTGATAAGATTTTCTACTTCTTCCGTCATGGTAGCGGAAAACATGAGATTCTGACGTTTTCCGGGAAGTGTTTCCAGGAAACTGTTTAACTGCTGTCTGAATCCAAGGCTGAATAACTGATCTACTTCATCGATTACGAGTTTCTGAATGTCTTTCAGTCGCAAAACACTAGTAAGTGCAAGATCCACCAATCTTCCCGGGGTAGCCACAAGGATGTCAACTCCGTTATAAACCAACTGTTTCTGAGTATTGATATTGGTTCCGCCATAAACACCCTGAAACCGGATATTCATGTATGTGCTAAGTTTTTTAATTTCTTCAACGATCTGAAGAACGAGTTCACGTGTAGGAACAACGATCAGAATTCTTGGATGCCTTTGCTCTGAATAACTAAGCTGTCGCAGCAGTGGAAGCAGGTAGGCGAATGTTTTACCGGTACCTGTTTGTGCAATTCCAACCACATCTTTTCCTGACATGATAACCGGAAAAGCTTTTTCCTGAATAGGTGTTGGATGGAAGTATTCGAGATCATCCAGCGCACGCAAAAGCGGCTTAGTTAAATTTAATTCTTCAAAAGTCAATGTAATGGGTTTTTTATTTTAACAAAGATAGCCGAATATGCCGAAAATATGATGTTTCAGGGCGTAATAAGTAAATAAAAGCTCCGGAAGCAAAGGTTTTATTTATCGGAAAAAGTATGATTTACGGTTGAAGAAATTCTTCTCCGGCCGGAACTGAAGTGCTAGCGGCATCCTTGCTGTCATCAGATAGTTTTACTTTAAATTCTGTTCTCCGGTTTTGTTGATGCTGATCTTCAGAACACTCTTTGTTATCTGTGCAATTGTTCACCGGAGCGGTTTCTCCCAGTGAAAACACACCAACTATTCTGCTCTTGTCGATGCCGTTTAAAAGAAGGTAATTTTTAACTGCCAGCGCACGTTTCAGAGAAAGTTTTTTGTTGTAATCTGAATCACCTCTGGAATCACTGTTGCCACTTATTGTTACAGTGAGGGATTGGTTATCTTTAAGTATACCTATGTTTTTCTGAAGAATGACTGCTGCATCGTTTCTGATTGTTGATTGATTATAATCGAAGAATACGGGTTCAAGTATGATATTCACAAGATTGTTTGGATCCGATTGAGTTCCGTTATTGTTTCCTTTCTGATCACCCTTCTGATCTTCTTTCTGATTTCCGTTCAAAACTCCTTTCTGCTCTCCGTCTGGTTCCTGTGCGTTCCCGGAGGATCCTGCAATCATGTTGTCATCTATCACCAGTCGGCTTGATTTGCATGCGGTGATAATTTCAACGCAAGAATCACAAGCGGTTACAATTTTCGCTTCAAAATTATAACTTCCGGGCTTACTGAATGTAAAAGGAAAACGCATGGAGGTATGCTGGATCATGGAATCATTGATCTTCCAGGTGGCTGAAGTAAACTTCCCTGAATATTCAGCAGGAAGAATCAGTTCAACTGTATAAGTCATTTGTTTAACAGGATCCTGTATGAAATTTATTGCAAGTAAAGGATCATCTGTTTTTTCACAATCAGGCTTTTCATTTTCACTGTAATTCACACGGTATACGTCCATATCACCATATCCTCCCAATCGATTGGATGAATAATGGCCGGCTGTACTGCTGATATCAAGTGTGAAGAAAAGGTCATTTGCAGGAGAATTGATCGGTTGGCCTAAATTCTCTGGGTGTACCCATTGTCCATTTACCATTCTGGTTTTATACACATCAAAGCCACCATAGCCGGGCAAACCATTGGAAGAGAAATACAAGGTTCCATCCTCGCTCATGTATGGAGAAGCTTCATCAAAGTAAGTATTAATTGTGGTATCCAGGAGAACCGGGTCTGACCAATTACCGTCAGACTGTTTTTGCGAACTGAATAAATCTACTCCGCCATATCCGTTTTTTGATTCACTTGTAAAATAAAGATTTTTTCCGTCGAAGCTCATGCATGCATGATTCTGATAAGACGAAAAATTTATAGTTTTCTCAAGTTTTTCAGCATCTTCCTTCTTTTCGTTGATCGCGACCTGATAGATTTTTCCTTCCCGGTAGAGAAACATTGTTTTACCATCTGGTGTGGCGGAAATTACAGCTTCATTGTATTTAGGAAATTTGGAATCCCCTGATTTGTCGGGTAAAGTATACCTGCTTGGTGTTGTGTATTTCCCATCTTCCATCCTTGAGATATACATGCCTTCGAAGTACTTTCCATCCCATTCATTTTTCTTTTCTTTTGGATTATCCTGACGCTTCGAAGTAAAGATCAATTCTTTTTCTTTCGTATAAATGGAAGAGTATTCCGGCATTTCGGAATTGATCGGATTCCCAAGGTTAACTATATATTGATTTTTTGCGGGAGCTTTATAGTTATTTACTATAGCGTATTTACAATCTGCTATTCGTTTTTTTAGAGAAGTCTGAAAATCTTCATCGCCGATTTCATTATAAGGTTCCACTTTTTTATAATATTTCAAAGCTTCCTCATATTCCCCAATATAGTGGTAAGATTTACCCACAGTGTAAAATATTTTGACCACTGTATCCTTCGGACTTAATCGCAATGCTTTTTCAAGATAAGGGATTGCTTCATCATATCGTTCCATGAATTCTGCGAGTAACATCCCCTTTCCTGCATTGGCGTGGTAAGAGTCCTTATTTTCCTGCAAGACTAGATCATAGTAGGATAGAGCTTCCTCGTATTTCATTCTATCCATAGCCATTACAGCTTTTCGCAAAAATTTTTTCTCCTGTGAAATTCCGCTGAATGCGATTGAAAATAAAAAAAGTGTTAGTAAGATCGTTCTCATAATTTGAAAGCTTTTTAATGGAACTTACAATATGATGCCATTTAAAATAGGGCATAAAATAGGACAGATGGGAATAGAAATTGTGGAATATATGTTACATCAAAACTTAAAGTCATGTTACTTATAGTTTCACTGATCATCCTTGAGTTGGCATTGGCAGCCACCGCATTAATGGTGGATGATTCCAGACATAAAAACCATTAATTTATCAGAGTTTATAATAAGCTCTCAAACCGAGGGAATGTTGGAATTTAAGTGTTGCATTTGAAACCAGATTAATTCCCTCATAGGATGGATTATATAGAAACTGTATAGTCCATGCCTCTGTTGCATTCATGTGTAACCCCAATCCGGCGAATGCACCGAAGCCAATTCCTATGGGTTTCCTGATGGTGTAAGCATTATATCCCGGTTGATAATAGTTATCAGTCAGGTCAATGTATAATTCATTGATCAGTATTTCATTTTGATCAAATTTAGCCATCGTGACATTCAATCCTCCTTCAGTTAAAAAATTGATTTTCGGGTTTTCTCCAAAAAGATGCTGGTACCCAACCTGAATCATTAATCGCTGTTCCACGCCCTTAATGGCAAAAGTATGTATATTCCTTCCGAAATTTCCTGACGTGGACTGTGGCGTAGTCATGATCGTAAAATTCCCGGTGGCGGTAATTTTAGATGCATTTATATTGAATAGAATAGCGTTCCTGTTATCTACGCTGTATCGGCAGTTAAGCCCTACCAGAAAAGAAGGAGTATACCTCATGTTAACCGGCATATCGCTTTCATCAAAGGTCCATTCAGAATGTGAAACATTCAATGACTGAGCAATAAGGTCCGTTTGTCCGTATCCACCGCCATATTCAAGAATGATCTTATTATACATGAAGCTATTTTCAAAAGAGTTTTTATTTCCTTCGAAATCAAAACCATAACCATCATATACATGGGCTGTGGACTGATTGGGAAAGTAACAACCCAAGTAAAGTCCGATATGGAAAGCTTTTTCGTTGGTAACTGGTCCGGAGGATTCGCTTTCCTGACTTTTTACGACGGAAAAAGCAAATAATAAAATGGACAGAAAGAGTAATCGAAAAAAGGACATGTTTGAAATTTTGTATGCTCAAACAAATATACTTTTTTTTGCTCAATCAATTGCTATTTAGGCTCTTCCCCGGTAACAGTATTTATTTTGTTGGTATCAATATCATTTGATCCGGTAGTCATTTGATCATGACCCATTTGTGCATCGGTTTGAGGTGGTGTGGTGTATCCCTCATCTGATTTTCCGGGAGAAGTGCTGTTTGATTGATTGTCATCGCATGAGCCCCAAAAAACAAGGAGCATAAATCCGGAGGCTGATATAAGATTAAATAAGTGTGATCTCATCGTTTTTAAATTAATTGTTTGCTGATTTTGAATTCAATTCATATGCCATGAGCACAATATTTACTTTTAGTATTTTCCGGAAATGAATTCCTCAGTTTAGATAAAATGAGAATTCCCCTTCGCTTTCTGGTGGCATATATATTGAATCATTCGGGAGTCTATTTATTCACTTAAAAAATATCTCTATGAAAAAAAACTCACTTATAGTGGCCTGCTTCATTGCGTCAGCAGTATGTATGAATGTTTCGGCTCAAACCAGTCAGGAAAATGCGAAAAATCAAAATGAGGAATTACAGAACTCCGATCTGGAAGATGATGCAAAATTCGCAATGCTTGCCGCCGACGCAAGTCTGCTAGAGGAAAAACTTGGATTTATTGCACAGAAAAATGCCGCTTCCGATAAAGTAAAAACACTTGGCAAACACATGGTAGATGATCATAGTATGGCCAATGCTGAATTAAAGGCGCTTGCAAAAAGAAAAAACATCACGCTGCCTACAAAGCTGAGTGATAAAAGTCAGAAAGAGTTTAATCGTTTATCAAAACTAAAAGGAGTTGAATTCGATAAAGATTATTCCAAATGCATGGTGAAAGATCACAAGGAAGTGATTTCATTGTTTGAAAAAGAAGCTACAACAGGAAAGGATGCTGATATCAAATCCTGGGCACAGAATAAAATTTCTACACTTCAGCATCATCTCCAAATGTCAGAAGAAATACATAATGCAGTAAAATAGAATTCACATTAGCTTAAAACGCATTTAACATTTTTTTTATTTATAAAATTAAAGCAAAGTTTCGTGGGCATATCATTTGGGTTATTCATTCTATAACCAATAACTAGAAAAATGAAAAAGCTCGCATTATATCTGATATTACCAGCTTACCTGGTATCAGCCGCTTCTTGTTTTACCGGATCATCTGATAGTAAACGGATGGCAATGAAGCAAAACGAAATGAAATTTGCTAAGAATGAAACCGATACTAAATTTGCCGTCTGTGCCGCTGAAGCCAGTATGATGGAAGTTAAGATGGCCGAATTAGCATTAACAAATTCTACCACTCCTGAGGTGAAAAAGCTTGCTCGTCATATGTTGGAAGAGCATAAAAAAACTGGAAAAGAATTAAAGGTTCTTGCAGCAAAGAAGAATATTACTTTGCCTGAAAAAATGGGAAATAAAAGTCAGAAAATGGTCGATTGTATGGCTAAAAAGCAGGGAGAAAAATTTGATAAAGCATATTCCGGACGTCTGAAAAAAGATCACAAAAGGGATATTGCAGTGTTTAAACGGGAAGCTGAAAAAGGAAATGACGCCGACTTCAGAGCCTTTGCTACTGCAAAATTACAAGTGCTGGAAAAGCATCTTGAGTTAACAGAATCCGCTTCGTATGCGGTTAACAGAAAGTAATTTTCTAATTACACAAAGGAACATGGAATTTCTCCATGTTCCTTTTTTTATTTAAAATACATGGAAATAAATCCTACATGGGTTGGTCTTACCGCCGGAGTTTTTACCGCCTTATCACTATTGCCGCAACTTGTTAAAATCATAAAGGAGAAAAAAGCAGAAGACATCTCGATGTTAATGCTTGGTGTTCTTTTTACAGGAATTGCATTGTGGATTTGGTATGGTGCTTTAAAAAAGGATATACCCATTCTCGTCACCAATGGTATTTCAATAGTATTGAATGTGCTGATCATTATTTTCAGCATTAAGTACAAAAAAAAGTCATAAAAAAAGGAGGAATAAATTTCCTCCTTTTTTTATTTTATAAGATTAGCATTTATTTTATGATCGTAATGTGACCGATATAAATATGCTGATCACCTTTTGGATCTTCTGTAGTAATCTTCCAGACATAAACATCGGACTGAGCCACTTTCCCTCCGCCATTTGCTTTTCCGTCCCATCCTTTATTGATGTCATTTGTTTTGAAGATCAGATTTCCCCAACGGTCAAAGATCGTTAGTTCAAAATTATCGGGATTGATGCCGACTCCTTTAGGCATGAACAGATCATTTAATCCATCATTATTATTTGGTGTGAAAGCATTTGGAGCATAGATCACATATTCGGGAAGTACCTCCACAAAGTGGTAAGCAGTATCCGCACAACCGAAACCATTGGTAACGATCAGCTGAACATTGTAAGTTCCGGTATCAGCATAATTAAATACCGGGTTTTGTATTGAATCTGTGTACAATCCTGTATAAGGTAATTGATTAACGAAATCCCAGTTCCAGTCGATAGCACCAAGTGACAAATCTGTGAACGATACCGTTGGATTCACGGAAGTAACCGTGAGTGGTGCCGATGAAAACTCTGCAACAGGAGCAGGAAAAACATCTACGAATTGAGTAATGCTGAATGTAGAATAGCAACCCAAAGCTGTTCCCACTGTGAGCGTTACATCGTAAGACCCCGGACTTGTATATGTATGAGGCATTGGTTCTCCTGTTGCTGTTGGGCTTCCATCACCAAAATTCCATGTGTAATTTGTTCCGATATCACTGAATCCGGAAAAGATAACCGAGTGATCCTCGCAGCCTGCCGTATCATTTACCGACATGGAACCAAGGGCCAGGGGATTAACAGTAACAGTGGCTGTATCAGTTACCAGAAATGAACATCCATCATCTACAGTCACAATGTAATCCATCGGTGAAGAAGCAAGAGATGGGGACACACTTTGTGATTGTCCGCTTACGGCATTACTCCATGTATATGTGTATGGTCCACCATTTCCTCCTGTTGCATTCGCTGAGATCGTTACAGCACTTCCGACACACACTGTCAAATCAGTCGCCACAACGGATACAGGTGGATTCACAAATACCGTAATGGTTGAAGCAGGAGAGATACATCCGTTATTATCTGTTACATACACGTCGTAGAAAGATGTAGTAGAAGGATTCACAACATGTGGTCCTGCACCAGTGAACAAAGCAGGAGTCCATGTGTACGTGTAGGTTGGACTTCCTCCGTAACCGGATCCGTAGATCTGAGCAAGTTCTCCCTGACAAATTGTATCAGTAGGACTAACGATAATCTGTGTAGGAGTAGGTTCGGAAACGACAACCGAATTGGAGATCGTACATCCGTTTGCATCTGTTACAGTTACTGAGTACACCCCCGCAACTAGTGATGTCGCAGTTTGAGTTGTTTGCGCTCCGATACCGGTCCACAAATAAGAGTACAATGGTTGTCCGCCAACCGGAACTGCAGTGGCTGTTCCACCAAGAGCTGTTCCATTACACAATGGCTGCGTAAAACTCATTGTAACGGATGTAGGTCCAGCATTGTCTGTTAGGATCGCAGATGCATTCGCTACACAACCATGCGTATCAGATACGATGATGTTGTAGGCTCCTGCAGATAATCCTGTTGCACTTGCTGTTGTTTGATTAGAGGCATCATTCCATAGATACGTATATCCCGGTACGCCTCCTGTTGCTAACACAGAAACACTTCCGTTAGAATTTCCGCAGGTACTTGGGATACTATCTGTTGTAAGTACTAAAGCAGGCGGTTCTGAAATGGATGTTGTCATTGTATCAGTACAACCGTTCTGATCAGTTACAAGTAGGAAGTAAGATCCGGAAACCAGATTGGTTACCTGAGCTGCTGAACCAACACCAGGAGTCCATTGGTAGGTATATCCGGGAGTACCACCTGAAACCGTTGTCTGGATTTCACCGTCATTTCCACCGAAGCAATCCACATCTGTTGTATTAGCCAATGCAATGGCTACCGCTGTAGGAGAAGTGATCATAGTGTTACTTGTACTGATACATCCGTTTGCATCAGTAACAGTTACGGTATAACCTTGTGCGCATAATCCTGTTGCATTGAAAGTTGTTTGTGTTCCAGGATCATTCCACAAGTAAGTGTATGGGGCTGTTCCGCCGCCTGCATTTACGGTAGCTGTTCCATCACATGTTAAGTTACAGCTCACGTTGGATGAAGCAGTAATTCCGGAAACAAGCAGGGCAGGTTCATTAATAGTTACCGAAACAGAACCTGTACATCCTACTGAGTCAGTAACTACTACAGAGTATATTCCTCCAGGAAGATTGTTTGCAAATGCAGTTGTTTGTCCGCCCGGTGTCCACATGATATTGTATGGGATGATTCCACCTACGATGCTTGCCTGAGCGCTACCATTCGCTGCGCCGGCGCATGTGACATTTGAACTTACTGGAATAGTAACAACCGGTGCTCCGTTATCATTTACGTTTGCTGGTCCTGTCACGCTACACCCATTTCCATCGGTAATGCTGATGGTATAAGCACCTGCATTGATGTTTGACGCGCATGGAGTAGTTTGTGAGGCAGGATCATTCCATAAATATGTAAATGGAGGAACACCACCTGTTATAGCAGCACAAGCTTCACCATCGGCATTTCCGCAACTTGAATTGGTTGTAGTTGTAGAAACAGCAAGTAGTGTAGGTTCTGTTATCACGACGGACGCAATAGCTGTACATCCATTATTATCTGTTACAGTTAAATTATGAACTCCATCACAGATGTTCAGAATAGTTGGTGTTGTTAAGAAGGTTGGTGACCATTGGAAAGTATAAGGTCCTGTTCCACCTGTGTAAACTGCGGTTGCGGTTGCGTCACAAACGTTGTAGCAGGTTGCATTTGTACTTGTGATAGTAGCAACAAGTGCAAAAGGCTGTGTGATGGTAACAGTGGTATTAGCAGTACAGCCATTCGCATCAGTTACAGTTACAGTGTATGTGGCTGCACACAGGTTATTGACTGATGCTCCGGCAGTACTGCCAGGCATCCATAAATAAGAATAAGGTGCAGATCCTCCTGAAACAGTCGCGGAAGCAAAACCATCACATGCATTAAAACAAGTCACATTTCCTTGTGAGGTTATGGAAGCGGTTAAGGAAGCCGGACTTGTTATGATTGCCTGAGCCTGTGCTGAACATCCGTTTGCATCGCTGATTGTAACTGAATAGGTACCTGCACAAAGACCGGTTGCAGTTTGTGTTGTCTGTGCATTGATGTCGGTCCATAAGTATGTGAACGGTCCGGTTCCGGAAGCTGGTGCAGCTGTGGCAGTTCCATCGCAAACTCCACTGCAGGAAACATTCGTAACGGTTGTGGTACCGGTTACTGGTACAGGATCGATAAGTACTACCGGTTCAAGAGCAATACAGCCATTGGCATCTGTCACCTGCAATGTGTAAGAACCATTGCACAGTCCTGTTACATTTGGTGTTGTTAATCCACCCGGATTCCATAGGTAAGAATAAGGCGCTGTTCCGCCGAATGCCGTTGAAATAAAACTTCCGTTGCATGATCCGGCACAAGTTGGATTTGATGTCACCACAGTTGCATCGAGGAATGTAGGTTCTGTTATGGTAACTGATGTAGTTGCGATACATCCATTTACATCGGTAGCTGTCAAAGTATATGTTCCTGCAATAAGGTTGGTGGCAGTAGGTAAAGTCTGAGCATTGCTCCACAGGAAATTAAATGGAGGCACGCCACCGGTAACTGTAACGGTTGCGCTTCCATCATTATCATTGTAACATGAAACATGGTTGATGCTGAACACAGATGCAACCGGTCCTGCCAGATCTCCAACAGTAACGGTAAGATTCTGAACACATCCCATTGCATCAGTTACAGAAACAACATAAGTATTTGAAGGAAGTAAAGTAGCAGTTTGTGTAGTTTGTGCTGCTGCATCGCTCCATAAATAAGTATACGGACCTGTACCACCTGTTACTGAAACTGTTGCACTTCCATTTGATTGGTTACAATTAGCATCAATATGTGTTTCAGATAAGGCCATCCCTGTAGGTTGAGTAATAGTAGCCGATAC
>JALYRR010000121.1 GCA_030855265.1 Bacteroidota bacterium | reverse complement strand
TGAAAGAGCAACGTAAACTTGTCCCGGAGCAAAAGCATCACCGATATCAATTATAGCTTTGTCGAAAGTAAGGCCCTGACTTTTATGAACAGTGATGGCCCATGCAAGCTTAATCGGATAATGTGAGAATGTGCCTGCGATGTTTTCTTCTATTTCCTTGCTTTTTTCGTTGATTTTATACTTAACGTTTTTCCATTCGTAACGGCTTACGATGACAGAAGGTGATCCATCGTTGAATTTTACTTCAATGTCATCAGTCAGCGATGCAACAAACCCGATCTTACCATTAAAGAATTTTTGATTTCCGGAAGGATCGTTTTTTACAAACATCACCTGCGCCCCGATCTTTAATTCCAGTTTTCTTTCAAGTGGAAATGCGTTTTCATTAAAATCATCCTGCACCTGTGCATCAAAAAAGCGGGAAGTTCCCTGAAGTTTATCCAGGAATCTCCTGTTCAATTCAATAGCTTTGTAATTATGAGTGGTGAGTGTGATGTACCCATCAGAAGGATCATGTTTGTATCCCGGTTTATAAAATGTATTGAGCAGATCAAAATCGGATCGGGTGAGTTCATTATTTCGGAGATGGTTGAGAAGATCCACAAAACGCTGATCTGCCTGTCGGAAGATCTTATCGAGTTCAATGTAAACCGGTTTATTCTTTTGTAATACGACAGCATCAAAAAAATATGCGCTGTTGTAATAAGGGCGGAGAACCTGCCATTCATCGTCTTTCACTACCGGAGGCAATTGAAGCATGTCGCCAATGAAGAGCATCTGAACGCCACCGAAAGGAAGATTGTTCCTTCTTACGTGACGCAATACGAGATCGATGGCATCAAGCAGATCCGCTCTCAGCATACTCACTTCATCAATGATAAGAAGTTCAAGTTCCCGGAGAAGCTTGCGCTTATTATCGTGCATTTGCAAATGCCTGATCAGGGAAACAGGATCGTTTAGCTTTGTATTGTTGTGTAATGTCTGCGTTTCCTTAACGGGAATAAATCCGCCGAAAGGCAATTGAAACAAAGAGTGGATGGTGACGCCACCCGCGTTGATAGCTGCAATTCCAGTAGGTGCAGCAATGAGGCATTTTTTATAGGTAGTGGAAACGATGTTCCGGAGTAGTGTTGTTTTACCAGTACCTGCTTTGCCTGTCAGAAATACATTTTTGTTGGTTTGATTGATGAACCTCGAAACGTATGTTGCCGGATCAGCAGATGTTTGAATCATAAAATTTATTTGGGTTTAGGGGTGTCTTTTGGTGGCATCGGGCCACGTTTAAAAATGATTAATCCGTTCAAAAAGTTCCTTAATAACTGATCTCCGCATTCTTTATAGTTTGGATGATCAGGTTTCCGGTACAGGGCATTCAACTCACTTTTGGTGATGTCGAAGTCGGCGAGTTTCAAGATGGCTTGCACATCTTCATCCTTCAGTTCCAGTGCAACCCGGATCTTTTTAAGTATATCGTTGTTGGTTAACATAGATGATAGTATTGTAAAATTTATCGCAAAGACGCATTGGCGCCGTGTTGTATATGGTATTTGTTCAAATCTGAAATCAGCAAAGAGATAATAAATAAGCTTCGTGATGAAGCTGAAATTTAATTTATGGAGAGCAATTCTGCACAAATATAATTTCTTTTATTCTTGAGCAATGCCTTTGCTGAAATTAATTTTAATAGCTGAGTATCTCTCCGATCACTTTCGCCACTTTCACTGCATTCGGAAGCATGGTTGCCTCGAGTGTAGAGTTAAGGGGAATCGCCGGAAGATTTTCCGAACCGATCACTTCAACCGGAGCATCTAAAAATTCAAAACATTTTTTCGAGATCCTTCCTGCAAGCGCCTGCGGGAAACCATTGTTGTAAGGCTCTTCAGTAAGGACAATACAACGTGAATGTTTTTTCACTGATTCAAGAATTGTTTCTTCATCCAATGGATTCAATGTGCGAAGATCGATGATCTCCACCTGTCCGGGAAAATCTTTAGCCGCATTCTTCGCCCAATACACGCCCATTCCGTAGGTGATGATAGTTACAGTTTGTTTATCTGCGGAAACATCGGCAGTTTGAACGATTCTTGCTTTTCCAAGCGGAATGATATAATCTTCATCCGGCTCTATGGTTTTGGCATCTTCTGTCCCTTTGATCTTGCTCCAGTAAAGCCCTTTATGTTCAAGCATGATCACGGGATTCGGATCGTAATAAGCGGCCTTCATTAAACCCTTTAAATCTGCACCTGTTGAAGGATAACAAACTTTTATCCCGCGGATATTTGTGAGGATGCTTTCAACGCTGGATGAATGATAAGGACCTCCGCTGCCGTATGCTCCAATTGGAACACGGATGATACAGCTAACAGGCCATTTTCCGTTTGATAAATAACAGGAACGGCTTACTTCCGTAAAGAGCTGATTGAGTCCGGGCCAGATGTAATCTGCAAACTGAACTTCAACAATGGGCTTGCATCCAACTGCACTCATTCCAACTGTACTGCCGATAATAAATGCTTCCTGTATAGGTGTATTAAAAACACGGTGATCTCCGAAAGTCTGAGCAAGAGTGGCTGCTTCACGGAATACACCACCGAGGCGTGCTCCTACATCCTGTCCATAAAGCAGACATTCCGGATGTTTCGACATTAATTCGCGGATTGCAAAAAGTGCCGAATCCACCATCACAGTTTTTTCTTTTCCTTTAGGTTCACGCTGACCTTTTTCCTCCGTAACCGGAGTAGGAGCGAAGTCATGATCGAAAAGATCTTCCGGCCGAGGATCCTCTGCCAGCAATGCTTTCTGGTAATCAGCTTCAACGGTTACTTTTGATTTTTCTTCAATTTCATCGAGCTCTGTTTCGGTAAAACCGGCTGCGAGAAGTTGTTTCCTGAACTTTGGAAATGGATCTCTAAGTTGAGCTTCTTCCAGATCATCACGGTACCATTCTTTTCTAACTCCGGATGTATGATGATTTAATAAAGGAACCTTTGCATGAACTAAAAACGGACGGCGTTCCTTGCGGATAATGGCAATAACTTCCTGAATGGTTTCATACGATTTAATAAAATCAGTTCCATCAATGGTTCTTGTTTCAAGACCTTTGAAGCCTCTTGCATATTCTGTAGCATCCTGTGCCCGGATCTCTTTTGCGCTTGCACTGATGTCCCATTCGTTGTCCTGAACCACATACAGGATGGGCATCTTTTTCAGAACCGCCATTTGGAATGCTTCTGCCACTTCACCTTCTGTGATACAAGCATCTCCTAAGGAACAAACTGCAATTGGTTTTTCATCACCATGATCTGCTGCAAGCCCTTGTTTTTCCATGTACTGGAGACCCATTGCAATTCCAGTAGTTGGAATCGCCTGCATCCCGGTAGCAGAGGATTGCATTGGTATTTTTGGTTTGTCATCCCTTTTCAAACTTGGATGAGAATAATAAGTTCTTCCGCCGGAGAAAGGATCATCACGTTTAGCCAGCAGTTGCAGCATTAATTCATAGGGTGTAATTCCGATGCCTAAAAGCATACTGTCGTCACGGTAATAAGCCGATAAGAAATCCTGGGATTTTAACTGTAAGCTTACTGCCAGCTGAATGGCTTCGTGGCCGCGGGATGTAGCATGTACATATTTTGCTGTGATCTCTTTATTTGCTTCATAGAGCTCAGCCATTGATTTAGCTGTGCACATGAGTTCAAATGCATTCAGAAGTAATTGTTCATTCAATGATGAGGCAATTTTTCTTTTTGATTCTGTAGATAGTTCCGCCATGGATTTATATTTAAAACTTTTAAGGGTTTACCCAATAAAAGCTACCTTAAATATAATATTAATTACTTTAAATTCCAATCATCTAAATATTTGAAGAATTATATTTGGATTATCTACAATAATGCAGAATTTAAATTCAAAAAGGTTGGATTGTTAATTTTAAAACCAAATGAATATTATCAAAGCGTTTTTTTGCCTTCTGAGCATAGTTCAGGTAAGGTATTCAGATCTCAGCGTACATTGATTTTTCCTTATCCACTTTTAATTCCGCATCTGCTTCTGTGTTCCAGAAAGCTGCTCTCACAAAAACCAGAAGTGTATAACAATTGCTGATTCCCCAAAGCATGTTCACACTTACTGCAAGGGTGGAGTCAGCGTCTCCTTTTGTCAGTTCAGGAATATTCAAAAGAATACCAATAGAAGTGAGGCTGATGATTAAAATATGCGGCCAGGAATATCGCAAAGGATGTGTGCTCTGTTTTGATTTATTGGTGACATTGAATTTCGCTTTCTTCCCTGAGATCACATTGCACAATGCTGTGAAGTTTAACCAGAAGAGACAGATATGATATTGCCTTCCTCTTTTTTGAGAAACACCCCATGACCCGGCCTTTTCCGTTATTTTTATGAAGATGAAGAAGGGGACAAAAAAGAAAAAAAAATCAACGGGCTGACATTGTACCGGCATCACGTGTGAAAAAAAATAGAGGATAGGGCAAATCAGAAATACCATTGTCCAGATACAGGAGAAGTACGAGGATACTGAATCAAAATAACAAATGCGCTGCGATAGAGTAAGGCCTTTACGGAAAAGAGGATTGTCGTGGAGAGCAATATCAATCGAGCCTTCCGCATACCTTGAGCGTTGCTTTACAAATGTATCGATGTCCTGAGGTGAAAGTAATTTGCTTTCAACAAATGGGTGCATAACACTTTCCCATTTCTTTTTTACATCACTGTGAACAAGCATAGAAGTGTAAAGATCTTCTGATACATGATAAACGAAAGGCATCATATCTGTATTCAACACAAGGTCTTTGCGCAGTTTTAGGATCATTTCAGGATCAGGATTTTTAGTTTTTCCTGCCATTTTCCGGATCTTGCTATTGAGTGATTCCGCAAAGATCCCGACTGCAATTTCCATCACAGCATCTCTGCGATGAAGAGAACCCGCTCCGCAGCAGAAAGAAGCATTGTGATAATTTCTCCTTCTCTGGATCACTTCGTAAAACTGCCTCGGATCACTTCCGTAAATATCCTCACCGGTCTTTAATCCCGCGCTGAAAAAGCGTATCGTTTTCCTGAGAGGCTCGTATTTAATCCCTGTGCTACGGATAATGTAATCACTTAATGGAATGGCTTCGGTGGTATCATAAAACCATTGGGAGGTCTGAACCCATGCAACTGTTCTCTTGCGAAAATACCCAAGTGTATTCTTTAAAAATCCAGGGAAAGGGCGGGTGTCAGCATCCAGGATCACAAACAAATCGCCGGAAGTACAAGCCAGTCCGTTTTTTAAATTCCCTGCTTTGAATCCGGCATTGCTCTCCCGGGTAAGATAATTTACCCCTTCTTCTTCGCACAAAAATTTTATGTTCTCTTTTGAAGGATCGCGGCCGTCTCTTCTGCCATCGTCCAATACATGAATTTGTATACTTACATCTGCATAAGGATATTCTACTTTTTTTGCATCCTGAATGGTATACCTGAGTAGTTCTGCGTCTTCATTATAGGTAGCAATAAAAATATCGACGCTGATGGGACGATCTTCCCGCTCTTCAATCTGCTCAATGTCGGAAAGGTAGTGAGGTGGCTCTGCCTGTTGTGAATCTTTATTCTTCCACATATTAAAAATAAAGAAGAAAATGCTGATGAAAGAAACTGTTTCCGCCACAGCGAGCGTGATCGAAAAAATAATTCCGTCATAGTTGAGTGAATAACTCCATCTCCACCAGATGTAAATAAAACCGGTTATGATCGTTAATACGCCTGCTATTTGAAAGATGATAGAGCGCCATTTCCCCTCTCTTGCGGGTTGATACGGCTTCCTGTTTTCGAATTTGTTAAAGTAGTATGATTTCATTCCCCGCAATTATCTATTCCTTAAAGGGAAAATCCCTTGTTAAATTAACATCAGTAAAAATGCCGTAATTAATTTTTGACTGTAGAACTTTCCTGGCGTCAATGAATTCTGCGGCCAGTAACAGTTGTAAATTTCAGTGAATGAATTTTCAGGATAATTGAGGTAAGATGAAGGGGGCAATTGAGCGAATTTTCCCCAGTTGGGCATTCATTGCCACTGACAATCAGGGTTTAGGAGAAACGATCAGAATAAATTCATTGATATTATCACTACCTAAAAATAAATTTCCACGAAGATCTGTTTCAATTCCAACAGGCCGCGCCCATGGTGTACCTCCTTCATGAAGGAAGCCGGTCAAAAAATCAGAAACGCCTGTTACCTGTTGGTCTTTATCGAAATGGAGAAAGACTGCCTTATATCCTGTAGCTGGCTCACGGTCCCAGGATCCGCGGTAGGCAATGAAAGCCCCGGATCTGTAATTCTTCTTAAAAGAAGAGTTGGAAAAATCAATCGCCATTGGAGCTGAATGTGACTGGAGCAATGCTTCCGGAGCTTTCATCTTATTAACTAAAGCACTGTCAGTTGATGTAATGGGAAGTAATAACTTATAATCTTCACCAAGATTAAAATCAAAAAAATGCCGGTATCCATACGCGAACGGATATCCGTAAAAACCATCTTTCTCAATTACATCCACCCATTCCGGAGGAATCTCATTTCCCTGGTGATCACTGCCGTTGTTGGTTGCCCAAAGTTTATTAGTGCTAGGATTCAATGTCATTCCTACGCAATTTCTTGTTCCGCTTGCAAAGATTTTTTTATTTTTTCCGTTAATGTCATACTCGTAAATCACCGCACGATGGGTTTCGCGGCATACGTTGCACAAGGATCCAACTGACAAATACACCTTCTGATTCTTGTCATCAAACACAATGGTTCTTGATGTGTGTCCGCCGGGAGGCCTTTGTTTCCCAGGAAGAATACTGTCAATAAATACAACGCGAGTTTCATAGAATCCATCCTTATCGAGATCGGATAATTTTTCAACCTTCATTTCCTCTGCAACATACAGATCATTTTTATAAAATTCAAGATCATGCCCATACGCATTTTTGGCCACAACTATAGAGGTATCAGCAATGTGGTCATGGTTCTTGTCGGGCATCGCTATCACATCTCCGCTGTTCATACAGATGACATGTAAGACACTATCGGGGCTCCAATCCATAAATCTGGGTTTCGAAAATCCTCCGGCACAAAAGATCTGTGCTTCATATCCTTCAGGGATGTTCACTGAATAACTGCCCGGTAAAAAGGATTTGAATTTCGACGGTACTTTTAATTCAGTGGGGATAAGTTTAACCTGGATGACGGGTGTAAGGCCATTCTTCGAGGTACCCGATTTTTTCCCTGCTAATCCCTGAGAGAATGATATTGACGGTAGTAAGATAGAAAGAAGAAGTAAGACAGATTTCAATGGTATCTTTTTTGAACAACTGGATTGATAAACTAAAGGTATGCCAAATGAAAATAAAAATCCTACTCTCCCTAGCCATTTTTTTTAGCTCCAATCTTTTCGCACAAAAGATCCCTCCCTATTATTTCTCGCAGAATGCCTGGATGTCAGATACGCTAGGAAATATTGATGCATGCGGCGGAACAAAATGGGATATCAATTGCAGGTTGTACGGAAAGATTCATAAAGGTGATACATGGAGAAAAGTAAAAGCCAGCGGGGTTCGTTTGGTGCGGTTTGGCGGAGAACATGCAGATGAAAATAAACCAACAAATGAGCAATACCTTCGAATGATTGATTCTATCAGGGCCAACGGGATGGAACCACTGTTACAAATTCCTTACAACAATAATTACTATACTGTGGACACGGCAATTGAAATTCTGAAGTACATTAACATTACCATGAAGCGGAATGTAAAATACTGGAGCATCGGGAATGAACCGGATCTCGCGCCACCATATGGGTACGGCTATTACACAGCATCTCCAATTGCGGATTATATAAAGCAGTTTTCTTCAAGGATGAAGGAAATTGATTCCAGTATTTTTACACTGGGACCGGAATTAAAATTTTATGATGATAATCATCGTCTGGTCTCAGAACTTACAACTCCGGGCGGACACTATGATATTACAGGTCGTGTGCCCGGACATACTTACCACTACATTGATGTTTTTACTTTCCATACATATCCATTCGGAGGTGAACAGAAACGGGAGCAAATTGTTTCGAATCTTCGTGATCCCTGGCATATTTCAAACATGCTGGACAGGTTAAACGCTAAACTCGATTCCTGTAATGTTTTTCATGAGAGAACGGATCAGCCATTGAAAATTGGGCTGACAGAAACGAATTTAAATTACAGGAATTCACCTGATGGAGAATTGAATGCTCACAGCTTTATTGCCGGACAATTCTGGTGTGAATTAATGAATGTGGGACTTGAAAAAGGAGTTGAGTTTATCTCATTCTGGAGTGTCATCGAACGATCACTCGGTTATATAGATGAAGAAAGTGGAAAGTTGTGGCCAACGTATCATCATTATTCCATGATGTCTCAGAACTTTAAAGGCAACTATTGCAAGAGCCTTGTTTCGGAGGAGGGGAAGTTTCTGAAAGTCGGCGCTTCGATGGATTCCTCCAGAATCCATGTAATGGTAATGAACCAAAAAAACGAAGGAAAAGGTTATCGATATTCAATTCAATTGGGAAGTGGGAAGGTTGAAGGAGGGGTGGGAGTTAAAATCAGGATCACTGGAACAGAGTCTTTGACTTTAAACAGCATTTACACTGATAGTATTCAGGATGAATCGACGTGTTTGCTAACCTTTAACCATCAAGGTGAATTGATTCAAAAACTGGAATACAAAAAATCTGATAGCAAACCATTGTTGATCAAAAAAACAGAGAAGCCATTGACCGTTTCGGCAGGATCAGATATTAACTCCAGTCATAATGCCGAGGTCGTTTTGGGAAAGCCAATGAACCTGAAAAATGCTAAGTGTGAATGGTACGAAGGAAACTCTGCCATACCAATCCTCAGCTCAGGTTCAGGAATCTTAAAAGTGAAGGTGGATAAAAATACCAGCTATCGTCTCGTTGTAAATTATCAGGGTTGTTTAATTGAAGACTGCGTGAATGTAACCGTTCATTGATTAATCATGGAATACGTTTAATCGATATCGGTAGGATCCATTTAATATTTTCACATACAGAACATGTATTATCCGGTTTTTCGATGTGTTGAATATTTCCGCAATAAATACATGCATAATGGGCCGGTTGAACGATTTGTTGTGATGGGTTTCCGATGCTTTCGGGGTAAATTGGAAGCCCTGCTATAACTTCCTTTTCATCAAACATATATACACTTAATTCTCCTGAGGTTTCAAGATAAATTTTCCTGACCTGTCCGAGGTGATCAACACTTTTAAGTCTTAATTCACCAAAAAACTTATCATAGGGTAAACCAGTTTTTTTATAATTGTTATAGTCGATCTTTCCTTGATATAATAGCATAATCGGTTTTCCTTCCAGTAAATTTTCAAAGAACTTACTTCTTGCTGAAAGACCGGTTATTAATTTATAGCATAGAATTACAACGATCAATACAACTATCCCGTAAGTAAGAGGAATACTATAGTAGAACATGCTATCTCCTGTTGCAGAGGCCAGAGCAATCATTATAGCCAGCTCAAAGATGGAGAGTTGTTTAACTCCACGTTTGCTTAGGAGTTTTAAGGCAAGAATGAGGATCATGAACATTACCAGTGTTCTGAAGCCGATCTCGGCTAAATAACTGACAGGAATGTTTTCGGAAATAACGATTCGTTTCCAGTCAAATACTTCTATTGTATCTTTAATACTCATGTGATTTGAATATATAATTTGGTTTACTTCGGAGTTCTTCCTTTTATGAGTTCGTTTTTATATTCTTCAGGTTCGAAACAAAAATCGGGCTAGAGGCTTTTTATTTAGTCCATATTCTATTGTCTAACTTTGTCGTCAATTCAATTTAACAAATCAATGAAAGCATTTAAACTCATCAACATAAATGGAACCGATTCTTCATTTCAGGAAGGAACCATGTTTGAATCGACCAATATACCGGTTAATTATTTTTTTATAAAATCAAGTTTTGAAAAGTATCAATTGTCTGCTCACCCGGCACCACGTTATCAGTTTGTAATAACCATTAAAGGAAAACTGAGATTTACTGTTACTAATGGAGATACTTTCATCATAGAGCCGGGGATTCTTCTGATTGCGGATGATTTGGAAGGCGAAGGCCATTCATGGGAAATTATTGAAGGGAATGAATGGCATCGGATTTACATAGTTCCGGATAAAAACTCAGATGATTATTTTACTCCCTTGGGTTAAAAATTATCACCCTTTTGTCTTTGCTGCACGACTGAGGAAAAATTCATAAAGTTTTTTATGCTGCTTGGTCTGGAAAAAATGATTGATCAGCTCAAGTGCAATAAATCCGACCAGGATGGCCAGTCCTTTTTGAAACCATTGAGGCATATCATTTACTTCTACTTGTTTTCGCCCTTTCAAGCCAAACAGATTACTCAGATTTCTGCTCTCCAGCACATGATGAGAAAACAGAGTAGTGACCCACATTCCGACAATAAATCCGACCAGGTTTCCAAGAGTTTGTCTATATAGGATTTCTTTTATCCCTTTCCATGTGTATTTGTCGAGCAGCCTGACAGGCGTATTCACAGGGTTGTCCCAAATGTTTTTTAGCTTGGTAAATAGTGCTTTATTTTCTTCACTTTCCTCCAGCCATGAATTAAATTGTTGAAGTTCGGAAGCACTTTCTTCTCCTCCCAGGTGTTTGGATACCATGATCCAGCTTGTTGTATTCTGCACGATTAATATTATTTGAGATGAAATATATGTTTAAAATAAATTCGGGTTAATCCCTCGCAAGAGTTTCCTTCACCCTGTATGGATCTGTTCAAGTAAAATCCGAGTTTCCTCAGGAAAAGTAAAGATGTACTGATCAATCTGATTGGTTTTTGCCATGTGAATGATTTGATCTGACAAAAATAATCAAATCCAAAGGATTCTACTTAAATCAAAGAGAAGTGCCGGATGATTCAAATCAAAAATTGGAGCTTATTATCGTACCTTTGCAGAAAATTAAAGGAAATGATACAGAAAGTGCTGAAG
>JALYRR010000295.1 GCA_030855265.1 Bacteroidota bacterium | reverse complement strand
AATCTTTGCTCCCAATCAGCGTTGTTTTGATCTTGCAAGGAGCATTGACGTGCACATGGCCTCAACAGGATCAACAAATGAAAAAGCGATTGCAGGTGTGATTACAGGTTTGATCTGTAAAGGAGAAACTGTTACATGGAAAGCAAAACATTTGGGATTCTATCATAAGCTCACTACTCTCATCACAGAGATGGAAGCGTCTCAATCCTTTACCGATGAGCAACAAAAAGGCCCCTTTAAGAAAATTCATCATCGTCATTTCTTTGAATTTAAAAACGACAGAACCATTATGACAGATGTGTTCGAATTCGAATCCCCTTTTGGAATCATCGGGAAACTGTTTGACAAGATCTATCTTCAAAAGTATTTGTATCGTTTTTTGTCATCACGAAATGCTGTCATAAAGAGGATTGCGGAGAGTGATGAATGGAGGAATTATGTTTAGCTGAAGATTTGGAAAACGCTTCGAACTCTAAATTTTAACAGCAACCTTCTCTTTATGCTTCTGATACAACTGATGAATGATCCCATCCGATAAGCCAATCTGAGGCACTAGGAGCTTTTCAATATCGGCTTTCTTAAGTACTGTAAGAAGAATTTTTGAGGCCGGAATAATTACATCCGCTCTGTCAGGATTCAGTCCCAGGATATGAATCCGCTCCTCATAAGTATATGATTCGATGAGTTCATACAAATCCTTCAGCTTTGCAGTTGGTAACGGTTTGTTTTGTTTGCGCCCCGACATTTTAAAAAGCTTATTGATGTTCCCTCCGGAACCGATCGCGATCAATGGTTTGTAACCATGAGAGATCTCTGCAACCCAGTTTTTAAAATAACTCCAGTATTCCTTTTCAATCTGTTCATGAAGCATTCGGATAGTTCCCACATTGAACGACTGTGATACAACAGCCTTGTTGGCAGAAAACAATGTGATTTCTGTACTTCCGCCTCCGATATCGATGTAGAGGTAATTGTTGTTCTTATCCAGATGCTCTTCAATGTGATTGGAGTAGATGATATCCGCCTCGGTTTTACCATCAATCAGTTCGATCTTGATTCCGGATTCTTTGCGGACGCGCTCGATGATGTCCCAGCGATTATCAGCATCCCGCATTGCAGAAGTTGCACAGGCGCGGTAATCTACTACATCATAAACTGAAATGAGGTGCTTGAAAGCCTTCATGGCGGTTACCAGCTTTTCTGCTTTTTTAGCCGAGATCCTTCCATGTAAAAATGAATCTTCACCCAGCCGGATAGGTACACGGATCAGTTCCGCCTTTTTAGTGGAGACTTTGCCATTCTCTTCATATACATTTGCGAAGAGAAGTCGCACAGCATTGGAACCGATATCTATAGCCGCAAATTTCAAATTAGCTCTTTTCTGTCTTTTTTAATAAATTGTAAATTGTCTCCTGCGCTCTCACAGCCACCTTGCGTTTCCTCTGGCGGTATTCATTGTTTTGTTTGCTATCCAATATGCGTGCCTTCGTATTATCATTCCAAAGCGCATCTATGATCTCGCGAATATGTAGTTGAATGTTTTTATCATAAATAGGAACAGCCACCTCAGACCGATGATCGAGATTACGCGTCATCCAGTCTGCCGAAGATAAAAAGTATTTTTCATCACCTCCGTTACAAAATATGAACACACGGCTGTGTTCCAGGAATTTATCAATGATGCTGATGGCTTCAATGTTTTCACTCATTCCCCTTATACCTGCCACCAACGCACATGTTCCGCGAATGATCAGTTTTATTTGCACTCCTTCATTACTTGCATCATATAATTTTTTGATCATCTCCGGATCCACCAGGTTGTTGAGTTTGATGATGATACAGGCCGGTTTTCCCGCCTTGGCGTTGCTGATCTCTTTGTTGATAAGTTGTACCAGCTTCCTTCTCATAAAGAAGGGAGAAACCAGCAAATGCTTATAGGTCCCCTTCTTGAAGTTGTCGGAGTAAAAATGGAACATCCTTGCTGTTTCATCTGTGATCCGTTTATCAGCTGTAAGCAAACTATGATCAGTATATATTTTCGCCGTGTCGCCGTTAAAATTTCCTGTTCCGATATGCGCATAGTGAACGATCTTGCCGCTTTCTTTCCGTGTTATGAGGAACATTTTGGAATGTACTTTCAAGCCAGGAACACCGTAGATCACTTTTGCACCTTCTTCAGCCAGCTTATTTGACCAATAGATATTGGAAGCCTCATCAAACCTTGCCTGTAATTCCACTACCGCAGTTACCTGTTTTCCATTACGGATAGCATTGATAAGCGCTTTCACAATATTGGAGTTTTTTGCAACCCGGTAAAGAGTGATCTGAATGCTCATTACTTTCGGATCAATGGAAGCTTCTCTTAACAAGTCAATGATATGATCAAAGGATTGATATGGAAGTGTAAGCAACACATCTTTTTGTTTGATCACTTTAAATAATGTGGGTTGATTTACAAGATCCGGATGTTTTAGAGGAACAAGTTTTTTATAACTAAGATCCGGAGATCCGACATTTGGAAATGAAATAAAATCTTTAAAATTATGATAACGCCCACCGGGAATAGGATTATCTTCCTTACGCAGCTTGATCTTTTTCATAATAAAATCAAGCATGTCCGGAGCGATGTTGTGATCATACACCAAACGAACAGGCTGACCTTTTTTACGATCTTTTAATCCTTTTGAGATTTTCTCCACAAAACTTTTGCTGAGGTCATTGTCTATATCGATCTCTGCATCCCGTGTCAGTTTTATGTTATAGGCTTCTATATAATCATGTTCAAAATTGCTGAACATCATCTCCAGGTTATAGCGAATCACATCATCCAACAGGATAATGAAGTTTTTTTCTTTTTGATTCGGGAGAACAAGAAAGCGGGAAAGCGTATCTGTAGGAACTTCAATTACAGCGTATTTATTTTTTTTCCCTTTATCATTTTTCCCGAGCTTCACGATCAGGTAACCGGAATCATCCTTCAGATAGGGAAATGTAGTGTTGTTATCCACCATCACCGGGAAAAGAGAAGGCATCACCTTGTCGCGAAAATATTCTCTTACAAACTGGCCCTGCTGGGTATTCAGTTGTTTCTCGGAAATGATGAAAATGTTGTGACGTTCGAGCTGACGAAGGATTTCCTGATAAATCCGTTCGAACTTGGTTTGCTGCTCAATAACGATCTTCTGAATCTTATCAAGCAACTTATCGGGACGGTCTCCAAGGAAGCCATCCACGCGTTTCTGGTGCTGTGAAAGACGCTTAAGCGTTGCAACACGCACACGAAAAAACTCATCACGGTTATTGGAAAAAATCCCCAGGAATTTAAGACGCTCAATGAGAGGAACGGATTTGTCTTCCGCTTCTTGTAAAACACGCTCATTAAAAGACAGCCAGCTGAGTTCCCGGTTGATTAAAACGGTTCCTTTTCTTTTCATAATAACAATAC
>JALYRR010000120.1 GCA_030855265.1 Bacteroidota bacterium | reverse complement strand
CATCCACATTTCACCTGCACCCATTGATCGGGTGGAAGTAAAGTGTTTTCTGGCGATCACATAATTTCCATCAGGAGTAAAGACAGAGTTATTCAGCAAGCGGAAACTTTCTTTGGTGATCTGTTTTGCATTTGAACCATCGGCGTTCATCATCCAGATATTATCACCTCCAGCTGCATCGCTGGTAAAGCATATTTTTTTTCCATCTGCACTGAAACGTGGCTGTACTTCAAATGGAAATCCGCTTCGAAGTGCAGTGGCAGTTCCACCATTTACGGGAATGGAATAAATGTCTCCCAACAGATCAAATATAATTGTCTTTCCATCGGGACTCACATCCAGGTTCATGAAGGTTCCTTCGGTTGTTGAGAATTCAACGGTTTTGGAATTTCCGGCAGGTTGGGAAACATCCCATTTTTTCTTTTCTTCAGTTTGGGCAAATGAACAAGTGCTGATAAGCAGAGTTGCAATAATTGATTTGATAAAATTCATGTCTTATTTTTTAGGGCGACTAAATAACCTATAAAAACTGAGATTAAGAAGAAAAAAAGGGAGGAGCGGCTTTGGATCATAATTATGACCCTCCCAAAACATGTTTTTTCGCTGAAACTTTTGGTTTTTAACTGTATTGGATTATATTTATCCAATCAATTTATTACAAGGAAGATTTTGTTTTTCTACTCCAGAGAGAAATATTAATTTTCAAATCAAACATTATGAAAAAAAACTACCCAAATTTCAAATCACTGTTTCTGATCGTTATGCTTTTTTTGAGTATAACTTATACAGTGAAAGCATCACACGTACAAGGTGGAAACATTACTTATGCGTGTTTAGGTGGAAATCAGTTTGAAGTAACACTGGCTCTCTATCGCGACTGTGCTGGTGTGGCTGCTCCGGTTTCGGTCACCATTAACCGCAGATCTATTACCTGTGGAATCAATGCAAACTTTGTCCTAACAAAAATAGCCGGTACCGGAATTGAAGTGACACCCTTGTGCCCGGGTTCAGCTACACAATGTACAGGCGGAACACTCCCTGGAGTTCAGGAATATATCTATAAAGGAATTGTGATTTTACCACCTTGTTCTGATTGGGTGCTTTCATACAGTCTTTGTTGCAGAAACGCGGCAATCGGAACGATCGTGACACCGAGCTCAATGAACATGTATATTGAAGCTACACTGAATAACCTCGCTTTTCCCTGCAATGACTCTCCGACATTCACCAACAGACCTGTTCCATTTATTTGCGTAGGCCAGCCATTTTGTTTCAATAATGGTTCCAATGATCCTGATGGAGACTCCTTATCTTATACCCTTATTCCTCCACGTCATACCGCCGCTGTAAACGTAACCTACATTGCTCCTTATTCAGCTTCTCAACCGCTTGCATCTACCCCGGCAGCCACATTTAATCCATTGACCGGCGACATGTGTGTAACACCAACTATGATTCAGGTTACAGTTTTCGCTGTTCTAGTAAAAGAGTGGAGAGGTGGAATTCTGGTAGGAAGTGTAATGAGAGATATTCAGATCAGAACCATAACCTGCACTAACAATAATCCATACCTAAACGGTATAAATAATACGGGATCATATAGCATGAATGCCTGTGCCGGTGTTCCCATCACGTTTAACATTCCAACTTTTGATGCAGATGCAGCGCAGAATGTTACCCTTACATGGAATTCGGGAATCCCGGGAGCTTCGTTGAATCCGGGGACAGGATCCAGGCCGACAGGAGTATTTACATGGACACCCACTTTAGCGGATGTGAGTGGTGTACCTCATTGTTTTACAGCAACAGTCACAGATAACAACTGTCCCTTTCTTGGTAGTCAAACGTATTCTTTTTGTATAACCGTTGGAGGTTTTACAGGAACCTCTTCCACAACAAACGCAATATGTACTGCAGCAAATGGTTCGGCAAGTGTAAATATTGCAGGCGGCGTTTTACCGCTTGTTTACAACTGGACTCCTACAGGTGGTTCCGGTCCGAATGCAACCGGACTGACTGCAGGTTCTTACACCTGTACTGTAACTGATGACAATGGTTGTTCTCAACCATTCCCTGTTGTAGTAAATTCAACTCCGGGTGGAACGGCTGCTATCAGTTCAGTAACCAATGTCACCTGTAACGGAGCCAACAATGGAACGATTACCGTTTCAATGGGAGGTGCTAGTACGCCGCCATTTACCTATGCCTGGACTCCAGCATCGGCGGGAACATCAGCCACAGCCATCAACCTGGCACCGGGAACATATTCTGTAATTGTAACGGATGCCAATGGCTGTACATCTACAGTAACTCAAATCATCACTCAACCTCCTGTGCTTGCTGTAAGCCCAACCTTTGTCAATGTTGGTTGCTTTGGTGGAAGTACGGGTTCAGCAACAGCTTCTCCAACAGGAGGAACCGGCCCATATTCTTTTGTATGGATGCCTGGTGCATTCAGTACTCCTTCTATTAATTCATTGACTATTGGTTCGTATACAGTAACGGTTACTGATTCGAAAGGCTGTACAACAACAGGAATAGCAAATATCACACAGCCACCTGCATTGGCAATCACAGCATCACCTACTTCTGCAAATTGCGGAATGCCGAATGGATCAGCAACAGTTAGCGGTACCGGAGGGTTTGCTCCATATACCTGGTCCTGGTCAAACGGACAAACAGGTCCTTCTGCCACAGGATTAACATCAGGAACTTATACCGTTACAATCACAGATCTTAATTTGTGTACGGCACAGTTACCGGTTACCATCGGAAGCATTGCAGGCCCAACAGCTACCATCAGTACCTTTACGAATGTGGCTTGTTTTGGAGGGAATACCGGAAATGCCACCATAGGAATTACAGGTGGAAGCCCTCCATTTACGTATTTATGGAGCAACGGACAAACAACCCCGACTGCAAACAATTTGATCGCGGGAATTTATTCTGTCACAGCTACCGATGCTGCAGGATGTGTAGCATCAACGAGTATAACCATTACCCAGCCACCATTACTCGTTGCTAATGCTGTAAAAACAAACCCGATTTGTTTTGGCAACTCAAATGGAACAGCCACAGCAAGTGCTGTCGGAGGAACAGCCCCTTATTCGTATTCATGGACATCACCGGGAAGTCCGACCACTTCAACTGTTACCGGCTTAGCAGCAGGAACCTACAGTGTAACAATTACGGATTCAAAAGGATGTGTTCAGATTGCGTCTGTTATACTTGTTAACCCTCCTGCGTTGAGCACTGCAATAGCATCGGTAAATGTATCCTGTAATGCGGCATGCAATGGCACAGCCACAGCAACTGTAAGCAGTGGTACACCGCCTTATACTTATTTATGGAGCAACCCTGCAGCACAAACAACTGTAACTGCAACAGGATTATGCGCCGGAACATTCACTGTAAATGTTGCGGATGCAAACGGTTGTCCTTCACAGGCTGTAACAACCATAACTCAGCCAACACTTTTAACCAATGTTATTTCTTCAACAGGAAACTTAACTTGTTTCGGAGTATGTACAGGTTTTGCCCAGGTAACAGCGGGTGGGGGAACAGCACCATATACCTATAGCTGGATGCCTTCCGGAGGAACAACTGCAACCGCCACTAACTTATGTGCCGGCTCTTATACCTGCACAGTTACTGATTCCAAAGGTTGTACAGCATTAGCCATTGCGACAATAACTCAGCCGACTCAATTGGTTGCTAATGTGACAGGAACTGATATCAATTGTTTTGGAACATGTGATGGGACAGGAAACATTGGATTTTCAGGAGGAACACCTCCTTATACTTTCTTATGGACACCAAGTATGCAAACGGTTTTCAATCCCAATAATCTTTGTCCGGGAGTAAATTCTGCAACCATTACAGATGCAAATGGATGTGCTGTTTCCGGAAGCGTAACATTAACACAGGCATTCACTGCAGTTACTGTTACCACTTCGACAACAAGCTCCAATTGCGGACAATCCAATGGCGGAGCCTGTGCTACTGTAAGTGGAGGATTAGCTCCTTATACGTATATATGGAATGATCCAACTGTGACAATGGCTATATGTGCAGATTCACTTCCTGCGGGAACATACAGTGTAGATGTAACGGATGCAAACGGATGTATGATTACTACTGTTGCAAATGTGAATGATATTTCTGCCCCAACGGTAGCCATCACAGCACATACAGATCTTTTATGCTTCGGGCTGACAAACGGAACTGCCACAACATCTATTACGGGCGGAGTTTCGCCGTATGGTATTCTCTGGACGCCGGGAGGACAAACGACTCCCAATCCAGTAAATTTAGCTGGTGGTGTAAATACAATTACGGTAACTGATGCTGCAGGTTGTGTCTCTTCGCAATCGGTTACTATTTTAGAACCACCAGTGATAAATCATGCAATCTCATCGATTACCAACGTAAGTTGCTTTGGAATTTGCGATGGTGCCGCTACCGTATTAGCTGCCGGAGGGACAGGAAGTCTTGCTTTCAGCTGGAATGATCCTGCATCTCAAACAACAGGAACCGCCACAGGATTATGTGCCGGGAATTTTATTGTTGTTATTACGGATGATAATGGTTGTACTGTTATGGATACTGCATTAATTGTTTCACAACCTAGTTCTCTTGCCATCAGCAGCAGCGCGGCTACAAACATAACCTGCTTTGGAGATAATGACGGAAGCATTACTACAACAGTGACCGGAGGAACTCCTTTTTACACATTCACATGGTCACCGGCAGTGAGTACTGCTCCTGTTGCCAATTCACTTGCACCGGGAACTTATACACTTACTGTTAATGATCAGAATGGTTGTACTGCCACTCAGAACTGGACAATCACTCAGCCTGCTTTATTGACTGATACATCTTCATTCACCTCTGCAACTTGTAGCCTGGCTAATGGAACTGCGCTTGTAACCCCGGCAGGAGGAACTATTCCATACACTTATCAATGGAATGACCCTGCATTACAAACAACACCTACAGCCACAGGATTGTATGCCGGTACCTACAATGTAATTGTTACCGATTCTCATGGTTGTATTACAACTCAATCATACGTTATCAATGATCTTTCAGGACCTGTCATCGATACAGTCACATCAACACCTGTCCTTTGCTTTGGAGGAAATTCCGGCAGTGCGACAGTAACAGTAGTACCCGGAACTGGAACTTCTCCGTTAACATATCAATGGTCCCCGGGAAGTGCAACTACTATCTCAGCAACAAGTTTACAGGAAGGAACCTATACTGTTGTGGTAACAGATCTTAACGGTTGTACTGCGGCAGGAGTTGTAGTTGTTACTGAACCACCTCTTTTGCAATTGTTTGTCAGTATGAATGATACAATTTGTTATGGTGATACAGCACAGGTTTACGCAACTGCTTCCGGTGGAACTCCGGGTTACAGCTATTTCTGGATCGGTGCATCGGGATCCGGCTTAAGCGGTTCCGGACCACATATGGTTTTGCCTTCAACATCGGGAACCTACACTGCTCTTGTCCTGGATAATAATGGTTGCAGCGCAGGACCTTTAGATATGTTTATAACGGTGAGGCCACCGGTGTCTGTTATTGCTTCTGATACCGCAATATGTGATGGAGATGCAGCTACTATTTATGCAAATGCTTCTGGAGGTAACAACGGACCTTATACCTATACATGGAGCAACGGGATTAACACCCAGTACCAGGTTGTAAATCCGGCAACAGGCGTGGTAACGACAAATTACATTGTTACAGTATCTGATGGCTGTTCATTAACTGCTACTGATACATCAACAGTTACTCTTAATCCGGGTTCTTTGGGTTTATTGCAGGGTTTTCCAACTTCCGGTTGTGAGCCTTTAATCGTCGCATTCACAGGAGCAAGTAACAATGGTGTTTCCTATACCTGGAATTTCGGTGATGGAAATACCGGTTCCGGAAGCTCTGTGTCAAACACGTATATGAATGATGGAACCTATGATGTGTCTGTCACAATTTTAACCGCTGCAGGTTGTGCAACTACAATCGA
This sequence comes from Bacteroidota bacterium, assembly GCA_030855265.1. Lineage (GTDB taxonomy): Bacteria > Bacteroidota > Bacteroidia > 2-12-FULL-35-15 > 2-12-FULL-35-15 > 2-12-FULL-35-15. The sequence goes on along the minus strand of JALYRR010000120.1, from coordinate 5,193 downwards.
CAGTCTGGCTTATGTGACAGTGAACCCTTCACCGGATGCCGACTTCATTGCTACGCCCAATCCAGTTTCTTCTTTATCACCACTGGTTTCATTCACAGATCTTTCAACAGTGACTATTATAAGCTGGAACTGGAATTTCGGAGATCAATCCACGCTGCTGGATGTTTCAACTTTACAGAATCCGACTTATGAATATTCAACCTCCGGATTTGATACCGTTAGATTGATCGTAACAAATCAATTTGGTTGTACAGACATGGCAACGAATATAGTTGAGGTAATTGATGACTTCGTGTTTTTCGCACCGAATGCTTTTACTCCGGATGGTGATGGAATAAATGATACTTTTCTACCGAAAGGGATCGGTTATGATATTACATCTTTCAGCATGATGATCTTTGACCGCTGGGGAAATATGATTTTCACTACAGATGATCATAAAAAAGGTTGGGACGGAAAGGCCAATCAGGGCGCTGACATCGCACAGATGGATGTATATGTCTGGAAAGTATCACTAAAAGACAACAAGAATTCTCCTCATAAATATACTGGCCATGTAACATTGGTCAAATAAAACATACCACAAAAGAAAATCCCCGGAGCCAGCTTTGGGGATTTTTTTTCGTTCAATAATTGAACTATAAAAAACTTAACTTCGTAGAATAATTCCTGAACCGTTTTTGAATGAATTCAATCTTACGTATATTTTTATTTATTTTCCTACTTGTACTTTTATCAAAAAGTGCAAATGCCCAATCGTTTGGTGGAACCACTTCAGGCGCTACTACTTATTGTTCGACCACCAATGCAGGCTTTGTAAGTGTATCCGGATTTACAGGAACCATACTCAACTGGCAATCATCTACTGACGGAGGAGTCACCTGGAATCCTATCGCAAATATAACTGCTAATCAGACTTACTTTAATCTCGCGCAGACAACCTGTTATCAGGCAGTTGTTCAGAACGGCGCTTTTCCACCTGATACTTCCACTACCGTTTGTATAACTATTTTCCCTCCCAGTGTTGGAGGTACACTTTCCGGAGGAGGAACTTTTTGCGGTGGCTCCGGACCTGGCACACTCACATTAACCGGCTACAATGGAAATATTTTATACTGGCAATCTTCAACCGATGGAGGTTCAACCTGGACAACAATTCCAAATACAACGCCCACTGAAAACTACATCAATATCACCACGAGCACATTATATTGGGTGGTTGTTCAAAACGGACCAAGCTGTCCGACCGATACTTCCACTCAAATTTCCTTTACGATAAATCCAACTACGGTTCCTGGAACTGTTGGAGGTTCAGCATCCGTTTGTGCAAGCGGAAATGCTGGGATTTTGAATTTATCTGGGCATACCGGATCTGTGCTGAGTTGGTCGTATTCAACTACCAGCGGCGCAACATGGATTTCAATTCCAAATATAACTGCAGCACAATCTTATCTTAATCTTACAACAACTACCTGGTATCACGCAATTGTACAAAGTGCCGGCTGTGGAGTAGATTCATCCAGCAATGCAATCATAACTGTAAGTCCGGCAACAGTCGGGGGAACAGTAAGCGGTGGTGGGAGTTTCTGTGGTGTTCCGGCAACAGGAGTACTTACACTTTCCGGATATACCGGGAACATTACAGGATGGATTTCTTCCACTACAAGCGGAGCAAGCTGGACGCCGATCTCCAACACAACACCGACTGAAAATTATACAGCTTTGGCAGTTACAACGTGGTACGCAGCCATCCTGCAAAGTGGTGGTTGTCCTATTGATACTTCAACAATAGAAATTGTTTCTGTTTTTCCAATGACTGTTGCCGGTTCAATATCGGGGAGCACAACTGTTTGCGCAGGAACTAATTCAGGATCCGTTTCTTTGACAGGCAATGTAGGAGGCGTTATTGGCTGGTTATCTTCGATAGACGGCGGGATAACCTGGGTGCCGGTAGCAAATACAACAACCACATTACTTTATAGTGGTTTAACTCAAACAACCTGGTACACTGCAATTGTTCAAAGCGGAACCTGTAGCATTGATACTGCTACTGCAGCAACAATTACTGTTTTAGTTCCATTTCCAGTTTCGGCAGGTAATGACACAACTATAAATGCCGGACAGTCTGTTCTATTATCAGGAACAGGCAGCGGAACTCCTCTGTGGTCCCCGGGAACTTCTCTGGATAACCCTGCAGTATTTAATCCTTTGGCCACACCATTGACCACCACGACTTATGTTTTAACTGTAATGGATGTGAATGGTTGCCTCAACACAGATGATGTTACTATTACTATTGTCCCGCTTGCTTTCAATGGAATGGTAACGAATTTATTTACACCAAACGGAGATGGAATTAATGATGCCTGGTACATTGAAGGGATTGCGAATTTCCCGGACAATGAAGTGTTTGTTTACAATATTTACGGAATGGAAGTCTTTTCAAAAAAGGGATATACAAACGACTGGCAGGGAACTTATAGTGGAGGCGAACTACCGGACGGTACTTATTTTTATGTGCTTCGTTTCGACGGGGCGGAGGGAATCATAAAAGGCTCAATTGATATTTTAAGAAAATAATTTTCAGATCACGCATGAAAAAAATCACCTGGTTTTTGTTGTTTGTTCTTTTTGCTTTAGAGCTGAATGCTCAGCAAATAGGAATGTACAGCCATTATTTTTATAAGCCCATGGTCTACAATCCTGCTTTCACCGGGAGTGGAGATGCTACCAATGTTATGTTTATAAGCCGTGCCCAGTTTTCAGATTTTAAAGGCGCTCCGCAATTAAATATTGTAACTCTTGACGGAAGTATATTAAATAATAAAGCAGGGTTAGGAGTTGTTTTGATCAGCGACAGAAAAGGAATTTCCAGCAGAACAGGTGGAGATGTATCCTATTCCTATCGTTTAAAGATCAACGAGGATATGAGTGTAGCATTCGGGATCAGCCTTGGAGTAGTAGATCACATGATCGATTATTCTAAAGCCCAGGTGGAGTCACTTTCCGACCCGACTCTTTTTTCTGATTCTCAGCGTAAAACCGTTTTTAATGCAAGTGCAGGACTCGCTTTTAACTGGAAGGAACTCGAATTTGGTTTCGCAGTTCCTCAGATAATAGGTAATAGGGTGAATTATTTAGACTCCAGCAATGTTCGCTCTTATTACACACAGGCCCGTCATTTTATGGGTTCCCTCAAGTATAAATTTTTCATTTCAAAAGAAAAGAAGATTTCAATAACGCCTTTGGGACTTGTAAGATTTGTACCCAACACACCCTTACAATATGATGCGAATCTGAACCTTGATTTTCAGGATAAATTCTGGATAGGTGCCACCTACAAGAGTGGTTATGCAGTTGGAGCCAATGCCGGTTTTTGTATTCATAAACAATTCTATGTCGGTTATTCCTATGATTTTATAATAGGAAATATTGGTAAATATTCTGGAATGAGCCATGAACTGATGCTGAATTTTAAATTCGGAAAAAATAAAAAAGCCGAAACAGAGGAGAAGGCCAATGAAGTGAAAGTATTGGAAAACGAAGCGTATGTTCAACGGATGGATAGTTTGCAGCAGCAGCTAAAATCCAGCGAGGAAAAGTTGAAAGCGCTGAGTGAGAAACTTGATCAGCAGGCAAAGCTCGCCCGGGAACAACAGCAGAATCAGGTGAGCCAGCCTGTTGTAAGCGACCAGGGAAATCAGAATTCTCAGATGGGCGAAAACAGTCCCAATAAAAAATATGAAAACGGTGTGTTGATCGTGACATCCAAAAGTGCCGAATTCAAGGATAATAATAGTCAGAATCCTCCGAAAGGGTATTATGTTGTTATAGGAACTTATTACTACAGAGATCTTGCACAGGCGGAAGCACAACGGTTTGTAGCAAGAGGTTATAAAACCACAGACTGGGTTTATTCGGGACCGAAAAATTTCAATTACATTTTTATGTTCAAGATAAAAACGAAAGAAGAAGCTCTGGAAAAATTGAAAGTGGCAAAAGAAGCCGGTGTGAAAGATGCCTGGATCCAGGAAATAACCGATTAGTGGATTAGACCTTTACTGATTACGGCAAGTAGTTTTTACAAGGAATTGATTGTCACCCAGTATTTATAGCCAACCAGCGCCATTTCCCATTTTTTCAGGTTTTTCAGGTCGCGACTGTAATATTTCGGAAGAATAGATTTATTGATGCGTGCAAGAACCCTGAATACCTTCTTTTTCATGGGGTAAAGATAGTCTAAAGTTCAATTGTTGGCCCCGGAAGGATTTTTTTCAAAATAAATTGGACTTTTAAACAAAATCCCTATCTTTGCAGTCCTAAAAATAAAAAACAGAATAAAATGAAAGCAGGAATTCACCCGGAAAACTATCGTTTAGTAGTATTTAAAGATATGAGTAACGATTACTCTTTTATCACCAAATCATGCGTTGATTCAAAAGAAACAATTAAGTGGGAAGATGGAAATGAGTACCCGGTTGTAAAGCTGGAGATCTCTCACATGAGCCACCCGTTCTACACAGGTAAAGTTAAATTGGTAGATACAGCAGGTCGCGTTGATAAATTCCGTAACCGTTACGCTAAGAAATAATCTATTTCATATTGAATAAAAGATCCCTTGCTTTAAACAGCAGGGGATTTTTGTTTTACACCTGTCGCTTCCTGATTCAGCAATAAAAGCATTGTTCGGATTTATAGAGGCTCAAATTTGATAGTTCCCGATAAAAAACATACTTTTGAAACCACTAAAAATAATCTCATTCCTATGAACATACATGAATATCAAGGCAAGACCGTATTAAAAGGTTTTGGAGTAGCAATACAGGAGGGAATCGTAGCTGAAACACCTGAACAGGCTGTAGAAGCAGCAAAAGAATTACAAAAGACCACCGGAACCGGATGGTGGGTTGTGAAGTCTCAGATTCATGCAGGTGGACGCGGTAAAGGAAAGATCAAAGGAACTGAACAGCGTGGAGTTGCACTTGCAAAATCACTGGAAGAGGTTAAAACCATTGCAACCAATATTCTTGGAAATACTCTGATCACCCTGCAAACAGGTGAAAAAGGAAAAAAAGTAAACAAGATACTTATTGCTCAGGATGTATATTATCCGGGAGAATCACAGCCAAAGGAATTTTATGTAAGTGTTCTTCTTGATCGTGCGAAAGGCCGTAATACCATTATGTATTCAAC
>JALYRR010000294.1 GCA_030855265.1 Bacteroidota bacterium | reverse complement strand
TCACTTCAGGAATGGTTGCAATTGTCATCGAAAACTTATTAACAATTTAAGGTTTGTTGAAAATAAAACGGTTTTAGGAGGCAACCCGGTTTTTTTAGTCGGGAGTCGGGAGTCGGGAGTCGGGAGTCGGGAGTCGGGAGAGGGAGAAGGGAGAAGGGAGAAGGGAGAAGGGAGAAGGGAAAAGTTTGAAAAGAAACTAGAAATAAGATGCAAGAATACTAATAACTTAATACTAATGACTTAATACTAATGACTTGAGACTAAATACTAACGACTTAACACTAATGACTTAATACTAATGACTTAACACTAATGACTTAATACTAATGACTTGAGACTAACTACTAAGCCAATCAACCCCTTTTTTAAGCAGGCTCAAAGTTTTTTCCTCTTGAGAGCCGGAAGCAGGCTGATAATTATAAGCCCAACCCGCATTTTCCGGTAGACTCATTAAAATAGATTCTGTTCTTCCATTGGTTTCAAGGCCGAATCTGGTTCCTTTATCATAAACCAGGTTGAATTCAACATAGCGGCCACGGCGAAGCATTTGCCAGTCTTTATGCTCTTTAGTAAACGGCAGTATTTTGTTTTTTCTCATCAGGGAAGTATAGACCGGAGCAAATGTGCTTCCGATCTCTTTCACAAATTCGAAGATCTTTGATTTATCGTTGTTCTCTTTTTCCGAAAGTTTGTCGAAAAAAATTCCTCCTACTCCCCTTGTTTCTTTGCGATGCGGGATGTAAAAATAATCATCCGCCCATTCTTTGAATTTTTTGTAGTAGTCTTTATTATGCTTATCACAGGACTTCTTTAGAGCAGAATGAAAAAATTCTGCATCCTCCTCCTTCACATAATGCGGAGTAAGATCAATACCTCCTCCAAACCACCAGGTACCATTGCTCATTTCAAAATAACGAACATTCATATGAATGATGGGCACCATTGGATTAAAAGGGTGGATCACAATGGAAACACCTGTTGCATAAAAACTTTCTCCTTTAAGTTTCGGGTTTTCATGACTCAGAAATTCAGGAACTTCACCATGCACTGCGGAGTACAAAACGCCTCCTTTTTCAATCACATTTCCATGCTGAAGAATCCTTGTTCTACCTCCTCCGCCTTCCTCACGGATCCATTTATCTTCATGGAATTTCCCTTTAGCATCTTCTTTCTCTAATTCATGGCAGATAGAATCCTGCAACATCATGAACCACTCACTGATCTCTTCTTTGCCTGGCATAAATTAATTGGCTTTCATCAGTTTATAATCCTTGTATTTAAGGATCTGAACATATTGGTTTTCAAAACCACTGTCGGAAGGAAAACGGTTAAAATCAAAATTACTTTCTATCCCTTTGAATTTATTTTCCACAAGCGTATTTAAAAAACCGCTTCCAAATTTCTGTAGTGCTGTCATAAAATAAGTGGTAACATCATAACCCTGGAAAGCATACATTTCAGGCTCAGTCTTGTATGTTTCCCGATATTGTTTAATGAACTTAATGATAGCTGTATCCGAATACTCCACATAACTATTGGATGGAATATGCATATAAAGATTGTTCAGGTATTCGAAATCCAGATTGTCATAATTGATCCAGCTTTGCATTCCAAATAAAATGATTTTATTCTTCTCGTGAAGGCTGTTTAACTTGCTGATAAAATCAGTTACATACGATTGATTATTGGAAGGCAAAATCACAATATTCGTTTTCACAGAACTTAAAAGTGCATGAACACCACTTAAGCCATACGCTTCTTTCACACTGTCTGCAGGTAAATGACCGGCTTTGATCAGTTCCAGATTGGCTGTAGCTTTAAACGCATTGAAAAAAGCAGCCTCTTTTATATTGCTGTTATTTACAAGTATAATATTCTGGGTTTGAAAAGAATCAACTACAAACTTGGCCATCTTTTCAATCTGCAGGGTTGCAGATGGTGATACTTTGCAGACGTAAGGATTATTGAACAGGATTTTGTTAACCTGAGTAAATGGGGAAACGATAGGAATGAAATTTTCTTTGGCAAACCTGGCAACTGGCATAAATCCGGAGCCATACAAAGGTCCGATGATCAGATCCATTTCTTTTAACTCCGGCTTCTTAAGCAGATTCGCGATCATAGTCGAATCCTTTTCATCCACATCATACACAAAGATCTTTGCCTTAAGATTCAGCTTCTTAAGCGAATCAATTGCGAGTAATGCACCTTCGTAAAATTGCAAAGCTACATTGCTCTTATTAGGCAATTGAGCATCACCTCTGATCACCTTTTCTACCTCGATCTGATTGGCTTCATCTGCATGAAAAGGAAGAAAAAACGCAATATTATATTCCTCTTTTAGTTCACCGGGAAAACTCATAGGAATTGGGATGACTCTGTCAGCAGCCTCGGTTATAATATTTATGTCCGGTACAGATATCATGGTTGAATTGGCTTTGATTGCATCCGACTTTCCATTATTAATTACAACCGGATCCTTCTTTTTATAGGAAGGAATCTTAAGAATTTGTCCTGTCTTTAGGCCGTCTTTCAATTCAGGGTTCATCAAGCGGAGTTTCTCATCTGATACGCCATAATACTTGGAAATTGAATAAAGAGTTTGTCCCTTTTCCACCTTGTGAAGGATAAAATCAGTGGAATCAATTGCAGTAACCATTGGTTTTTTCTTTTCTACCGGTATCCTTAGAACTTGTCCGGGTTTTATTCCGTCAATAGCATCCGGATTTTCAATTACCACATCATTCACATCTCTGTTGTAATATTTGGCGATTGCGAAAAGAGTCTGGCCTTTTTCTACTGTATGTAGGTAATATTTAACTCCGCCAATAATCGCGGAGCTTTTGGTTTTATGAACGTCGGTTGATTCTTTTTCCTGAGAATAAGAAAGAGGAGACATCAGCACCAGAAAAAAAGTGCAAAGGGCTGTAAAATGTATACGATATCCTGAATTCAAAATTTTATATTATTCCCATTCAATGGTTGCAGGTGGCTTGGAACTAATATCATACACCACTCTGTTAATTCCTTTTACTTTATTGATGATTTCATTGGAAACCTTTCCAAGAAATTCATAAGGCAAATGACACCAGTCTGCTGTCATACCATCTGTACTCGAAACTGCTCTCAAAGCGACTGCATTTTCATACGTGCGTTCATCTCCCATAACTCCGACAGATTGTACCGGTAGGAAAATAGCTCCTGCCTGCCATACATCTTTGTATAATCCGGATGATTTCAGGTTATCAATAAATATGGCGTCGACCTCTTGCAAGATGCGTACCTTTTCTGCTGTGATATCACCAAGGATACGAATGGCAAGTCCAGGGCCCGGAAACGGGTGACGGCTCAGAATTGCGTCATCAATGTTCAGCGACCTCCCAACTCTTCTTACTTCATCTTTAAACAAGGTATTCAGAGGTTCAACAATTTTCAACTTCATGAAATCAGGTAAACCTCCCACGTTGTGATGTGATTTAATGGTTGCAGACGGGC
>JALYRR010000119.1 GCA_030855265.1 Bacteroidota bacterium | reverse complement strand
GGATAGATATGAAAGTGAACGGTGAGTTTGTAAAAGGACTGGAATCATGGGCTTCTCTTTCCATTATGCAGACGCAGGAAGATATCAAAGATGATTTTTATTATGATTATTATAATGATGAGGGAGAAAAGATCATTCCCGGATTTACATTTAATAACCAGGCGGTTGACAGTGTACGATTTGAGCCAGGCTATATTCCGCGTCCGACAGATCAGCGTGTAAGCTTCGGATTGTTCTTCCAGGATAAAATGCCGAAAATACCTGATCTGAAACTTCATTTGAATTTATTATTCGGCGCTGGAGTTCCTTTCGGTCCTCCGGGTTCACAGAAATATAAACATACGCTTCGCATGCCGCCATACCGGAGAGTGGACATTGGATTCTCTTACCAGGTGCTTCGCGATACACGTACTGTAAAACCGAAAAGTCCGGGACGTTTCCTGAAATCAGTATGGATCAGCCTTGAGGTTTTCAACTTGCTTGGCACAAACAATACTGTTTCCTATATCTGGGTAGAAGATGTGACAAACAGACAATATGCTGTTCCTAATTATCTTACGAGGCGCCAACTGAATCTGAGGATGATCGTTAAATTTTAAAAACAATTGCTTTAGTTATTTCTGCAATGAGTAAGCAAAAAAAAGCCATTCCTTTTGATTTCGCAATTGAAAATCTATTCTCCGCAGATCCTATTGTCAAACCGATGTTCGGCGCCTATGCTGTTTATACAGGCCCACGAATCGTTTTGATCCTGCGAGACAAAGACGATGTCGATAGCGGAGTTTGGCTGGCAACAACAGAGGAACACCACAAGAGTTTGAAAAAAGATTTCCCAACCATGCGTTCCATCACGATTTTTGGTCCCGGCGTGAGCAGCTGGCAATTACTTCCTAAAGATGATGTGGATTTTGAAACACTTGTCAATAAAGCCTGTTCATTCATATTAAAAGGAGATGTAAGGATAGGCAAGATACCGAAGGCGAAGAAGAAGAAGTCGAGTCTTTAGTCATTAGTATGGAGTCGTAAGTCTCTAGTCATTAGTAAACTGTTTTCAAAATCCTATCAGATCGATAGAGAAATCATATTTAGGATGTCAGTTCGAGCGGAGTCGAGAACCGTCAAAAAAGAGTAGAATCATAATTCTCGACTCCGCTCGAATTGACAGCAACGAATGATCCTGTTTCCATTTGATCATTATGAATAAACCTTTCTTAACTTTGTATTTGAATCAATTATCTTATGCATTATTCCAAAGAAGTGATCAACATGACAGCTGCCTGGGTGGAAGGCGATACCCGTGCGAAGCAGTGGCTGCAGGATAACAATTTTGAGGAGCTTGTTCAGTTGAAAGACGCAACAAGTCGATACCCCAAAGCATTTGAGTACCTTTTGGTTCATAAGCATATTGTACTAGCTGCTTTTGCTAATGCCGTATGGGAAGATCAGAAAGCTTTTAAATTATTAATGGATCAGAAAGCTTTTCACTGGGCAGCAATGGCCAACTACATTAATGGAGATGACAATGCCGCTGCCTTTCTTAAAAAAAATAAACTTGAACATTATGCGGAGCTGGCTCATAAGATCCAGGCGAAAATCCGCAAAGAAGGGGATGAAGGAATGAACTTTTTTAATAGCGGACCATATAAGGTAAAGTAGTTAGTCTGTAGTCATTAGTCTTTAGTCATTAGTCTATAGTGAATAGTAATAAAAGTTCAAAGTTAGGGAGCTTAAAGTTTGAATGTTACCTGGAAGTCAGTTCGAGTGAGTCTCATTTTTCTTGAATCTTAAATCTTGTTACTTAACTCTCAAAGTTCATAATATCTAATTTATCCAAATCAAAAAAATGCGCGTAATAGCCACCATTCCTCACCCCAAGCTGACAATCAGCATTTTTTCAATGAATGATAAATATCAGGTTCGTTTTGAGGCCGGACCCATGGAACAGATTTTTAAACTTTCCCATTCAGAAGTAAATGGTGTGGAAGGAATTCAGAAAATGGTGGATGAAGTTTTTCTTCAGAAGGTGATGGATCGTTTCAATGAAATGTTCTTATCTTTCAAGGAAGCGAAGTCGAGATGTTGATTGATGATTGTTGATTGTTGAATGCTGAATGTTGGACTTGAAATTTGAAAATTTAGATTAATTGAAATGAAAAAAAACATATTCCTCTTTTTATTCCTTGGCTTATTCAGCTTTATAGTCATCTCATTTGCTCCAGCGCCTACTTATAAACTGGGCTTACTGAAATACAATGGCGGAGGCGATTGGTATTCAAATTTAGAAACCTCCTTGCCCAATCTGATCGAATTCTGCAATACGAATCTTAAAACCAATCTCAGTACAGAACAAGGAATTATTGAAGTCGGAAGTCCGGATATTTATAATTATCCTTTCATACATATGACTGGTCATGGGAACGTGGTTTTCAATTCGCAGGAAACAGAGAATCTCCGCAATTACCTCATCGGCGGTGGCTTTCTGCATATCTCTGATAATTATGGAATGGATAAATTCATCCGTCCCCAGATGAAACGTGTTTTCCCTGAACTTGATTTCGTAGAGCTTCCGTTTTCGCATCCGATCTATCACCAGAAATATGATTTCCCGAACGGTTTGCCGAAGATCCATGAACATGAAGGAACTTCACCTAAAGGTTTCGGAATCATTTATAACGGAAGGCTTGTTTGTTTTTATGATTTTGAATGTGATCTCGGTGACGGATGGGAAAGTTTTGAGATCCATAAAGATTCACCTGAAACGCATCAGAAAGCCTTAAAAATGGGCGCCAACATCCTGCAATATGTATTGATGGGTGGCGAGAATACGGTTAAAAAATAAGCACACCCATTTCAACAATCAATACCTTTTTAATTTTTTTATTCCTAACCACGATCTTCATGCAATTTTTTTCCATCCGGAAGAAATTTTCTCCTGATCTTAAAAATAATACCTAGTAATGAAAGCAAGTGTAAACACGGAATATGGTTCGCCTGATGTCCTACAGATAAAAGATGTCGCTCAACCCATTCCGAAAGAGAATGAACTTCTTATCAGAATGCGTGCAACGACTGTCAACAGAACCGATTGCGGGTTTCGAAAGCCGGAATATTTAATTGTAAGATTGTTCGCCGGCTTATTCAAACCAAAAAAACACATACTCGGAAATGAATTTGCGGGAGTTGTGGAATCCATTGGAACATCCGTAAAAAAGTTTAAAAAGGGTGATGAGGTTTTTGGATTAAGTACCTATAAATTCGGAACTCATGCTGAATATATCTGTATTCCCGAAACCGGATCGGTTGCCATTAAACCTGCGAATTTTTCTTTCGCAGAAGCGGCGGCGGTAAATGACGGACTCATGCTGGGTATGAATCTTATCCGGAAAATTAATTTCAACAACCATCCAAAGATCCTAGTGAATGGTGCCACAGGATCCATTGGAACAGCCTGTGTTCAGTTGGCAAAACATTACGGGGCAGAAGTTACTGCAGTATGCAAAACAGAACGCATTGAACTTGTAAAATCATTGGGCGCAGCACACGTGATAGATTATAAAAAAGAAGATTTTACTGCTTCCGGTAATTTATACGATGTGGTTCTGGATGCTGTTGGAAAAAGTTCATTCTTTAAATGCAAAAAAATAATGAAGCCCGGCGGACTCTATTTTTCGACTGAACTGGGATACTTATCTCAAAACATTTTCCTCGCATTGCTAACGCCACTTCTCCCGGGGAAAAAGGTGAAGTTTCCGATCCCGACAGATAGTCAAAAAGACATATTGTTCTTTAAGGAACTCCTTGAAATCGGTTTCTACAAGGCGGTTATAGATAAGACCTATGCGTTTGAAGAAATTGTTGAAGCAACCCGATATGTTGAAACAGGTGAGAAAACAGGGAACGTTGTCATCACTTTTGGAGAGGAGAAAACAACATAATCATTTGTAGAAAATGGATACAAACTACACAATCCCGGGCCAGGCAAGAATCGGCCATGTACATTTGAAAGTCTCCGATCTTAAAAGATCATTGGCTTTCTATTGTGATCTGCTCGGCTTTGAACTTGTAACCATGTATGGCGATCAGGCTGCATTTATTTCGGCTGGTGGCTATCATCATCATATCGGTTTGAATACCTGGCACAGCCTGAATGCCGGCCCTGCTCCGGTAAATGGTGTTGGCTTATTCCACACCGCCATCCTCTACCCTACCCGGAGAGATCTTGCTGTGATCCTCGACCGGCTCAGAAAAGAAAATTATCCAATCAGCGGAGCCAGTGATCATGGGGTTTCAGAAGCTTTGTATTTAAATGATCCGGATAACAATGGTGTGGAGCTTTATTGGGATCGACCAAAAGAAGACTGGCCCAGCAAACCGGACGGCAGTATCGAAATGTTCAGCAATGCTCTTGATATCAAAGGCCTGCTCAATGAATTGTAATTTCATTCTCCAGATACAATCAGCCTGATTAAAATTACGCTCATGGACAAAAATAAAACTGCCGTAGATCTCTTCAATAAACTTGCAAAAGGATACCAGGAAAAATACATGGATGTGAGTATGTACTCCAATAGCCTTGATGTTTTTTGTCAGCTCCAGAAAAACAATGCAGAGATCCTTGAACTTGCCTGCGGACCGGGGAATATCACCAATTATCTTTTGAGTAATCGCCCTGACCTGCGCATCCTTGGAACGGATCTTTCTCCGAACATGATTGATTTAGCTACCGCAAATAATCCTACCGCTGAATTTAAAGTGATGGATTCAAGAGCGATCTCAGGCATCTCAAAAAAACACGATGCGATCATGTGCGGATTTTTTCTTCCGTATCTTTCAAAAGAAGAGGTTCTTAAATTAATTCATGACTTCTCTGCTGTATTAAAACCGGGAGGTTCGCTTAACCTCAGCACCATTGAAGATGATCATAGCAATTCAGGATTCCGGAAAGGCAGCACTGGTGAAGAAATCTATATGCATTACTACGAAGCAGATTTTTTAAAAACTGCCCTGATTCAAAATCAATTCAAAATAGAATTAACCGAACGAATAGAATCCAAAGGCCCTGAAGACTCAACAGTAACAGATGTAATCATCATTGCGCTGAAAGAACATTTGACGTAGTGAGATTAGATGAATAAACACCCTAACATCAGAGGTATCATTCCGTTTTGTATATTTAGGCATAACCTTCTTAAAAAACCATGGCGAATAAACTTGAACAACAGCTTCTGGAGCTTGAAGCAAAAATCGAACAAACCGAAATCCTTTCTCCGGCTATTTCCTCATCATCTGTTGGTTGGCATGTTGAACATACTCTTCTTACCATCAATGCAATTATTGAAGCATTAAAAAGATCCGATCCATCTCAGTATAAATGGGAATTTAGTCTTCCGAAAATTCTTGTTTTTATGTTAAATAAAATTCCACGGGGAAGAGCGAAGGCACCCGGACAAGTACAACCTCAGCCGAATTTCAATAAGATCACATTGGCCGAACACATAAAAAAAACGCGGGCGCATTTGAAAGACATTCAACCATTGTCTGCCAATCACTATTTTGAACATCCCTATTTTGGAAAGCTGAACATTCAACCCACTGTCAAGTTCCTTGGAATTCACACACAACATCATCTCGATATTATAAACGACATCATTAAACAGAAAAATTAAGATCAAAATAAGAAATTCCAAATGGAAAAAATAATAACCAATCTCTGGTTTGATACCGAAGCGGAAGAAGCTGCTAACTTTTATACTTCCATCTTTAAGAACTCATCAATCGGCAAGATCAGCAGGTATGGTAAAGAAGGTTTCGGGATTCACGGCAAAAAAGAAGGAACTGTTCTCACCATCGAATTTAAGCTTGAAGGAAGAACCTTCACAGCCTTGAATGGAGGCCCGGTTTTTAAATTTACCGAAGCAATCTCCCTTATAGTTAACTGCGAAACTCAGGAGGAGATTGATCACTACTGGAGTAAGCTTACCGAAGGAGGATCTGAATCCCAGTGCTGCTGGCTGAAAGATAAATTCGGTCTCTCCTGGCAAATTGTTCCTTCTGATCTTGGAAAATTAATGAGCAGTGGAGATGCAGGCGTTTCCGGAAGAGTCATGAATGCATTATTGAAAATGAAAAAACCTGATATTGCCGCCCTGAAACAGGCAGCTGAGAATAAATAAACCATGTCTGAAAACACTATTCCTCCTTCTGAAAAGGAAAGCCTGCATCCAAGGAACAAACACCGGTCACGTTACGACTTTGATCTTCTTACCTCTGCATGTGAAGCACTTCGTCCTTTTGTTTCTTTCAATAAATACAATGTTGAATCCATCGACTTCGCTAATCCCAAGGCTGTAAAGGCTTTGAATCAAGCATTACTGAAAGTGTATTACGGGATTGAACATTGGGATATTCCGGATAATTACCTTTGTCCGGCCATCCCCGGAAGAGCCGATTACATTCATTACATGGCCGATTTGCTTGCCTCCTGCAATGGTGGAAAAATCCCCCGCGATGAAGCCGTTACTGTGCTGGAGATCGGCATTGGTGCAAGTTGTGTTTATCCCATCATTGCAAATGCGGAATATGGATGGGATTTCGTTGCCTCGGATATTGACCCTGTTGCTTTAAGCTCTGCAAGAAGCATCGTGGCCTCCAACAGAACTCTGAGAGGCGTGATCGAATTCAGATTACAAACTTCTCCTTCCGCCATTTTCAGAAGTATTGTGCAAATGAGAGAAACCTATGACCTAACCATTTGTAATCCTCCTTTTCATTCCTCAGCAGAAGAAGCGCAAAGAGGGACAAGCCGAAAAGTCCACAATCTTGGTCATAAAAAACAAGATCAACCTGTATTGAATTTCGGCGGACAAAACAACGAACTCTGGTGCAAAGGCGGAGAGAAATCTTTTATTGATAAGATGATCATGGAAAGCAGAAGCATTCCGGAAAAATGTTTTTGGTTCAGTACGCTGGTCTCAAAAAAAACGAATTTACCTGATATTTACAAAGCATTAAAAAAGGCGGAGGCTACAGATGTCCGCACAATCAACATGGAGCAAGGCCAAAAGCAGAGCAGGATTGTTGCCTGGACTTTCCTTAGCAAGGAACAGCAAAAACAATGGGCTGAACAACGATGGTAAATACATGTGGTCTTACCATCCTGGAATCATCCAAACAATAAACCCTTAAATTTGTTTGTCTGTTTAACGCTTAAACGACCTTCATCCAGCTTATGAAAAATTGTATTTTATTATCTGTAGTGTTAAGTTTTTTCAGTAGCCAAATCTATGCTCAACCTGATCAGCCACTCAACTCTTCGGAGATCGTTCAATCATTAAAAAAACTCAATACAGTCGGAGCGGTATTATACATTGCCGCGCATCCCGATGACGAAAATACCCGACTTCTTGGCTATCTTGCCAATGAACGAAATTACCGAACCGGATATCTTTCACTCACCCGCGGCGATGGCGGACAAAATCTTGTCGGTAAAGAGCAGGGAGAAATGCTTGGATTGATCCGTACTCAGGAGTTGCTTGCTGCCAGGAGAACCGATGGAGCAGAACAATTTTTTACACGTGCAAATGATTTTGGTTATTCAAAAAATCCGGAGGAAACATTTACCTTCTGGAACAAGGATAGTATTTTATCTGATGTTGTTTTGACGATCCGGAGATTTAAACCGGATGTGATCATTTGCCGCTTCCCCACTACAGGCGAAGGTGGCCACGGTCATCATACGGCTTCTGCATTACTTGCCGTGGAAGCCTTTGAAGCTGCGGCAGATCCAAAACGTTTTCCCGAACAATTAAAATACACAGAAGTATGGCAGGCCAAAAGAATCTTCTGGAATACATTTAATTTCGGAGGCACGAATACCACCAGTGCAGATCAATTGAAAATAGATGTGGGTGTCTTTAATCCTCTACTTGGAAAAAGTTATGGTGAAATAGCTGCTAACAGTCGCTCCTGCCACAAAAGCCAAGGCTTTGGCACTGCGAAACAGCGCGGCTCGAATATTGAATTTTTCAAACTTCTGAAAGGCGACAGTGTAAAAACGGATCCCTTTGAAGGAATCAATACTAGCTGGAATAAATTCAAAGGACAATCGAATTTACAAAAGCAAATTGAAACTTGCATCTCTAAATTCAATCCGCAACAACCCGATCTGAGCATTCCTGAATTGATCGTTATTTACAAACATATTGAAGCTATTCAAAGTTCAGATCAGCAGTTGAAACTTTGGAAAAAACTTAAATTAGCTGAAACAGAAAGATTACTACTTTCCTGTTCAGGATTATGGATGGAGGCTTTTGCATCAAATTATATTGGCATTCCAGGGCATGAAGTTTCCATAACTACACAAATCGTCAACAGGAATAAAAACACAGTAAAACTCAACAGCATTTCTTATTTAGTTTCAGATACTGCAACCTCTCTTTCATTAAAGCCAAATGAACTTTATACATTCAAGCGAAAGGAAGTACTTTCTTCATCTCAGTCTTACAGCAATCCCTATTGGCTGAACGATGCCCACGATATCGGGATTTATCATGTGAGTGATCCCGCATTGATCGGACAGCCGGAAAACTCTTCAGGGACAAAAATCGTTTTTGGAATTTCAATTCTGGATCTGAATTTTAAGATAGAACGCGATCTGGTATATAAATACACCGATCCTGTGAAAGGTGAAATCTACCGGCCGTTTGAAGTGCTTCCTCCTGCTACAGTCAACATTCGTGAAAAGGTGTATGTATTTTCCGACAGTCAACCGAAGAACATTTCGTTAGTGATAAAAGCAAACAAAGACAATGTTTCCGGCACGGTTCATCTTGTTTCAACTGATAAATGGAAAATTGTTATCAGTCAGCCTGAATTCAAAATTGCGAATAAAGGTGATGAATATATTGTTGAGGCGATCATCACTCCTTCCGGCAATGCAGGAAATGGAATATTGAATGCTTCTCTTACAATTGATAGTAAGGAGTATGATCAAAGCATCCGCAGGATCGAATACGATCACATTCCATATCAGTTCATATTAAGTAAATCGCAAGCGGCACTTGTAAAGACGGAACTCCTGATTGCCGGAAAGAACATCGGATACATTCCAGGAGCCGGAGATGACCTGCCCACCTGCCTAAAACAAATCGGTTATAACGTGACAATTCTTACGGATGAACTTTTGAGTAATGAAAACCTCGATAAATACGATGCGATCATTACCGGGATCAGAGCTTACAATACCAACGACCGATTGCAGATCCACTATTCCAAATTAATGGACTTTGTAAAAAATGGTGGAAATCTGATCGTACAATACAATACCAACAACCGCATTGGTCCCGTGCAGGCGAAGATCGGGCCGTACCCGTTTACAATATCCCGTGACAGGGTGACAAATGAAAAAGCTGAAATCAAGTTTAGCAATCCCGGGCATTCAGCATTGAACTACCCGAATAAAATTACTTCCAATGATTTTGAAAACTGGATCCAGGAAAGAGGAATCTACTTTGCTTCTGAATCTGATAAGAATTATGAAACCATTCTTTCCATGAACGATGCTGGTGAAAAAGCTTCAGAAGGCAGCCTCATCGTTGGTAAGTACGGAAAAGGAAATTTCGTTTATACAGGACTTGTTTTCTTTCGTGAGCTTCCAGCCGGAGTTTCC
Organism: Bacteroidota bacterium; assembly: GCA_030855265.1. Lineage (GTDB taxonomy): Bacteria > Bacteroidota > Bacteroidia > 2-12-FULL-35-15 > 2-12-FULL-35-15 > 2-12-FULL-35-15. The sequence continues at coordinate 1,599 of JALYRR010000119.1, read as the reverse complement.
GGTGCTTACCGATTATTTGTAAACCTATTAAGCCTTCCGGAAAATAAATAAGATGAACGATCACAAAAAGCGTCGCCCGTTTTTGAAAACATGGAGAAATGTGTATGCCTTCGTGATCATCGTATTGGCGCTGATCATTCTATTCCTTTACTTTTTTACTCAGCATTATAAATGAGCCTGATCGATTGGATCGTTCTTGCAGTTACCCTCCTGTCCATTATTTTATATGGAGTATGGAAAAGTCGCGGTACACAAACCATTGACGGATATCTACTCGCAGACCGCAAACTTCCATGGTACCATGTTGGTTTATCGGTAATGGCAACACAGGCAAGTGCCATTACATTTTTATCTGCACCGGGACAAGGTTACAGCGATGGATTAAGATTTGTTCAGTTTTATTTTGGATTGCCTCTGGCGATGGTGGTGCTCTGTATAACCTTCATTCCAATTTTCCACAAGCTCAATGTTTACACTGCGTATGAATTTCTTGAAAAGCGTTTCGATAATAAAACACGTTCACTAACTGCATTTTTGTTCCTGCTCCAGCGCGGATTGTCAACCGGGGTAACTATTTATGCGCCTGCTATTATCCTTTCCACCATTCTCAACATTGACATTACCTACACGATCATTGCGAATGGCTTACTGGTGATCACCTATACGGTTTATGGCGGCACGAAGGCTGTTTCTTATACGCAACTCTTTCAGATGGCTGTAATCTTCGCAGGTTTGTTTCTAGCAGCATACATGGTTGTTCATCTCCTTCCGGAGAATGTTAGCTTTTCGGATGCCTTGCACCTTGCGGGGAAGATGGAAAAATTAAATGCCATTGATACTTCATTTGATCTGAACAACCGCTATAATATCTGGTCAGGAATTATAGGTGGATTTTTTCTGCAGCTTTCCTATTTCGGAACGGATCAAAGCCAGGTGGGGCGCTATCTCACCGGAAGTTCAATTACTCAGAGCCGCCTTGGATTGGTGATGAACGGACTGATCAAAATACCTATGCAGTTTTTTATTTTGCTGATCGGTGTAATGGTCTTCACGTTTTATCAATTTCATCAGGCTCCTATTTTCTTTAATAAAGTGGAACTGAACCGAATTGAAAAAAGCGAATACAAAGAGGAAGTGAATGAACTTCAGAACAGGTATACGCTTCTTCATAAGGAGAAAGAGATGCACGTGAACTCTTTGCTGGAAGCAATCCACAACGAAGATGAAAAAGCGATCGATTTAGAAAGAGAAGAAGTTCAGAAAGCCAATGCGAAGAACAATGCGATAAGGAAAGAGCTGGGAGATCTCATGCAAAAAAATAATTCCAAGGCGGATACCAATGATACCAATTATATCTTTCTCAGTTTTGTTACACAGCAACTGCCGATAGGTATCATCGGTTTGCTGATCGCCATTATTTTTCTTGCCTCCATGGGTTCTACAGCCAGCGGATTAAATTCACTGGCTTCTACCACAGTCGTGGATTTTTATAAACGCATTTTCAGAAAAAACAATTCAGAAAATCATTATTTGTCGGCCTCACGATGGGCAACGATTTTATGGGGGGTGTTTTGTATTATAGTTGCGCTGTATGCAAAC
>JALYRR010000293.1 GCA_030855265.1 Bacteroidota bacterium | reverse complement strand
ATGTAAGAGCTTACTTCTTTAAGTTCTTCTTTGATAGGGTTCAGATAAGCGCTCCATGCCGCAGCTTTGGCTTCGCGCACAGCTTTCTTCGCATTTTCTTCAATCTCCGCAAGATCAGATTCTGCAGCAAGTTTATTGCTCAAAATCCATTCACGCATTTTTTTTATTCCATCATATTCTGTTTCCCAGTCAAGGCGTTCCTTTGATTTGTAACGTTCATGGGATCCCGAGGTGCTGTGCCCTTGGGGCTGAGTTACTTCTTCCACATGGATCAGAACCGGAACATGTTGTTCGCGGCACATTTTACTTGCCTTTTCATATGTATCACAAAGGTGTGCATAATCCCAGCCTTTGCTGCGCAAGATCTCATAGCCATTCCCGTCCTTTTCCCGCTGAAAACCTTTCAGGATCTCGGAAATACTTTCTTTGGTGGTCTGGTATTTTTTCGGAACAGAAATTCCATGTCCGTCATCCCAGACAGAAACCAGCATTGGTATCTGCATTACACCAGCAGCATTGATGGTTTCCCAGAAAAGTCCTTCAGAAGTACTTGCATCACCGATTGTTCCGAATGCAATTTCATTTCCTTTACTGGAAAATTTATGAAATGCTTCTTTCTGAAGTTCTGGATTTGCTCTGTAGTGTTTGGAAGCCATTGCCAATCCAAGTAAACGGGGCATTTGTCCTCCTGTTGGAGAAATATCAGGGGATGAATTTTTAATCTTCATCAGGTCTTTCCAGGTTCCGTCGGCATTCAGACTTCGTGTTCCGAAATGTCCGCCCATTTGTCGTCCGGCACTCATTGGTTCTGCATCAGCATCGGTATGTCCATATAATCCGGCAAACCATTCCTGGAGGGTAAGATTTCCGGTAGCGAACATGAAGGTTTGATCGCGGTAATAGCCTGAACGGAAATCACCTTCTTTAAAAACCTTCGCCATGGCCAGTTGAGCTACTTCTTTACCATCTCCGAAAATTCCGAATTTTGCTTTGCCTGTTAAAACCTCGCGTCGGCCCATAAGACTGGCTTCGCGGCTTTCATTTGCGATACGGAAATCATTCAGTACAATCTTTATAAATTCTTCCTTGGAAAAATTTTGTTTTTTTTCTGTGGAAAATGCTTCTCCTGCCATATTGAGCGGTGTAAAATTCTGTTTTCACAAATATAAGAATTTGCGCTTTGAATTTGAGGATGGAAGAGGATTTTGGGAAAATTAAATAAGGAATAATAAAAGAGGAAAAGAAATTAGTATTTCTGATTGTAAAGATCCACAGCTTCCCGGTTCAGTTTCTTTGTCCGGCCTTTGAAAATGCCTGAGGCGATCGGGCAGGAAATAGCTGCCGCAAGACAAACCAAAGAGGCGGTCTGTAAATTTTTATTTCCATTATATGTTCCGGTGGGAGTAGAGTAAGGAAGGCTATTGGCGAATAAAAGAAAGGAAGCGATCCCCAGCGGAATTCCGGCAAAGCCTACATATTGTAATTTGTATGAATCCTTTGCACGGCCCACTTTAAGAATAATTTCCTTGTCCATTGTTTTTAGCAAAACTTTGTGCAACTCACGTTGATTCAATGGCATATTGTTCAGGACATACCTGGATCCGCGGGGTTCAATTTTTCCGGTTTTCTTGTACTTTTCTCCGTAATAATCACCTGTACCTTCTGTAACCGGAGTTTGAACGATCTTAACTTCCGGCTGAGTTGACTGAATGATTTCTTTGAGGCCGGTAGAGTATATAATCATGGAGAAATCGGCCTTTTTATCAATATAGGTAGGGCCTTGCTGAAAATCGAACTTTTTATATTTGATTTCATCCGGATTGATCTCCAGAACTTTGGCTATGATCTTTGAACCGTCTTTTTTAAAAAGCGTATCCTGTGAAAAGCTATCCAAACAAATGAATAGGAAGACGATAGTAAAAAGTTGTTTTTTCATTTTCAAGGAATGATTTGTAGTGATTTCTGGCGTCTTAACGCATCCGATTCAAGCCTTCATGTCTAATATCCAACATCCAACATCCAACATCTAACATCTAACATCCAACATCCAACATCTAACATCCAACATCCAACATCTAACATCCAACATCTAAAATCCAACATCTAACATCCGCTTAGAATTTAAAAAAGAAAAACACAACGGCCGCCCATTCTTTTTTTACACCGCTTGCGTGTCCGATCGTACTATGGCTGCTGTTTTCAACAGTTCCATCATTTTTGATATAACCAATTGTACTGTGGCTGCTATTCTCAACAGTTCCATCGCTTTTTACATATCCGACCGTGGAATGACTAGAGTTTTCAATGGTTCCGTTCGATTTAATATATCCGATGGTAGAATGGCTTGAGTTTTCAATGGTCCCGTCACTTTTGATATATCCTTTTGTGCTATGGCTGGAGTTCTCAATGGTTCCGTCGCTTTTTACATAGCCGGTAGTGGAATGACTTCCTGATTCAATGGTTTGTGCGTTTACACAGGTAAATAAAGAAACAGCCAGGAGAGTTAGAAAGGATTTTTTCATATTTGGGAGTTTGTGTTCAATCTTCAAATCTACTACAATTATACTTCTGTTCCTGTTCAAAATTGTTAAATTTTCTAAGCCCTCATTACGCTAGTTTTGTATCTTTGTGCATATGCAAGAAACTATTTTAATCCTTGATTTCGGTTCCCAGTATACTCAATTGATTGCACGCAGAGTAAGAGAACTGAATGTATATTGTGAGATCCATCCGTACAATAAGATTCCAGAAATTACTAAAGAAATTAAAGGTGTTATTCTTTCCGGAAGTCCTTTCTCCGTGAGAGATCCACAATCCCCGAATCCTGATCTTTCTGCCTTTAAAGGCTCGCTTCCTTTGCTGGGTGTATGTTACGGGGCTCAGTTGATGGCCCAGAAGTTTGGTGGTGAGGTTTTGGCTTCCAAACACAGGGAATATGGAAGAGCCAACCTTTCCTTCGTTAAAGAAAATAATGAATTGTTTAAAGGTGTAAGCATGAATTCACAGGTTTGGATGAGCCATGCAGATACGATTACGAAGATCCCCGATAATTTTGAGATCATATCCAGTACAACCGATGTAAAGTTTGCAGGGTACCAGGTGAACGGTGAAAATACATTTGGCATTCAATTTCATCCGGAAGTTTTCCATTCTACTGAAGGATCTGTTCTGCTTAAAAATTTTGTAGTTAAAATCTGCGGATGCAAACAGGATTGGACGCCTGATTCTTTTGTTGAAACGACTGTTGCAGAACTTAAAAAGAAAATCGGGAATGATAAAGTTGTTCTTGGTTTAAGCGGTGGAGTTGATTCCAGTGTTGCCGCAGTATTGCTTCATAAAGCCATTGGTAAAAACCTCTTTTGCATTTTTGTAGATAATGGACTTTTAAGAAAAAATGAATTCCAGGGAGTGTTGGATTCTTATCAGCACATGGGATTAAATGTGAAGGGCGTAAATGCGAAGGATCTGTTTTATGCAGCTCTGGAAGGTGTTTCCGATCCTGAAAAGAAA
>JALYRR010000292.1 GCA_030855265.1 Bacteroidota bacterium | reverse complement strand
GCACCATACAACAAGGTATAGTATTGTTCTCAACCAGAAGAACCATGGTGTGAAATAAGCGCCTTTCCCATCGATCACTTCATCGTAATGAGGTGAAGTTGGATCATAAACTGCAGGATCCATCCAGTGATATAAATGATGTGCGTGGAACTGTCCGGCAAGAAGGATCAGGAACATGATAACTGCACCAACAGGAAGATAACTGGAGATTGCTTCGTAAACACGTTTAACAGCTACTGACCAGGCAACTTCCGCAGCATATTGTAATGCCATAAAGAAGGTTGCAAGCAAACCGATTCCCATGTAGAACCATCCGTTTACAAGTAAATTGGCCCAGAAGCGGTTGTGGGAATAATGTTCAGAGTGATCAGCTACAGCAGAACCATGGTGTGCAACCGGTTCAGTATCGGTGATGTAACCGGCCACCATTGAAATTAAGCCTACTGCCATTAAACCAAAAGTGATGTTCCTGGTTTTGTTAGTAAACGTATAGTTTGAATTGTTTTCAGTTGTTTGCATATTCTTTTCTCAAATAGGTCGTTACAAATAAATACTATTTTGTTTCAGGCGCTTTCGCTGATGCTGTTGCAGTTGAATCGGCAGCAGGAGCTTCAGGTTTTGCAGAGCTTCCATCCGGATTCTGTAATTTCTGAACATACTGTGTGATTTTCCATCTTTCGTCTTTTGTAAGCTGGGAAGCATGTGATCCCATCAATCCTTTTCCGTAAGTGATTACATGAAAGATTTTTCCTTCCGGAAGATTTTTTAATGCAGGGCTTGTGTATGATGGTGGTGCACCCGGTAATTTTAATCCGACAGCTCCGTCACCTTGTCCGGTAGCACCATGACAATGAACACAGAATTTACCATACAACTCTTCACCTTGTTTAAGGCTCAGGTCATTTTTTGCTAAAGGGTTGCGCAGGAAACGCCCGGCATTTGCATAACCTGAAGTATCATTTGCGTATTGGTAAGGAATGTATCCTCTTGCAATGGATCCCGGAGCGGGAAGCCTGTTTGCCTGAAGCGTATCAGTAGTTATCTTTCCGTCTTTGATGGTTACATAAGCCATGTTCCCTTCCAGTGAAGGAGAGCGGTACATATCAGGCATGAATTCAACACCGGGACTGTTCTTGTCGTGCGGTTCACAAGATGTTACGGCAACTGCCATACAGCCGGCCACCGCCATTAAAGAAATAATTCTTGTTACTTTTCTGTTCATCGTATATTATTCTTTAGCAAATACTGTTAAGCGCTTATTTATAATGGATTTCGGATGCACCGCCTGTTTTCAGCATGTGTTCGATAGAAGCTTTGTTTTCGTCCTTGGTTTCTACGATCATCAGGAATTTATCATCTGTTGTTCTAGGATCCGGATTTTTTGCTTTTGCTCCCGGTACAAGCCAGCAGCGAAGGTAAAATGTGATCACCATACCATGTGCGGCGCAAAGAACTGTTGCTTCAAATGTGATTGGAATAAAAGCAGGAACGTTCATGTAATATTCGAAGCTTGGCTTTCCACCAATATCGGTAGGCCAGTCATTCACCATCATATACCACATCATCAATGTTGCAAGTGTGGTCCCTGTGATTCCGTATATAAATGCACAAATTGCAATGCGTGTTCTTGGCACACCTATCGCGGCATCAAGTCCGTGAACAGGAAATGGAGTGAACACATCCTTGATTCTGATGCCCTGAGAACGAAGGTGTTTTGCGCTAGCCATTAATGGCTCTTCATCGTCATAAATTGCATGAATTACTACTTTGCTCATATATCCTTAATTTGTAATTTCTAATTCTGATTAAATAGACCTGTTCTTAGTGCTGATTGTGATCATGCGCATGTCCTGCATGTTTTTCTTTGTACTCTTGGGCAGATGATTTCACAATTGATTTCAACTCTGCCTGTGCGATCACCGGGAAATAACGGGTGAACAAAAGGAAGAAGGTGAAGAACATACCAATCGTTCCTGTAAAAATTCCTATATCAATGAATGTCGGTGAGTACATATTCCATGTAGATGGAAGGAATGTACGGCATAGTGTCGGCACGATGATCACGAAACGCTCGAACCACATACCGATGTTCACGATGATGGACATTACGAATGTAAAGGTTAAGCTGGTACGTAATTTTTTGAACCAGAACAACTGCGGAGAAATAACATTGCAAGTCATCATGGCTGCATACGCCCACCAATATGGACCTGTTGCACGGTTAAGGAATGCATACTGTTCGTATTCCACACCTGAGTACCAGGAGATGAACAACTCAGTTAAGTAAGCCACACCAACGATTGAACCTGTAACAATGATTACAATATTCATGTATTCGATGTGCTTAATAGTGATGTAGTTCTCCAGATGATATACTTTACGCATGATGATCAAAAGGGTAAGTACCATCGCGAAACCGGAGAAAACCGCACCGGCAACGAAATAAGGAGGGAATATGGTGGTGTGCCAGCCCGGTACAACCGATGTGGCAAAGTCCATGGATACAATCGAGTGAACCGAGAATACAAGTGGAGTGGACAAACCTGCAAGAACCAAAGAAACCTCTTCGAAACGGTGCCAGTGACGGGCACTTCCGCCCCATCCGAAGCTTAATAAACCATACATCTTTTTTGCAAAAGGCTTAACTGCTCTGTCGCGGATCATCGCGAAATCAGGAACAAGACCTGTGTACCAGAATACAAGGGAAACCGAGAAGTAAGTAGATACCGCGAAAACGTCCCACATCAACGGGGAGTTAAAGTTCACCCATAAAGAACCGAATTGATTCGGAAGCGGGAACAACCAATAGTCTAACCATGGACGGCCTGTGTGTAACAATACGAAAATAGCGGCACACATTACGGCAAAGATCGTCATTGCTTCTGCTGAGCGGTTGATGGCCATTCTCCATTTTTGACGGAACAACAACAATACGGCTGAGATTAGAGTTCCAGCGTGACCGATACCGATCCACCAAACGAAATTCGTGATATCCCAGGCCCAGTCAACACCATTGTTGGAACCCCAAACACCGATACCTGTTCCGATTGTATAGCACAAACAACCGATTCCCCAAAGGAAACAGATCACAGAAACTGTCAGCAACATGTACCAATACTTGCTGGCTTTCCCTTCAATAGGCCTTACAATATCTTCGGTGATATCGTGATATGATTTTTTCCCAAGAACTAACGGCTCTCTGATTTCTGATTCGTGCTGCATATTATTCTGTTGAAATTATAAGATTAAGTTCTTTATTGTCTTCGTTAATTAAGAATGTGCTTTTTCCTCTTCGTGCTTTTCACCTTCGTGTTTGTGCTCAATATGTCTTTCCTCGTGCATGTGCTCAGTGGAAAGTGCAGATTCATCACGGTTACGAACCTTTGTCAGGTAGGAAACAGTTGGTTTCACACCGATCTCTTCAAGAACAAAGTAGTTTCTTCCTTCTGCTTCTGCTGATCTTAATTTTGCGATAGCGCTGTTTTCGTCATTCAAATCACCAAAGTGGATCG
>JALYRR010000010.1:23153-33856 GCA_030855265.1 Bacteroidota bacterium | reverse complement strand
CTCCTTACTGAAATAACAAAAAAAGTTGGTGTTATAAACAAATGTTGAACAAAAAAAGAGGCTGCCCTTTTGAGACAGCCTCTTTTTTATTTAATAAATATTATAAATATTTCCTTGAATTTCCGAATAACAAAATTCCCTCCTTCATATAAAATGTTTTAATTAATTTCAGCCCCGATTATGGCAGCAGGGAAAAACAATGCATTGGTTTTTATTTTTATTACAGTTCTGATCGATGTGATCGGCCTGGGAATCATTATTCCTGTGGTTCCTGCATTGATCGAAGAACTGATTGGCGGCACTTTAAGTGAAGCATCCAAATACAGCGGATGGATGGGTCTTGTTTATGGTATCATGCAATTCGTCTTCTCTCCTATTCTTGGAGGCTTGAGTGATCGCTTCGGCAGGCGCCCCATCCTTTTGCTTTCGCTCCTTGGCCTTGGGTTGGATTTTATCATCATGGCTCTCGCTCCATCAATCACATGGCTTTTTGTAGGGCGCATCCTTGCCGGAATCTGCGGAGCAAGTTTTACAACTGCTACAGCTTATATTGCTGACATCAGCCCTCCTGAAAAGAGAGCACAAAATTTCGGACTTGTTGGTGCTGCTTTTGGTGTGGGATTTATCATTGGTCCTATGATCGGCGGTGTTTGCGGACATTATGGTGCAAGGGTTCCATTTTATGTTGCTGCAGCTTTTTCTTTAATGAATTTTATTTATGGTTATATCGTCCTACCGGAATCTCTGTCCAAAGAACACCGCAGAAAATTTGACTGGAAGCGCGCAAATCCGGTAGGCTCATTATTGCATCTTAAAAAATATCCGGTAATCTCCGGATTGGTGTTTACATTTTTCCTGGTTTTTCTCGCTGGTAAATCTGTGGAAACAACCTGGACATTTTACACGATGCTTAAATTCAACTGGAATACCTTGTGGGTTGGTGCTTCCTTAAGTGTAGTTGGGATTCTGGTTGCCATCGTTCAGGGTGGTTTGATTAGAGTCGCTATCCCTAAATTTGGACAAAAGAATTCAGTCTACATTGGATTGAGTCTATACACGCTCGGACTTATTCTTTTTGCTTTCGCCAATCAGGGATGGATGATGTTTGCTTTCCTTGTCCCCTATTGCCTTGGCGGAATAGCTGGTCCGGCCTTGCAGGGAATCATGTCCGGGCAGGTTCCATTGAATGAGCAAGGAGAATTGCAAGGTGCGCTTACAAGTCTCATGAGCCTGAGTGCGATAATCGGTCCTTTTATTTTCAACAACTTGTTCGCTTACTTTACAGATGTGAAAGCGCCAGTCCACTTTCCCGGTGCAGCTTTTTTAACTGCAGCCATTTTACTCTTTGTCGGAATCCTTTTTGCGATCAGGTCACTGAAAAAATATGAAGGAACTAGAACTCATCAGGCCAAGTAGTCTCCTAAAAAAATGGGGCTTTCGGCCCCAAATTATTACTTCCTTCTTCCTGATTTCTGTCCAGCTCCTTTTCCCGATCTCCCCGACTTCTGACCTTGTCTTTTGCCTGAAGTTCCTTTCACTCTTTGCTTTCCAGGATTCTTAGAAACCTGATTGTGATTTTTTCTTCCTTGTTTTACCGATCCTGTTTTGCCCGGCGTCCTTTTTTGATATACCGTTTTAGAAACTTTCCGATGTCCATAATAAACATTATGTGCCTTTACTACCCGGTGAACATGCACTCTGTGATGATAATGATGATGATGATGCCAGTGTGGGTGATATACATGCCAGTGAACAGGTTTCCAGGGCTTCCACCATACAGGATAATATCTCCATTTCCAGGGAGAAGTCCAAACCACATAAGAAGGACGGTAAATGTATCTAACCGATGGCCATGCCCAAACATTCACCACGACAATGGTTTTGTTTACCTCTGAAGAGCTTTCGGCAGATTTTACATTTTCTCCAACAGGCTCAACAATGTAATTTTTCCCATATAAATCTTCATCACCGATGATTTGAACCTGAGCAGCCTCATTACCATTCTTCTCTATTTCAATCACGGCTACATCCTGTGATTCCGTTTCATTTACAGGAACCTGTATCACCAGAGCGTGTGCATCCTCCTTAGAATGATCAACCACACGGAGATAATCTATTTCACCATCACCGTTTAAATCCAGGTTGTTGATTTTATTGTCTTCCTTGTTGAGTGCTTTCTCAAACTCCTCCGGATTATCGGATTTCTTAAAAAGTTCAAGTACGCCGGAAAGATTAAGATTGTCGCCCGGGAGACCAAGGGAATCGGAGCCATTCTGTGCGGTTACCCCGATGCTTAAAAGCATGAATGATGCAGAAATAATTTTGCTGATTTTCATATCCTGAATTTATTGTTTGCAACTATGACGCTGAGAAACAGGAATAGTTTAAATAGGAATGAAAATTAAATGATCTTTTCTATCAGATAGGGAACCTGATTCATTTCTATGGTTGTTCCGGCATGCTGACCTAAAAACTTTTGGCCCAAAGGTGAAGCAGAGGAAATTGCGATGAATTCAGTGTTTTCAACCTTTAATTTTCCTGCAGCGATTGAAATATAAAAATTTGCTTTGTTAGTAAAGACTACACTGCCCTCAGAAACAGACAGACTCATTCGGTCAGGATCGATTCGCTGCAGCTGCCCTCGAAGAAAGAGAGATTCCTGCAATTGTCTGGCAGCCTTTTCCTGTTCAAGTTGTGCCATTGCCCTTCCTGTTTCATGTTTATCTCCTGCCGTACTTTTAGTCTCGTCGTTGCCGGATTCCAGAGAGTTTTTGATAGCAGTCTTTGCATGCTGGATCCTGTTCTCTGCAAAATCCATTGAAAGTTGATAAAGGACCTGACGCAGGTTATTTGGAGGATTCAGATCAGCCGGCATATCTCATAAGTTCCTGAGCCACCTTTAAACCAAGTGATTCAATGGCGCTCTTGTTAATAAAGTACCGGATCTTGGTGTTATCAATCAGGAAGGAAATATGAGAACCATCGATATTGTGATTTTTCCCTTCATCGCTGATCAGGACACTTTTATTTCTTTTTTCATTCTTCTGAACACTAAGAAGAGAACCGCTTTTTGAGGAAGTAACATAAACAAGATTGTACTTCGGTCCTTTCACATAGGGTTTAATTATGATCTTTTTCCCTGCTGTTTTTTTATCAGCCATACTTTTCTGGAGCTGCGCCAACACTTCCGCATCGCCAACAATTCCAATTACGAATTCGGTTCCATTGTATTCAAGAGGCCACTCAATGTATTTCGAGAAATTATAAAGGAATACAGCCTTCTTATCATATTCCTGTTCTGTACTAAGTGAACTTTTCTTTTTGGAATATTCAACGATCTTCAATTTGGATTTATCTTTCTTTTGAAGTTCCGCCAGTCTGATATTCAATGAATCCAATAATGAATCCTTTTGAGCCATCACAAAAAGTAAGGAATCGTTGCGATTGCTTAACTGGTCTATCTTTTCAAAGTATTCAGTTGATTTTACAGAATGATAATCCTGCAGATTGGAGAATTTCTTTTTGCTGACACATGAGGCAAGGAAAAGGAAAACAGTGATTGAAAATAGAAGTTTGGGAAGCGTTGGTTTCATACGACTGCAAAATTACTACTATAATGAATTGAAAAACATATTTTTCCCTCTTTTCATTATTAAATCTCGGTTAAGGCAGTTATCTAAACCGGAGAGACTATTATTCTGCGCAAAAAAAAGGAAAACCATTGAGAACAAAGAGGTTGTTACTTATTTTTCTTTAGGAAACTATAGTAGAATCCGAATCCGAAACTCAGGTATTGAGTTGATCCTACATTGGATTTATCAAATTGAGTCCAATCGTCCAGACAAAGTTCATAAGGATCGAAATTTTTATTGAATATACTGTAGGATAATGTGGCTCCGATTCCAAAGTTGGATTCTATGAGGAAAAATAAATTCATTTCTGGTTCATAATAATATGTGGTATACCCATCTATCATTGGTTTTTCACCCGGAGTCTTGCATACGATGCCGGAAAACTTAGACCAGTTCTTGCCCACAGACACGGACGCGGAGAAAATCATCCGGTTTTTGTCACCCACAAACATGTCCCCTCCTACTTTAACCGCCGCATTGTTGATAGATAGACGGGCATTGTAATCGGCTATTTTGTTTTCAGTAATCTTTAATAAACCGTTTTTAAACGTTCCTCCGATAAATAAACCTTTAAAGAACATGATATTTAGTCCGCCGCTGACCTCATAAATACCAACAAAACTCTTTTTAAATGATTTATTACCCATTGGATGAGGGACAGTAACTGATACTCTGGGACTAAAAAGATAATATTGCTTTGGTCTCGGGGGAGCGTCATCATCGATTGAAACGGACGGTAATCCCTCATCCTGAGCCATTCCAGCCTGGATCTGAAAGAATAAGAAAAACGGAACAAACGAAATCAAAAGGAGCTTCAGGCGCATAATCAGGTATACCTACAAAATTAATGGCTTTATTCAATAATCCGAATTTTTAAACGGAATTCCAGGCGAAAATCACTTTGGTACTTGTATTGTGTTCATTTTAAAATAGTTCAACTTAATTTAGGGATATTTCCGAATAATAATCAATTGTTAAGAATTAAATCATAACCCATTTGCTGAAGATGAAAAATGAGGATGATTTAAAGTAAATTTGAGGCCGGACAAAAACAAGATTTTAGTATGAATACTCCCAAAGGAAAATTAATATCAATAGGTGGCAGTGAAGATAAAGGGACAATGATAGAGCCTAACTTCGAAGTGAAAGCACATTCACAGTTCTTTGAATTCGGTATTCTCCGCCGCATTCTGTCAGAAATGAAAGGAGTTGATTCCAATATCGAAGTAATAACCACTGCATCTGTCATCCCTGAAGAGGTTGGAGAAAACTATATACAGGCTTTTAGTAAACTGGGGTGTAAAAAGATCGGTTTGCTTCATATCAAGAATCGCGAAGACGCGTTAAACCCTGAATACATTGAAAGAATAAAAAAGGCCGATGGAGTTATGTTCACCGGTGGTAACCAATTGCGACTGAGTATGATTTTCGGAGGGACTGAATTTTTCAAGATCCTCCGTGATCGTTATCAGAATGAGGATTTTGTGATTGCTGGAACCAGTGCAGGTGCAATGGCAATGAGCAACACCATGATTTACCAGGGAAGCAGCACCGGGGCATTGTTAAAAGGAGAAGTAAAGATTACCACAGGACTCGCACTAATGAGGAACGTGATTATAGACACCCATTTTGTTACCCGTGGTCGTTTCGGAAGACTTGCTCAGGCAGTTGCAGGAAACCCGGGTTGCATCGGAATCGGCTTGGGAGAAGATACCGGAGTGTTGATTACCGATGGAGATAAAATGGAAGCGATCGGGTCCGGACTGGTTCTGATTTTCGACGGTCATAACATTAGGCATTCCAACATTGCTGATATCCTGGATGGTCAGCCGCTATCCATTGAACATCTGATTGTGCATGTGATGGCAAAAGGGAATCTCTATCATTTGAATGAAAGAAGATTTTTCAGTGAGTATGTAAAACCTGCTTAATCCTTATAGATCATTACCAAAGGCGATTCTCCGTCTTTTTTCATTGCACGGTACATACCTGCGGAATTAAATGGCATTTCAATATTTCCTTCGCCATCAACTGCTACAAGACCACCCTCTCCTCCTATTTTGATAAGCTTATCGTGTACGACTATTGTGCAGGCATCTTTCAATGACAATCCTCTGTATTCCATCAGGCAGGAAATATCATAAGCAACCACGGAACGAATAAAAAATTCTCCGTGTCCGGTACAGGAAATCGCGCAGGTTTTATTATTCGCATACGTTCCAGCTCCAATCATCGGGCTATCGCCAATTCTACCCCATCGCTTGTTGGTCATCCCACCCGTGGATGTTGCAGCTGCAAGGTTGCCATGAACATCCATGGCTACAGCTCCGACAGTTCCGAATTTTTTATCAATGTTCTCGATTGTTTCCGCTGTATGATCCAGAATTACATGATCGGTTTCCCTTGCGGAGAGCCATTGATCGTATCTGTGCTGCGTAAAAAAATATTCATCCGGCTCAAATTTTATATTCATTTCCTGAGCAAACTGCACAGCGCCCTGATTGGAAAGAAAAACATGACCCGTCTTTTCCATTACAGCTCTTGCAAGGATGATCGGATTTTTTACGTTTCGCACTCCGGTTATTGCTCCGGCGGAAAGATCTTTTCCATAACAAATGCAGGCATCCATTTCATGCTTGCCTTCATGATTAAAAACAGAACCTTTTCCCGCGTTGAATAATGGATCATCTTCCATTGAACGGACTGCAGCTTCTACAGCATCCAGGGAACTTCCGCCATCAGCAAGGATCTTCTCCCCTGTTGTTACTGCAGTAAGCAAAGCTGCTTTAAACTCAACTTCCTTTTCTTTCGTAATTACTGACCGAAGGATTGTTCCTGCACCTCCATGTACCGCTATCGCAAATTTTGCCATTGACTTTTTTTGTAAAGATACAAAACTGTCTGACAAGAAAAGCCAAAGGTTTATGATTTGCTTGGGATTAAAGGAAAAACAAGATACTTTGATTTTAAAATCTTCGCGTGATTTTTATCAACCTCTCTTCGATTTTTTATTTTTCAGCGCGAATTTCTTCTCCAGTTTAAGATCCTTCTTCGATGCTAAGAAAAGCCTTTCCTTTAAAAGAAAACCATTTCCGCTACATAATATATGAACACGTAAATTCTCAACGCAGAGTGGTGAATCATCGTCAGCATAGGCGATGTTAGTATGGCCGATGTCTTTCTCATCCAATATAAGAACCATCCCAGAGCCCATGCATTCAGCTTGGTTTCCCTTGCGGATGATCAGGGCTGTATCCTCTCCCAAACCTATTCCTGTGCATCCCGGGTTCATCACGATGGCCTGAGCAAGTCGTCCAAAACGTCCTCTCTTCACAAAATGAGTATCGATTATGCAATGATCTATAAATCCCAATCCTGAACTAATTCTCACCGTATTCTTTAACATGGCTTCATTTTGCTCCCCTTCATAAAGCATAAGAACAGAAGCCGTCATTGCTCCGGCACTGGTTCCAGCTATCAGAAAATCAGGATTTCGGGTTGTTAGCTTCGGGATTTGTACCCATATTGATAAATCCGACTTTTTTAAATCCAGCCTCTTTAAACGCTTTCTTATACATCTTTACAATTTCTGCCGGATTTTCAGAGGCTGTTGTTATAACTTCAATTCCTGTTTTTTTGTTTCTCTTTTTAGGGAGTAATTCCCGAAGGATCTCGAAATGTTTAAACTTCCTGTTTCTCCTGGAAATTTCTTCGGTCGCCGTTTCGCCCTTGTCTTCTGCTCCGCCAATGATGAGTAATTTTCCTTTGGGAATTTTTTGCATAATTAATTTGATATGGTTCTTCAGAAGAGATGAAAAACTATGCCGCTTCTAAAATGCTTAGGTCAGGTATTCTTCTACTAATGCAGGATACTCTTATTGGGGAATGACTGGAAAAAGAATCTACATATTCAGGAGAAAAAAACCCGTCAGGCAATCCTCCTTCCCTTCATGTATTAATGTTTTTAATGGCTTCAGCTGCTTATGGGTTTTTTAAATTGATTGGCATTTAATTAGTTCTTAAAACGAGAAATCTAAAAACCCAAACGTATGAAAAGTAAAATTTCAAAATCTTCACCTGCGAAGAAAGCAGCAAAAAAATCAACAGGAGTAAAAACATCCGCAGATGCAGCCGATGGGTTGCGCGAATTATTCGAAGCGGAATTAAAAGACATTTATTGGGCAGAAAAAGCCTTAACAAAAGCATTACCTAAAATGGTAAAAAATGCAACTTCCGATGAGTTGGTAGCTGCACTGGAAGATCATCTTGCTGTTACTGAAGAGCAGGTTGCCAGAGTTGAAAAGGTATTCGAAGTGCTGGGTGTTAAAGCTCAGGCCAAGAAATGCGAAGCGATGGCAGGCCTTATCAAAGAAGGTGAAGAGATCATGAAAGATACAGAAAAGGGAGTAGTACGTGATGCGGGAATTATCTCCGCTGCACAAAAAGTGGAACACTATGAAATTGCTTCTTACGGAACTCTTTGTGCGTTTGCAAAAACACTGGGCGAAGATCAAGCAGCTGCTCTACTTGAAGAAACTCTTAATGAGGAAAAAGATGCTGACGGCTTATTAACCGAGATCGCTGAATCTTCAATCAATGCAGAAGCAGCAGAATAAAATTTTCTTCAGCTGGAACAAAAAATCCGGGTCAAACGATCCGGATTTTTTCTGTATAGAATTATTGCAATTTTAGTTATTGTTCATCGGGCCATTGCTGTCTCTGCCTTTGGCTTTTGCGTTCATCAATGCTATTACTGCAACTAATCCTACAGCGATCAATACAATTGTAAGTATCATAGTAATGTTTTTTTTAGTTTAAACTATATTTATAAAGAGGCGAATTTCATACCATTAAATACCAAAGATCATGAATGACATTTACATCCTGAAAGGACCCAACACCTGGTCGAGGAAGCAAACTGAACTGATTGTGCAGGAACTTGAAATTCCAAGACAAAACCTAAATGGATTAACCGAAGCAATCGCAGAGATCAGAACAAGCCTTCCGCGTTTATCTTTTAATAATGAGAAAGAAGTCGGCTACCCTGAACTAGTTATGGAAACGGCCGTTGAATTGCAAAATGCTGCGGAAATGCATTGCCGATTCGGTGAGGTTAAAAAGTTGAATGATTCCAAAGCATCAATTGCTGTGGGCTATGAAATTGAAAAAACAGGCCTTTATGCTTGTGAAGCGGCAAAAAGGATTGTCGATACATTGATCGAAGGTAAGAAAGTTGAAATCGAAAAGGATATCGAAGAATTAAAATACCTGAAAGGCCGTTATGCACTCGGCGCCACAAGCGCATTTATCCTTCATGAAGCTGTGAGCAGAGGAATCCCCTTTAAGCGTTTCAACAGGTCTTCGCTAGTGCTGCTGGGTTATGGAAATAAGCACAAGAAAATCCGGACGGCCGTTACAGATACTACCAGCGGACTTGGGATTGAATTAGCAGGCGATAAGGAAGAGACAAAGCAAATTCTTGCAGAATTTCATTTGCCTGTCCCAAAAGGATTGCTGGTTGATTCAGAGAAGGGACTCAAATCTTCCCTCACCAAACTAAGGTTTCCGCTGGTTACAAAACCGCTTGATGGAAATCAGGGACGAGGTGTATCAACCGGAATCAGAACTATGGAGCAGGCATTATTCGGATTGGAAATTGCCCAGAGGATCTCAAATACCGTCATTCTGGAAGAATTTATTGAAGGAGATGATCACCGTTTCCTTGTTATAAATTACAAACTGGTTGCAGTCGCCAAACGAACTCCCGCAATGATTATTGGTGATGGCAAATCTACTATCAGTCAGCTGATTGATGAAGTGAACAAAGATCCTGAACGCGGGCGGGGAACCGATCAGGTTCTGGCACTGATCAAGGTGGATGAGAATACCACGAAAATATTATCCGAGAAAAATTTAGATTTAAGTTCTATCCTACCGGAAAAAGAAATTCTTTATCTGAAGAAGATCGCCAATATTAGTGCTGGTGGAACAGCCTCGGATGTAACAGACCTTGTTCACCCTGAAAATATATTCCTTGCAGAGCGGGTTGCCCGACTTTTCAATTTAAATATCTGCGGCATCGATATTCTTACTACAGACATCAGCATTCCGCTATCGGAAAGTGGCGGAGCTATTGTAGAAGTAAACGCAGGGCCGGGAATACGGATGCATACAAATCCTCAGCATGGTATAGCCAGGAATGTGGCTGCTCCAATCATCGACATGCTTTTCCCTGATGGTGATTTCCTGATACCTGTAATTGCTGTTTCAGACTCCGAAAATTCATCAGCAATCGTACAAATGATCTCAGGTATTGCAGCCCACTCCTCTTTGAAGGCGGGCTTTGCCTCAACCGAAGGAATTTCTATTCAGGATCATTTTTTAACGAAGGAAAATTCCGCCAATGTAAAAGGCTCCTCTGCTGTACTTTTTGAACCCACAATTGACGTGGCAATCCTTGAATGCAGTTCATCATCCATCATCAATGAAGGACTTGCCTTCAGCAAATGTGATATCAGTATTGTATCTTCACTGGATGGGGTTGAATACAATGGATTTAAGGATAGTGATGCGAAAACCACACTGATCCGCGCAACTTCGCCGGAAGGATTTGTCATACTGAATGCAGATGATGAGTCGGTAGAAGCACTTAGCAATAAGGTCAGTTCCAATATTGCTTATTACTCCTCCAAGGTAGAGAACAGTAAATTGGAAGAAAACAATAGAAATGGCGGATATGGTGCTTGCATAGAAAAAGGATACATTGTTCTTAATAAAGGAGAATGGAAAACCAGGGTGGAAAAAATTTCAAAATTGCCTGAGGGAATAGCAAACAGACTCGAAACAATCCTCCCGGCATTGCTGGCTGCTTTCATCCGGGGGATAGACATAAAAGACATTAAAGAATTTCTTCAAGGAAAGTAAGGATGAATAAAAATCTATTCAGGTATTGAATGATGTGGCTGGATTTTAAAAGAAATTACCAGCACTCTGTTTGCATTTTAAAATGTTTTCTTATCTTTGCAGCGCTTTAAAAGGCAAATGGTTTCGTAGCTCAACTGAATAGAGCGT
>JALYRR010000010.1:0-23143 GCA_030855265.1 Bacteroidota bacterium | reverse complement strand
TCTGACTACGGATCAGAAGGCTGGGGGTTTGAATCCCTTCGAGACCACTTTAAACAGAGGCATTCCTTTCCGGAATGCCTTTTTTTCTTACATATATCCAATCTATACCAATTCTTGAATGTCTGAGTTTTTGTGATACATTTGTATACAAACCAAAACATTCCTCAAATGATACCTGTATTTCCTATTTTCATTACCGTTTTTGTGCTTTTACTGCTCATTCTGTCATTTGTAACTGTTCCTCAGGGATCAATTGGTGTGGTGACTATTTTCGGAAAGTACCGCAGAATCATGGGTCCCGGATTAAATATGAAGATCCCTTTTATTGAAAGAGTATACCGTCGTGTATCCGTTCAGAACCGTTCGGTGGAATTGGAATTTCAGGCAACTACACTTGATCAGGCGAATGTTTATTTTAAAGCCATGTTGCTTTATGCAGTTGTCAACACGAATGAAGAAACCATTAAAAATGTCGCTTTTAAGTTTATTGATGAACGCAATTTGATGCAGGCGCTTGTTCGCACCATCGAAGGATCTATCCGTGGATTTGTAGCAACTAAAAAACAAAGCGAAGTATTATCATTACGCAATGAAATCGTTGGTGATGTAAAGGAACAAATCGATATTACTCTAGAGAGCTGGGGTTATCATTTACTTGATCTTCAGTTAAACGATATTACTTTTGATGAAGCAATTATGCGCTCAATGGCGCAGGTGGTGGCATCTAACAACTTAAAGGCTGCTGCTGAGAATGAAGGACAGGCTTTATTGATTACAAAAACAAAGGCTGCAGAAGCGGATGGTAATGCGATTAAGATTGCTGCAGAAGCAGAAAGACTGGCCGCGCAATTACGCGGGCAAGGTGTTGCTTTGTTCAGAGAAGAAGTGGCCAAAGGTATGAGTCAGGCTGCAAAAGAAATGCAACAGGCAAATCTGGATACATCCGTAATCTTATTTTCTATGTGGACAGAAGCTATCAAAAATTTCGCTGAATACGGAAAAGGTAATGTGATTTTTCTTGACGGATCCAGCGAAGGAATGCAACAAACCATGAAGCAAATGATGGCTATGAACAATCTGATGGATCCTAACCGGACAGAGGAATTGCCGCCCAAAAAAAAATAACATAATTTGATTTTAAAAAAGGCGGACACATCGGTCCGCCTTTTTATTTTGCTCTTTTTTGAGCTTCCAGTTCTTCACGTACTTCCTTCAAAATCATATCCAGATGGTTTTGATTTGTAAGGATTTTATCTTCTTTCCCTTCTTCCTTTTCTGATTTATTTCCAGTACTGCTATAAATCCCTTCCGAATTTTTCTTTGGTAATCCCGGATTGGACAGAGAGGTGAATAATTCTTTTAAAGTGTGTGAAAAACTCTGCAACTGTAATTCTATCGTCTTCATCTTGAGTTTATTTAAATTTTTATTCATACTTACACCTTACTCTATCAAAAACATACCTACATATAAGTGTCTCATTACCAATAAAATAAAAAATCCACTTATTAAATATTGAGATTTTTTTTCTCAATTTGTGGAGTCCTCTAAACATAGAGAACCTCCAAAAGCACTACCTGCATTGACTTTCAGAGCACCGCTGAATGCTGTTCGGCGATATATTTCATACGTTCATCTCCGATATAACCTCACTGAAACACAAATAAAAAGGCGGATCATTTATGATCCGCCTTTTTCCCATTACAGGATATTTTAACGATTAAAACTGTTTTCTTGGACGTTTATCACGGGAAAAATTGCTTTTTCTGTCGCCTCCGGTAGATTCAGTTTTTGTTGTTCTTTCAGAACGTTCGCTGCGATCGCTAAAAGTTGGTTTCCGGTCAGAAAAGCTTCTTCCGCCTTCTGTTCTTCCTTTGTAACCACCTCTGTCACCACCTCTTTCTCCACCACGACTGTCAGAACGGTTTCCGTAGCTCTTACGTTCTCCGTAGCCGTTACCTCCGCCGCCACCATACGAGCGTTTTTCAAAACCACCGCGTTCACGTGAACGACCTTCTCCTCCTCCACTGGTTGCTGCACCACGGGATTCAATTCTAACATTGCGGTCGTTGTAACGGGCGTTTTTAAACGTACCTGTTATGATCTCTGCTGCTTCCGTTTTTACTTCAACAAAAGAGAAACTGCTTTTTACATCAATATTCACGATAGAAGCAACATCCACACCTGAAACTTCAGCAATGTATGACTTCATTGCTGCAGAATCCAACTTATCTAGCTCACCCAGGTTGATAAACAACTTAGTGATACCAGGTGTTGCGCTTTCACGAACTCTTGATGTACTTGCATTCAGATCCGGAGCATTTTTATAATAATCCAGGAATCTGTTAAACTCTGTAGAAACAAAACGTTTGATTATGTCTTCTTTGGAAAGATCCTTCAGTTCATCATAGATTTTCGGCATATATGCTTCAATCGCAGATTCTTTTACTTCAACATTATGGATCTTTTTAACAAGACTGAACAATTGTTTTTCACATGCTTCAAAACCGGTAGGAAGAGTTCCCTGAGTGAATTTCTTTTTAATGATTCTCTCGATGATACGGATCTTACCAACTTCTTTCATGTTAATGATAGCGATGGAGATACCTAGTTTTCCTGCACGCGCAGTACGTCCCGAACGGTGAGTATAATTCTCGATCTCATCAGGAAGATTGTAATTGATAACGTGAGTTACGTCATTCACATCGATTCCACGTGCTGCAACGTCTGTTGCAACAAGCATTTGAAGTGAACGTGCGCGGTAACGCTTCATTACATGGTCACGCTGCTGCTGGGAAAGGTCACCATGCAATGCATCAGCACCATAGCCATCCTTAATAAGTGAATCAGCGATCTCCTGTGTTTCAATACGTGTGCGGCAAAATACAATCGCAAAGATATCCGGATTGGAATCTGCGATACGTTTTAGCGCTGCGTATTTATCACGGGCCTGAACCACATAATAGATATGCTCGATATTATCATTACCGGAATTTTTTGTTCCTGCAGTGATTTCTACCGGATTGCTCATGTAGTTCTTGGAAATACGTAGTACTTCATCCGGCATAGTCGCGGAGAATAACCATGTATTCTTTTCTTCAGGTGTTTGAGAAAGAATGGTATCAAGATCTTCTTTGAATCCCATGTTCAACATTTCATCTGCCTCATCAAGCACTGCATAACGCACATTGCTTAAGTTAACACGTCTGCGATCAATCATATCATTCAAACGTCCCGGAGTTGCAACAACGATCTGTGCTCCTCTTTTGATCTCGCGTGATTGAGTGTCAATACTTGCTCCACCATAAATAGCAACGATGTTTGCACCGTTAATGTATTTGGTGTAGCTCTGAAGATCGCGTGTGATCTGCATACACAACTCACGTGTAGGGCAAATGATCACAGCTTGTGTTTCACGAGATTCGAAATCGATCAGTGAAGTTAACGGCAAGCCAAATGCGGCTGTTTTCCCTGTACCAGTTTGCGCTAACGCAACAAGATCAGTATTACCTTTTAATAGTTCAGGAATAACTTTTTCCTGAATCGGTGTAGGGCTTTCAAAACCCAATTCTGTTACAGCTTTAACAATAGCATTGTTAAGCCCTAACGCTTCAAATTTGTTCATTGAATGTTTATTAAGTTAAATTATACAGTTGTCAACTTACGAGGAAGTGTATGTGAGTTGAATCCGACAACTGTATCTTAAGAGGCCCACCATTAGTGTTTCTGGGCTATTTCGGCAATGTTCTGCAGTTGTAAATTCGTCTCAGCAAAAATCCTATTTTTGACTAAAACCGGTTGCAAAGATACGAAAGATATTGATATGATTGCAATTCAGAGCAATTATTTTTTATTGCCTGCCGTAAAACTCGTTCAGCTTTTCACTCACTTGTTTTGCAATGTCCTCTGTAGACTTTGCTATCACAAGCATTTGATTGCGTTTGATAAGAAAAGGAAATGGTGATTTTAACTGCTCATAATTTTTATTTTTCAGAATAAAAGCATCGAGTCCCGTGTTTTTACTTTGATCAAACTCTCCTATAATATAAAAACCCATGAAGGTGGAATCCGGCTGAAGGTCTGAATTCATTAAGTGTTTGGAGTAATTTCCTTCCTTCACATCTGTAGATTTATCTGAGTAAAAAAAATACACTTTACAAAAATGAAATTCCTTTTTGAAAGCTTCTGCAATTTCTTTGTTCTCTTTTTCCTTCTTCATCCTGATCTCTTCTGCTTCCTTTACCTTCCCGTTCTTAATGTATGCATTGATGAGATTCTGTGAAGTGGACAACCTTACAAACAAGGCGCCTCCTTTCAATTGCTTGATGGTTGAGTGAGCAGTTTCACGGGATGATTGTCCGGATGCCGCAAACGAAATAAAAACAAACAGGATCCATAGATTTTTAAAACTAAAAAACTGATTTCCTGTAGTGTTTGATGCTTTGATGAGGTCCATCTTTATATGTTTTATAAGGAAGATTAAAAAAAAGCAAGCCTGTAAGCCGGGTTCTGTCGAGTCCTATCATTTATCTGGATCCTGCATCACTGCAACATTCTAGCAACCTACCCTCCGGATAGAGCGAGCAGCTCTTACGCTCCGGTTTATTTGGTCTTTCAACTCCCAAGGTTTACCCATAACAATTGTCGCCAACTGCTATCGTGAGCTCTTACCTCACGTTTTCACCATCACCATTCATTGCTGAAGGGCTGTAATTCTCTGTGGCACTATCTGTTCCCGGTAAACCGGGACCTTCCCGTTAGGAAGTGGGATGCTCTGTGTTGCCCGGACTTTCCTCTCTTCCGATAAATCGGAACAGCGATAGGACGGCTTGCAGCTGCAAAGATAGCTAATTTTAAAAGGAAGGATCAGGAAATCGAAATCTCAGTTGCCCCAAAACCATATTTGGAATAGGAGCCGTCATAAAAACGTAGTGAGCTGTTTGCAGAAATGATATTGCGTACTTCTTGCCGGAGTCGACCATTTCCTACTCCATGTATAACGGTTAACTTCCTGTAATGATCGGCAATGGCTCTGTCCAGCGCTTGCTGAAAATGTTTCAGTTGAACCTGGATGATCTCAGCATTGCTCATTCTGGAATAATCATCCATCAACTCTTCTATATGAAGGTCGATCTCCAGTTCCTTTTCAGGATTATTATTTGAATGCGGTTTAGACTTTTTGGGAGCATCTGAATGTGTTCGCTTTTGAAATAAAATTTGTGACAGATCATTTCTTGGTGAGAAAAGTTTATCTTCTGTCGGCATTTCCTCCATTTTATAAACCTCTATCACAAGGGATTTTTCGGAAATGAAACTGTTTTCAGCAAATGCATTGTCCTTGTAAAGTTTAATGGGCTTCAACCTTATTTGTCCCGAAAACGGAGGATGCTGATCGTGATCTTTTTCATTGTAGAATAAAACGTCGAGCTTAAAAGTGGTTGCTTCCTGCAGTTCCGTCTTTTCAATTGTTTCAAGAAGAACAGATTCAAAAGATTCAGCTCCGCCCGTTTCCAGGGTGGAAAACATATCCTCATTCAATATCGAATAGCTGAACAATATTTTATATCCTGTATGATTGATCAGCCATACATTCATATCCGAATGCGCGATGTCCTTTATCTTCTCCGGCGAAAACGCGAGATAGATTCCCTCCGCTTCCTTTCTCTCCATATTTTTTTTAGCAGTCTGATAAGCACCATGTGCATCCGCCGCCTTTTTTTGAATTGTTCTTTCAACTTGAATCGCGGGTTCAGTGTGTCCGGCCGGGTTGATCAGCAGTAACTCCGTCAGGTTAAATGGAATTTCAAAACCATCCTCAACAGTAACACCAACCGAATTCTTGCTTATAATCTTTGTAACCGTCCCTTCCCCTTTCTCATTGAGGAATTTAACCTTATCACCTACTTTTAATTTCATCCTGTAAAGTTAAATTTTAAAATCCATTTATTAACTTTGTAAGAATGAAAACATTGTACGGCTCCTCCCTCCTGATCTTATCAGGATTTATTTCTCTCTTTTGCTGCAACTGCACGAAGGATGTCCCTGTATCGACTTACCAAACGCAGCATGTGGTGGTGATAGTGGTTGACGGAGCACGTTACTCAGAAACCTGGGCAGAGCCTTCCAGGCAATTTATTCCAAGGAGGGCTGCTCTGCTCGGACAAGGTGTTCTCTGCAGCAATTTCAAAAATACCGGAGGCACATACACCAATGCAGGACATACGGCGATGTGTTCAGGAGTATACCAAACCATAAATAACAACGGACTTGAATATCCCTACAACCCTTCTTTGTTTCAGTTTTGGCTGAAAAATTTCAAACGACCTGCAACAGAAGCATGGGTGATCTCTTCAAAAGATAAGCTGGAAGTTTTATCCAATTGCATTGATCCTGAATGGAAAGATAAATACCGTCCCATGACCGATTGCGGCGTTAACGGACTGGGAACAGGATACAGGGATGACAGTACGACATTTTTCAAAGCGAAAAACGTTTTCACCACTCATCATCCACGATTGACACTTATTAACTTCAAAGAACCGGATGCATCAGGACATGCTGCAGATTCACTGAAATACCTTCAGGGGATCATGGATACGGATGAATATGTTCAACAGATCTGGCAGCTGTTACAGAATGATGATTTCTATAAAGACAAAACAACACTCATTGTAACAAATGATCATGGTCGACATACACCCGGACATCTCGACGGTTTTGTTTCTCATGGGGATGATTGCGAAGGTTGCAGGAAGATCGAATTTTTTGCACTCGGCCCTGATTTCAAAAAAAATTACATTAGCCAGACACCCTATGAGCAAATTGATATGGCCACCACCATCGCAACGCTTCTGGGTTTTCAAATGCCATCTTCACAAGGCAAAATGATGAAAGATATTTTTGTTTATTGATTAAAGATTCAGCTGAAAGGCGCCCCGATCAACAACAAAATAAGATTCAATTTCCGCACTCTCACATTCCATTTTCCACTTTCTGATTTTATATGCGGAGTTGGATGAATCAAAAACAATTTTCCCCGGATCAAACATCATTAGCAAAGACTGCATACTTACCTGAGCGTTGTTTGAAATTATCAGCAGATCAACTTTCAAAGGGCGTATCATGAACGAACTTTTAAAGTCTTCTTTGATGTGAATGATCGTCTTTCCGCAAAAGCCAATAGTGTGATCCCGAATGATAAGTCCTGCCTTTTCACCGTTCCCCGTTACGATCTCATTGTTGGTCAATCCGAGATCCCACCAATTATTCTTCACCCGAAATTGCAGTCCTTTGGAATTTTTCGCAAAGGTTGAATCCGTTAAAAGTACATTGCTCCTGCCAGCAATAAAGTCGATGGCACTTGTTTTATTGATGTTGTAGACCACGATCTTTTTTTGACTTTGTTGTTCAGATAGCTCATTAACCTGAGAAAGAAGGATCATCAACAGGAAAATAATGCTCACGACGAGAAACCTGAATTTCCGCTGAGCGATATAACCCATCAAGGATAAAATAAAAAAATACAACAGGCAGGTTTCTAAAACGGTGATGCTCACACCTTCAATAATGGCATGCGGCCATCGCTCCATCATCTGGACGGAAGAATTCAAAAGACTGATGCACCAACCGAAACATGCGGATATAAATCCCGCGATAACAGGGACACTTCCGAATGCAAACAGCGCAATTCCCATATAAATGATGAGCGTAGATAAAGGAATTACAACCAGGTTTGAAATCAGGAAATAGTTAGGGAACTGATGGAAATAATATAGTCCGATCGGGAAAGTGGCAATCTGCGCTGCAATGGAAACTGAAGTGATCTGCCAGATCTGATCAAGAATGCGATTCTCGGGATCCATTCTGGAATAGATCTTCGGCTGAAGATAAACGATGCCCAACACCGCAAGATAGGACAACTGGAATCCTACTTCCATAAAGAGAAACGGATCTATGATGAGAAGCAGAAAAGCGGATGCTGCCAATGTATTATAGATGTTAGTATGCCATTTAAATGCCTGGGCGATGATGATGAAACTAAACATCGTTGCAGCACGCAAAACGGAAGGAGACAAACCTGTCAGGGCTGCGTAAAACCACAACAGTAAAATAAGTATTACCGCTTTGATAGTTTTCCCATTTTTGAATTTATCCAGAAAAAACAAAAGCCAGTTAAAGACCACATATATGATGGCGACATGCAAACCGGAAACGGATAAAACATGCAAAGCTCCCGTACTTGAATAAGCCGAAATAATTTCACCCTCCAGTTTATCTTCATAGCCTAGCAACAAAGCAGCGCCCACAGCATATTCATTTCCTTTTAATCCATTATCGGAAAGGATCTTCAGTAACCAATCACGCATGCGAACAGAATACTCAAGAATCGGGTTGGATCTGTTGATCCCTGTATTTATCCATGTACCACTTTTCAAATAAGCCTGGTGATAAATGGAATGACTGGAAAGGAATGCTGCATAATCAAATTCAGATGGGTTTTGCGGGCCAGGGACTTCCTTCAGAACCGAAGAAAATAGAAGCTCATCTCCTGAAATTAACTTCAGAGAGGCTGAATCTTTTTTAATATGAACCATTGCTTTTCCCGAAACAGTCTGCCAGTCGTTTCCCTTATTAACATTTAGAATTGTTAGAATAACCTTTATAGAATTTTCTTTTTCAATGGCTGCCCCTTCGATCCTTGCATGAATCAATTCTTTACCGGAACACACTTTAGAGAAATGCGAGGATGAAAATTTTGCCGTATTCAGAACGCAAAGCTGATGGCCGGCGAGGAACAAAGCAATAACCGTGAGCGAACCAAAAAACCAGGAGTTTTTGTAATCCGGCCGAAATGGTTTGATCAAAACCATCAATACAATACACAGGAAAACAAATCCAAGAAAAAAAGAAAGATACGAGAGCGGAACCGTTGACCGGACTGCTATAAAGATCCCCGCGAGGAATGGGAGTAACAAACGGACGAGCGGGGCCTGATTCCATATTTTATTCATCAATGCCGTTGTTAGGCCGGCAAAATAGAAAGAAAAATAATTTTAAGTCGACAACAAACGACATAAATCAGTTAGGAAAAAGGGCGATAAAATATTTGGAAATTTTTGCCATTATTTTATATTTGTTATACTGAAATCCTAAACCCAATCTAAAAATTAAATCATGGAAAATCTACAAACGTATTTTGAAATGGTGGATCAGAGCATCAGAGATCTTGGTGTTGATCCGGCATTGTGTCGCGGCGAAAAAGCCGGACAATGGAGTTTAAAAAAAGGGTCTGCCTCCGTATGGGTGGATATCTGGCACATTGAACAGGAAAACAGAGGCTATTTCCAGGTACTTGCTCCTGTAATGCAGATACCGCCTACCAATCAGCAGGCGTTTTTTCAGGAACTGTTGGAATTAAATTACACGCTGTATGGTGTGGCCTTCGTAAAATTTAACGACTGGATCTATGTAAAACTGATCCGCGAGTGTGAAGGACTGGAACAAAAAGAAGTGGCTGCAACCATGAACCGTGTTGGCTGGTATGCTGATGAATACGATGATAAATTGAAATTAAAATATGGAATCACAGTAGCCGGAAGAGGTTAAAAGAATAGTCCCCTGATCAGCAGGGGACTTTTTATTTCCATCTGTATTTAAAACTTTCATATTTCCCTTTGATCGCCATTACCAGTTCAAACTGAGTGGCATTCTTAATAAAACTTTCACTCAGGTTGCAGTAAGTAATAAACGCTTCGAATTCTTCTTCATTCAATTCCATAATATCATTCTTGATATACAAACGAAATAGTTCTTTAAGAATATCCTCTTTCAAATCTTCGTTTTCCCATTCCGCCACCTTTTGCTTCGATTTGCCAAATTTGCTAAAACGCTCATACAGGTAAGTGATTGGGCTTGCGAGAGGATTGATATTGTTGTAATGAGAATAGGCTTTGGATGAATCCAGTCCGAGAATTTCCTTGTCGATTTCCTTTAGCGTTCGCGGAGCGAAAACACTCACCTCTTTTAATGTAAATGATAATTTCTCCAGGGGAATAAAAACATTGTACATCGGGCGGTAGGCCGAATCTTTCAAACAGATCTTCTTTAAATGAAAACCCACAGCAGAAAACATAATGGTATCTGTTTGCTTTGCTTTGATGGTAAACTTTCCTTCGGCATCAGCAAAATACCCATTGTTGGTCCTTTTATTAATGACCATCAATTTTGGGAGCGGAAGTTTACTCTCTTTGTCGTACACCTGTCCTGAAATGGTAATATCGCCGGTAGTCTGGGCCCCACTGCTAAATCCCGCCAATAGTACACAAAACAGGAGGCTGGACTTCAGAAAAACAGAGGGAAAATGA
Organism: Bacteroidota bacterium; assembly: GCA_030855265.1. Taxonomy (GTDB): domain Bacteria; phylum Bacteroidota; class Bacteroidia; order 2-12-FULL-35-15; family 2-12-FULL-35-15; genus 2-12-FULL-35-15. Next base: position 12,781 of record JALYRR010000010.1, on the reverse strand, counting down.
AAAATTGAAACCAAGAGCGAATTTTATTATTTGAACGGTTGAATACCAGGTTTATTTCAGAGGGCTGCTTTCCATTTGATCGTGGATCTCCACCTTCTTTTTTTTGCGGATAATTTTTGCTTTTGATTCTTCCCTGCGAAGCAATCTTTCGATATTTTTCTGATGAGTGATAAGCACCATAATCGCTATAAGAATAGAGAAAATGATCAGTGAGGGAACTGTAGTCTTGAATACGAGGATCACAAGAACCGGGAAAACCATGGCTGCGATCATTGAACCCAATGAAACATAACCGGAAATAAGCAGGACTAAAATAAAGATCCCGATGGAGATAAAAGCAGCATAGGGATGAACAGCAAGAATGATTCCCAGCAGTGTGGCAATTCCCTTTCCGCCTCTGAAGGATGCAAACAAGGGAAAAATATGGCCGACAAGTGAAGCGATGCCTAAAACAAGTTGAAGGTTGATCATCTGAGCAGATCCTGGCGTATAATTACTGATATATGCCAATGAAACAGCTGCAAAACCTTTCATCACATCAATGAGTAATACTGGAATCCCAGCCCTTTTTCCAAGAACCCTGAAAGTATTGGTAGCTCCTGCATTCCCGCTGCCATATTCGCGTACATCGATCTTGTAAAAGTATTTACCGATCCAGACAGCAGTTGGAATAGAACCTAACAAATAAGCTCCAAGCAGAAAAAGTATGTTGGTTCCGTTGATCACTATTCTTCTGCCTTTTCAGTTTTGCGAAGGAACTGTTTTACTTTTCCTGCAGTTGTTATGTTGTAAGTATAATTAGGTTCTTTCTTTTCTTTATCACCATCTTTCTGACGCTTTTCAGGCTTCAATTCTTTTATCACAGTATTGAATGCTTCGTTGGAAGACACCGCCAGCATTGTTCCGCGGGTATAGTTGAAATAGTACCAGGTACCTGGATCAAGTTCAAGATAAATATTAAGAATGTCTCCTCCCCTTTTCTTTATCAATTCAATTCTTCCATCCACATATTTATTTACCTGATTCTTGTTGATGTTCCCGATTCCGATCTTACCCGAAGAAATATAAGAACGGGTTTCCTTGCTCCACTTCATTTTTACATCCGTAAGGAAAAGTGTTTTCTTCAACTCATCCGGAAATTTTTTATACGAACCATAAAGATTCAATTGGGAAATCAACTTATCAGCCTGCTCTTTTCCAAGAAGTTCGCGCATTCCTTTTTCAAAAACAGGGCGGGAGAAATCTGTAGGTTTCAGATCAATATTTCCAATGATCTGATCAGCCATTTTATCAATCGCTCCATCGTCAAAGAAAAAATCCACCGTCATTAACATATCAAAATTTGTGGAATCCGGGATCAGGTAATGGATCGCGCTTCCAACCGATTCAATTTTCAGTTGTCCGAACTCGCCACCCAGATTGATCTTACCTTCCCCATACACCTTACACTGGGCGGTATTTAAACTCAGGTAATTTCCCGGTAAAGACCGTTCCACCAATTTTTCTTTGTTTGAGATCCTGTACTCTCTTGAACCCTTATCGAAAAATAAAAATCCATCTGCAGGTAGTACATGAGGATCATTCGTAGATTCCTTGGGCGCCAGAAAGGCTGAATAGAAATGTGTTGAGTCGGTAGTTACCATCATCGACGCAGCTATCGGCTTCCCGGCAAGGTCAACCGGATCTTTGGAAACCGGAATGTAAATGCTGTTCGGATTGATCTCAGACTCAAACTTGAACCACACCTTCGGCATAGATGCACAATCATGACCGATCCTTGCAGCACCATCAAACACAAGGAAGTTGTTTGTTGCTTTCAGCTTGACTTTCCCTTTATATTCAAAATTCGGACTTAAGCGAAATCCGATTGAATCAGAGATTGTTGTTTCGGCATAGGTCTGAAAGGTCGTATCAACGCTTACATTGCTAAAATAGAAGGTCTGCTTGGATTTGATCTCGTCGATGTAATCATACGATCCGGACCCTGCATAACTCTTACGTGCAAATACATTCACCGTGCAATTATATAGGTTGTGATATTTGGTGATCGCGTTGGCAACGATCTTTGCATTTGTAAACGTGCGCATGACCGCATCTTTTTCAATGATTACATCTCCTTTATCAGGAAAGATCCTTGCATCGGCCACATTAATGTATTTAACTTCCTTGGCTGTGATCACATACTTTTTAAGATCGTATTTTGCAGCTGGCGACTGAAACCTTAGTGAATCTTGTTTGGGATGCACTGAAATAAATTCAGGGCCAATAAGATCCAGATCCTCATTGGCAGCTTTGGCAGTAGGATTTTTTGAAGAACCCAATTCGATCTGGCTATCATCCATATACCATTTGAAATTATCCATGAAACACACATAGAGGTTCACAGGGAATTTTACGATGGATCCTTTTCCATTCGATTTAAATTCACCCACCCGCTTATCAAAATCGATATGCGAATTCACATTATCGGTTGCAAAAGCTTCAGCTGCAAGATCAATAGCTTTAAGGGTAAAGTTGGATGTATCGGAATCAAATGAATTCGATTTGAATTTGATCAGCTTACCAACGAGTTTCGCATTCGAGAAATCCGCCACTCCGCTTCCGAAAAGTTGTTTCGGTGTTACTGATAATCTTCCACTGAATTCTGATTGTCCGTTGTAATCAATAAACTTTTTATCCTTGGGATTCCAGGCATTCATGACATCTTTTGTAGGCATGAAATGAATCTTGACTTCTTCCCCGTGTACCTGTGGGAATTCCGGTTTTGTCTTTTGCTCCTTCACATCAAAACTCTGTGCAACAGCATTTGTTGAATCCGGAAAGAATATAAAGTCCTTCGATTTGGAAACAGATGTGATATAATTAAGTGTTCCGTCTCCTCTCAAACCCTGATGGCTAAGCTTAACTGCGCTGTTGTAGGTTGCCTTTCCGCCATACATGGCATAACCTTCAGGTGGAGCCTGTGTAACAAATCCTAAAGAATAATCAGGTTGCAGGGTAAGTGATTCTTTGAACGTCGGGAATATTCCTGCTGAAACAAGTTCACCTTTGAAGTTCAAACCTTCATTCGAAAAGTTGTCAAGACTGTCAATAGTAAACGGCTCAAGGTGAAAATAAAATTTATCCTTTTGATACTTTCCTCCCTGAATCTGTTTCTTGTTGTAGAAAGCGTATGAATCTTTAAAACTATTGAAGACGGGATATTTTGGAAATGGCTTACGGCCTGATTTATTTGCCGGGTTATCGATCTCGAGATCTCCGTTGATATTCTCAATCACGGTTTTTACTTTCACTAAGGGAAATTCACCGTATGCATCCGCTTCACGCGATGTTACCATGATCCGCAGTGAATCCACATTTTTAAGATCGATCTTAAACTTGTCATAATTGAACGCAAATTCTTTTCCAAAAAAATCAAATCGTCCTGCACGAACAACTCCGGCAAAAGTAAAATCACGGTTCTTTTTAAGGATCACTTTCTGATCCAGGGGATAGATGACCACGTTCTGAGAGTCACTCATATAAATCTGCTTTACGCCATTGATGGTCATGTCATAGTTAAGCAGATTGATGTTCGCATTGTCGCCATTCCTTACGACCGATGGAAACTGGATCACATCATAATCAATGTGTGCAGCGCGTGCAGCAATATAGGTAAACACTTTTTCATTCACTTCTATTTCATCATCCTCTACATCATAAGTAATGAATCCCAGAGCCGAAAGACGGATCAGGTTCGGAGCCACGTCTTTTAAACCGTATTTCAGAAATTTGGCGTACTCTGCTCCGGAAAATTTCCGGATGCCTCCATTTTTCTTTACATACTCCCGCAACTGGATCAAAGGATTGATCTGATCAATTCCCTGTACTCTGTCATAACGGTCGGTACGGAAATAATCAGCTGATTCAAACATCGCATCTTCCTGGGAATTTCCTACAAGCATGCGAAGGTCAATTTTAGGCTCATCAATCTTCCAGCTCAACTCTTCAAAAAACATATCCACTTTGTGAAAGCTGTTCAGGAAAGGTGATCGTGAGATTCCGTCACTTGTCCTAATGACAGAAAGTGTTCGAGTGGCAATCATGAATTTCATGTTGACACTCGGATGTGTGATAGTGTCTTTATCAAAATAAAATTTGATGTTGGCTGTTTCCGCGCTGAGTTTGTCTTTGGTGATCCCGATCAGCTTTGCACCTACAACAAGGAATCGTTTTCCGTCCTTCTTAAACGTTAACAGAGCATCCTCATCCTTACTTCCGGAACCCAGTAATTTGGCTCCACGCTGGGTGAATCCACCGTCGTAATCAACATCTTTCGCAATGTTGGGGATCTGCATCCTTTTGCTGTATGATTCGAATCGGGGATAAGAAATAAGTGCTTCTTTTTCTGATACTACTTTTTCAGTAAGATGTCCGGTCAGCGGCGACTGAAAATAGTTCTTGTTATAAAAAATTACTGAATCGGCAGAAAATCCGCTGGTTTTAAGTGTGATCTGGTATTTCTTTAGTTCGGCCCATACTACATTGTCCTCAATTCCTGCGCGTTTCCAGTTCACCTTTCCACCTTCTCCGATAAAAATACCTTTGTAAGGATAAAAAACGCCGCGTGTATTGTAAATGATTCCGCTATCGTTCTGGTTGTTATAACAACGAAGATCCAGCTTCGGAAAAATCACTTTAGGGACACTGTCGTATTCGAAAATGTATTTATTGCTATTGGAAGAATACTGAACTACAGCGGATTTATAGAATGTGTTTGTAGCAAAAAGGTTTTCACTCATTTCCAGGTAATCGGAATAATTCCGGATACTTTTTGCATTCAGAATCTTGGTAACACATTCCTGCCATGAAAGAAAATTGTCCTCCGATTGATTTGAATTCACAAAATTCATTACTGTAGAAAGGTAGCTTTTGTATTCAGGAAGAATACGCAGCTTTTTCTTGATCATCAGATTATAGGAGCTGTAGGTGGCCTTTTTCAGGTTCTCCGAATATTTGGGTGAATTCCAGACAATAAGGAATTGTTCCATGTAAACTTTCAATTCCTTTTTATCCATGCTCGTAGCTTCGAACATGGTTTTTACTTCTTCAGGAAACTTAATGGGATCTTCAGAAAATTGTTTGATCGGGTTGATTTGAGCAACTGAATCGTAACAGAAAAAGAAAACTACAGAAAGCAGGAACAGATATTTTAATTTTTTCATTTACGCTTATTTAGTAAAATGCAACATGGTCCACTGATCGCGGATCGCCCGGTCTTCAAATTTCAATCCAAGTCCAAACGCAGTTTTCTCCAGTTCAGGTATATCGGTTTCGAAAAAACCACTCAAAACCAAATGTCCTCCTTTTTCCAGGCAACTGAAATAGGTGTCCATATCCGACAACAGCACGTTTCTATTGATATTTGCTAAAATAACATGAAAAATTTTTCCTGCCAACATTTGAGCATTCCCTTTATGAACAAGCACATTGTTGATATTATTTTTCGCCAAATTTTCATGTGTGTTCTCTACACTCCAATCGTCAATATCAATGGCCGTAATGGGGTTTGCTCCTAACATGGAAGCTACAATAGCCAGAACCCCTGTTCCGCAACCCATGTCCAGCAGCGATTTATCTTTAACATTCATTAACATTAATTTACTGATCATCAACTGTGTTGTATTATGATGACCCGTCCCAAATGACATTTTCGGCTCAATCACAACATCGAGAAGAAAGCCTGGTTTGGGTTCATGAAAGTTTGCACGGATATAACATTTATCATCCACATTGATGGGCTGAAAATTACTTTCCCATTCCTTGTTCCAATTCTGTTGTGGAATTATTTTTTGAGAATAACTGAATTGAAAGAACTCATTATAAGCAGATAGCTCTTCATTGAGACCGGCTTCATTAAATTCAGTTTCCTGAATGTATGCGTTGAAACCGGCATCTGTTTCCGTAAAACTTTCAAAACCTGCCTCCGACAAAACGGCTATCAGAACATCACTCCCCTGTTCTCTGGGCTCCACGGCCATAGCCAGCTCAATATAATTCATTCATTAAGATTTACAGATGAAGATAAGAAAAAAAAGCGAAGGATCAGAAGGAATTTACGATCGCGGTAAAGTCGGCAGCTTTCAGGGAAGCTCCTCCTACAAGTCCACCATCCAGATCGATGCAGGCAAATAGCTCTTTTGAATTCTGAGGATTGCAACTTCCGCCATAAAGAATGGAGATGTTTTCTGACACCTCTTTACCGAATTTTTTATTGATCTCAGAACGGATGAAGTTATGCATTCCCTGTGCCTGGTGACTGGTAGCTGTAACGCCAGTACCAATAGCCCATACAGGTTCGTAAGCGATGATAATTTTTGCGAAATCCGAAGACGGCAAATGAAACAGGGCATCCTTTAATTGCTGCTTTACTGTTTCCAGGTGTTGATTTGAATTTCTTTGTTCAAGACTTTCACCCAGACAAAAAATCGGGATTAATCCTTCTGCAAGCGCTGCATTGACCTTTTTCACAAGCAAAGCATCTGTTTCAGCAAAATAAGTTCTTCTTTCCGAATGTCCGATAATGACATGTGTAGCACCCGTAGAACGGATCATAGATGCGGAAATTTCTCCTGTAAATGCACCACTTTCACTTTCGTGGCAATCTTGAGCTGCCAGGGCGAAATCTGTCCGATCTTTGATCAGCTCAGACAATGTGGCTAAGTGAATAGATGGCGGAGCAATTATTTTAAGTACTTCTTCCGAATTTGGAATTCCGGCTAATAACTGTTCTGTCAACTGAATTCCCTGATCCAGTGTTTTGTTCATTTTCCAGTTTCCTGCTACGATCTTTCTTCTCATCTTATTTTTCAAAAAATAGGTATGAATAATCTATGGATTGTGTTTCAAAAACACTCAACTCTCTTTTATACTTTTTGATATCCCATTTTAATCCCCAGCCTTTCAGGTAATCGTTCATCGTGTTTAACCCGATCTCCGATCTTCTTTTATCCACCTGCTCCGGATCTTCCATAGGAGAAATGTAATACTTTTTTCCATCAAAACTTATCACCACACTTCCGTAGATCTGTTTTTTTCCTTTGAGAAGAGCAACCCTATCTTCCAGCAATGCCAGGTCACCCGGATCTGCTTTGCCATCTGCGACAGCCTCTCTCATCACCGGAAGATACTTTTCCTGAACATCAAGACCTGAATGAAGAATCACCAGTGCAAGCGTTGAATTACCGATGGAACCAACAGATTCTTTTCCCAGCCATCCGTATTTTTTAATGAGATCTTCCACAACAAGAAGATTAGTGGAATCGGTTTTATTGATGGATTTCCAGAGTTCATTACTTTGTTTTGAATTCCATCCGTATTCATTTTTCACACTCACCGCTTTCATTCTTGGTGTCTGTGCTTCTCTGTAAATACTATCCAGAATTGTCACAAGTCCTTTGTTCAGGCTCTTTTCCGACTTCCCGATGTTTTCTCTGATTCTATCAAGCACGAGATTCCACCTTGCATCTGCATGAAGTCCTATAAAAGCCTGATCATTTAAAACCTGGTTGTAATTTACAAAATCATAAAGAGAAGCTACTTTATTTAACTGATAGAGAGCGGAATCTTTATTTCCGGAAAGCGACCAGGCTTTAGCAGAATTATACCGGTCATCGCGGTAAGCTTTTCCTCCGTTGGATTTAAACGCTTTCGAATAATGTCTTGCAGATTTAAGATATTGTTTATCAGCAAGAAAATTTTCAGCCTGGCTGGTCAGCGCGAAATATTCATTGGACTGCGCCTGTGTATGAAGGGTATACGTAAGTGCAAAAAAAAGAATTAGTAAATGCTTCATCGTTTTTGACAGGGATTGATCGTTTAGTTTACTCTTACCCTTGGGTCGAGTATTCCATAAACAATATCAACTACGATATTGATAATCACGAAAATCATTGCAAATACAAGGGTAGCTCCCATAACCACAGGAAGGTCATTTTTGTTAAGAGCATCTACCACCTCATAACCAATTCCTTTCCAGTTAAAAATAATTTCCACAAACACTGCTCCTGCCATCAATCCTGCAAACCATCCGGAAATTGCTGTGATTACAGGATTCAATGCATTTTTCAATGCGTGTTTAAATACTACTTTATAAAAGCTAAGTCCTTTTGCCGTTGCGGTGCGGATATAATCCTGTGACAAAACATCCAGCAGTGAACTTCTTGTGAGCTGAATAATAATGGCAAGCGGACGTAATCCAAGTGTGATCGTTGGCAGGATCAGATTCTTCAGATCGAGATGCTCATCACCGAAATCATCTGTACTGAATAATGTCCCGACGTGGCTCAAACCTGTATAGTCACGAAGAATAAATCCGAACAACCAGGCTATGATCAACCCGACAAAAAAGGATGGAAGAGCCATTCCGAAAATGGCAAACACAAGGGAACCTTTATCGAACCATGTGTTCTTTTTGATGGCAGACCAGATCCCGAGTAAAATCCCGAAAAAAGCTCCAAAGGTGATGGATGCGAAAGCAAGAACAGTTGTTTCAGGAAGTGTTTCACGGATGATGTCAGATACTTTCCGCTTCGTAATGTAAGATCTTCTCAGGTAAGGATATTTCAAAACGATCACTTTTGATCCGGTAGAAAAAAGCGTTGTTGATGAAGAATATTTTTCAGGATTGAGATACAGGTAATGATCCTTGTCCGTCGGCTCATGCAAAGAAATCGGTGAAAGGTCATTCAGGTACATTAAAAACTGGGTGGTCATAGGTTTATCACGACCCAGATCTTTGTTAATTGCATCAATGGAAGCCTGATCGGCACGCTGGCCCAACATCATACGTGCAGGATCTCCGGGCAATACATTGAATAAAAGAAAAACAACGGTAATCACTCCCAATAAAACCAGGAATCCGTAGAACAAGCGTTTAACAATAAATTTTATCACAAGCCTTTATTTCTTAAAATATTTTTCTTTCACATCGTTAAACGATGGAAAAGAATTGTGGTGCCACATCTCTATGACTGTTGCGTCTTTCAATAACATCAGACCCGGATTTGAACGGATCATTGTTTTTAGAGGCACATCATCGCCATTCAGATAATAGGTGAATGTATTATTATTTTCTTTAGCAAAATTGTAAGTCTTTAAGCTATCGGAAGATGTTAATCCAGCAAACTCAATGCTGTCCATTGCGCACATAGCGGCGAAATCATTAACACGGCCCTGAACATCACGGTTGGTCTTATCAAGGTCATAGGCGACAAGTATGAATTTATAACCGGTTTTCTGAAGGAATTCATCTGCATAATTTTCACCGTATTTATTGTTCATGGCAAAACCGATGATCTCCTTGAAATTCGGATCAAGATTTTCTGTGCGGCTATCCACGTAATCCCATTCCTGATCCCAGTTCTCCGGCCATTTGTCAAATTCCTTCGTCTCCCCTGATTTCTTGTTCTTGAGCTTATAGAAATATTTTACTTCCGGATGCGTGGCTTTGTAAATGTCGGTTCCCACCTTGTACGGGCGGAAATCTTTTACCGGCAGATAGCTGTATGTGTAGACAGGGAAAGCAATAGAAGCGGCAATGATGAGAATGATGAGGACATTTTCAAAACGTGGTCCGACAAGAGGATTGATGTATTGTTTCCCGATAAAAAGAATGATCAAAAGGATCAACAGGGCCAGATCTTTATAGAATGAAGTCCATGGCGTGAGATGAAGGAAATCTCCGAAACAGCCGCATTCTTTTACAACATTAAAATAGGCGGAATAAAAAGTGAGGAACGTAAAAAATACGATCATTAAAAGGGAAAGCCAGAGGGTTAGCTTCACGCGGGCACCGATCAGTAGCATGAACCCGAGGGCGACTTCAAACACACAAATAAAAATAGCCAGAAATAATGCTGCCGGAACCAGAAAATGCAGGCCGAATACTTCAAAATATTCCTTTAGCTTATAGGAAAAGCCAAGCGGATCATTTGCTTTAATAAGCCCCGAAAAAATGAATAACAAGCCGACCAGGATTCTGGCGATAGTGGTGATGATCTTCATGTTATTCCTGTAGTTTTATCAAAGCAAAAATAGCATAATTAATCATATCATGAAAGTTGGCGTCAACCCCTTCGGAGATAAGGGTTTCCCCTTTATTGTCCTCGATCTGTTTGATCCTTAACAATTTCATCAGGATCAGGTCGGTAAGAGAACTCACCCGCATATCTCTCCATGCTTCACCATAATCATGGTTCTTATTTTCCATGAGACTTTTTGCATGGCCGGAATAACGGTCAAACAAACGGCTGACTTCATCTGCAGGAAGCTCCATCCGGGTATCGGCAGCGAGTTCCATTTGAATAAGTCCGATGATGGAATAATTGATGATCCCGATGTATTCGGAACGTACATCCTCAGAAATTTTTTGAGTACCTTTGTCCTCTATGTTTCTTATGCGCTGGGCTTTTATGAAGATCTGGTCAGTAATGGAACTGGTGCGGAGGATACGCCAGGCAGTACCATAATCCTTCATTTTTTTAATGAAAATATCTTTGCAGGTACCTACGGCAGTATCGTATTGAGCAGAGGTTTTATTCATACATTTTAATTAGCGGAACAGCAAAAAGACAACTATTTTTGAACATTGCCTTACTCCGTTTATTCAATTCAACAAGCATTATGAGCGCGCAAGATACAGAATTTTCTCAGAAAACGGAACGGATTTTTAAGCCTGAAAAAGGTGCCCTTCTGATGGGAATTCTGAACATAACTCCCGATTCCTTTTTTGATGGAGGAAATTACCTTTCAGAGAAGGAATGGCTGGTTCAGGCCGAAAAGATGATCCTCGAAGGAGCTGACATCATTGATGTCGGCGCCTCCTCTACCCGTCCAGGCACAAAAGGGATTCCGGTGGAACTGGAATTACAGCGTGCGATCCCTGTGATCAAATCCCTCAGAAAAAACTCCCCTGAAATTCTGCTGTCGATAGATACATACCGTTCGGAAGTCGCAAAGCAGGCTGTTGAGGCCGGAGCGGATATAATCAATGATATTTCCGGAGGTAGCATGGACGATAAGATGTTCAAAGTTGTTTCGGAACTGAATGTGCCTTACATTCTCATGCATATCCAGGGAGTTCCGAAGAATATGCAAGTGGCACCCTTTTATGAAAATGTTGTTTCAGAAGTAGACAGCTATTTTGAAAAAAGAATTGAGCAACTTAAAGAGCTTGGATTTAGGAAAATTATTCTTGATCCGGGTTTTGGATTTGGAAAAAGCCTCGAACATAATTACGATTTACTGAAGAATCTAAAGTCCTTCGGAAAGTTCGGATTGCCGGTTCTGGCCGGAGTTTCCAGAAAATCAATGATCTGCAAACTACTGAACCTCAATCCGAAAGACAGCCTTAACGGAACCACTGTTGCAAATACAATGGCCATCCTTAATGGCGCGAAGATCCTGCGGGTGCATGATGTAAAGGAAGCAAAGGAAGCTATCCGGATGTGTGAATTCTGATTAGCACCTTTTTGCCACAGATTCACAGATTAAAAGGGATGCAATTTGCGGGCGGTCAGTTCGAGTGATTTTGTTTTTCACAAAATTGTATCGAGAACAAAGGGTGGGTTCTTGATTTCTGGATCTTTACCTCCATATCTTTTTAATCTGTGAATCCGTGGCAATTATCTTCTGCACCGAGTAAATTATTCCCCAACCCAATCATAATATTAACATCATATTGACAAACATCCTTTTTCCCTAATTTAGAGAGATAAATCAGAAAATATGGAAACTAAACAAGGATTTCAGCAATCAGAAGAACCACTCCTTTTGCGTTTGAAACAAGGTGATCAGAAAGCGCTTGGAAATTTGTATGATCTTTATGCAGCGGCGCTATTAGGAGTGATCAGCAGGATTGTAGAAAATGATGAAATTGCTGAGAAAGTGCTTCAAAGGGTTTTCTTGAAAATCTGGTCGGACCGTGAAAAAATGAATATTCTTCGCGGCTCCTTTTTTATCCAGGCACTAAATTTATCCCGGGAGGAGGCGAATCAATCAATAAAAAAGCCAGAAATCCGTAGACTCTCCAACATCGTAAATGACTCAGAAAAGGAAATTAGCTCAAAATGTATTCTTGAGCTCATCTATTTGAAAGGATATACTTATCTTCAGGCCGCAAAAGAATTAGGAATTACCGCGGAACAGTTTAAAGAAAAGGTGCAGTTGGCCGTAAAACAATTAAAAGGAGTAGCCTGTAATGAAAAAAGTGTCAGAATATATTGAATCAGGAATTTTAGAATTATACGTTCTGGGTCAGGCTTCTGCGGAAGAAAGAAAAGAGATCGAAATTCTGGCTTCCACTTCTTCTGAGATCCGGAATGAGATTGATGCTATTTCTGAAGCGCTTGAAAATTATGTTCATTTAAATGCCATTACTCCCGATCCAACAATTAAGCCTTTCCTAATGGCAATGCTGGATTATATGGGACGAATGGAAAATGGTGAACAAGCTTCCACTCCACCGGATATTTCCGGACAATCAAAGATCATTGATTACAAAGAGTGGCTGGAGCGTCCCGACATGACGCTACCTGCTGATTTTAAAGATATTCACGCAAAAATCATCGGATACAACCCGAAGGCAATCACAGCCATCGTTTGGATCAGTAAAATGGCACCTCAGGAAGTTCATGATGATGAATATGAAAAATTCCTGATTGTTGAGGGAACCTGTGACATTGTGATCAATGGTTTAACTCATCAACTCATCCCCGGCGATTCACTCAGCATTCCTCTGCAC
>JALYRR010000291.1 GCA_030855265.1 Bacteroidota bacterium | reverse complement strand
AGCCTACACCCAGGGATGTAAGAAAAGTACGCAACTTGTTTTTTTTGATCGTTGCGAAGATCTCCTGCCAGTTATCTCTATCGAACATTTTTAAATTTTAATTTTCAAATTGAACAATTACCAAATTATTTTATTCACTCCGTAGTGCTTCCACCGGTTCCACCTTCGCTGCACGCAAAGCAGGAAACAAACCGGCAAGGCCACCGGCAACAATGATCAAAATAGTTGCAGAAACAGCCACACTAAAATCAACCTCTGGATTCTGAAAGAAATCACCCTCGGCATCACTGAACAATTGTAAAATCCCTACACCCAATACCAACCCTACATAACCTGCGACAGCTGTAATAAATACTGCTTCCTGCACAATTAGCATGACGATGGAAGATGGGGAAGCACCGATCGCTTTCCTCACTCCGATTTCCTTTGTTCGTTCCTTCACGATGATCATCATGATATTGCTTACACCTACAACTCCGGCTATCAGAGTAAAAATGCCGATGATCCAGATAAAAATCTTGATACCATCCAGCATATCCATAATACGTTTGTATTCTTCCGCCCAGTTCTCGATGCGCACCGCATTAAAATCCTGCGGACTGAAATGATGTTTTGAAGCAAGCAGGTTGCGAACCTCCTGAACCATTTTCTCGCTATCTTCTGCACCTTCCTTACTGATGCTTGACCAGATTACATCAATGTCCTTTTGTCCTCCATACGCCCTTTGCGCTGTTGTTAATGGAATGTAAATGCGGGTATTGTCACCGTTGCCGGGATCTGTAAACACACCCACCACTTTGAATTGTATCCCTTCCACATCAATGAACTTATTGATAGGGTCCTCCTTTTTGAACAGCGCTTCCTGAACAGGCACACCGATCGCGCATACTTTCCTGAATTCTTTAATATCGATCTCATTGATATATCTGCCCTTGATCAATTTTGCATTTTCAAGAAAACGGTGATCGGGCATACAGGAGCGAACTGTGAAAGCCGCATGCTCATTTTTATAACTCAGGACTCTTGCAGTCCAACCGCGAAAAACAGCACTTGAATGTTCAAGGTTGGAAATTTTTTTGCGGATCAGTTCATAATCTTCATTCGTAAGCTGGATGGTTCTACCGGGTTTTAATCCATCGAAAGGAATGGTGGTTTGTCCGGCCTCTACATTCAAACTGTTCACAGCATCGCTCATGAATTGTTTTTCTGCACCATTGCGTAATCCTTTACCCGCACCCAAGAGAATGATAAGAATGAAAATTCCCCAGGCCACGCTGAACGCAGTGAGAAAGGTCCTCAGCTTATTTTTGCTGATGGTTCCAAGAATTTCCTGCCACTTATCGCTATCGAACATGCTTATTCATTGATGATCAATCCATCCTTTAAACGAATGATACGGTCCGTCATTTTGCTGATATCATCCTCGTGTGTTACGATCACAACCGTGATTCCCTGCTTATTGACTTCCTTAAAAATATCCATTACCTCCATGGAGGTTTTCGAATCGAGGGCGCCGGTAGGCTCATCGGCAAAAATCACTTTAGGATTTGAGATGAGAGCGCGCGCAATCGCAACACGTTGTTTTTGTCCACCACTCATTTCCGAAGGGAGATGTCCGGCCCAATCTTTCAAACCAACACGCTCAAGATATTCCATGGCCAGTTTATTTCTCTCCTTGCGGCTGACCTTCTGGTAATAGAGAGGCAAGGCCACATTTTCCATCGCGTTTTTAAATGCAAGGAGATTGAATGATTGAAAAACAAAGCCGAGGAATTTATTGCGAAGTTGTGCTGCTTTTGTTTGAGATAGATTCCGGATCAGCATTCCATTCAGATAATAATCACCGGTATCGTAATTATCAAGAAGACCAAGAATATTCAGTAGTGTGGATTTTCCGGAACCGGAGGATCCCATGATGGAAACGAGTTCCCCGGGTTGAATGTGCATGTCGATTCCTTTGAGAACATGCATTTGATTCTTCCCGATCGTATAGGATTTATTGATTTGATTTAAACGGATCACCTTCTTTTAATTATTTCATAAAAGTAGGAGAAAAAACGATGCTTGGTGTACCGTTTAAAAGGGAATAGCACCGAATATCAACGTTTGAACGATGGATCGATTCTAGGAATACATTTTAAAAATCTGATGGAAAGGTTTACTCAGGTTCCTCCGCAGGTTTTTCTTCTTCTTTGCCATTCAGGATCACACGTTGTCCCTGCTTATTCATGTAATATTCTTCGCCATCAAGTTTGACTTTCGCAATGCCATTTTCAAAATCATGGATCCAGTCGAAGGTGGGAGCTATCACTACTTTTCCAGTGAGATCCAGCAAACCCCAGCGTTGTCCTTTTCTGACTTTGGCAAGTCCGTCCACAAAATTCTCCACCTGATTGTACTTTAAAGGAATTACAATATTTCCTGTTGTATCGATGAAGCCCCATTTATTTTCCTTTTTTACACGAGCAAGTCCCTGATGTGGTTCGCCCTGAAAGTCATAACCCGAAGAGGATTTTTTGGTTTTAGATTTTTGGGCGGATGCTTCATTGAAGGAGAGCAGCAACAATGAAAGACAAATTAATTTTAGAGTTTTCATGACGATTGTTTAAATTAATAAGCAAGATTCGGCCCAAGCCAACGTTCGATCTCAGCAAGACTCATTCCCTTTCGCTGAGCGTATTCCTCCACCTGATCTTTTTTGATCTTGCCGATTCCAAAGTAATGAGAATCCGGATGGGCAAAATACAATCCGCTTACTGCAGCAGTTGGAAACATGGCCATACTTTCTGTTAAGGTGATTCCTGTTTCTTTTTCAACATCCAGTAATTTAAACAAGTCAGGCTTTTCTGTATGATCCGGCTGCGCAGGATATCCCGGTGCAGGACGAATTCCGGCATATTCTTCCTTAATCAGATCTTCATTCTTCAGGTTTTCATCCTTTGCATAAGCCCAAAACTCTTTCCGCACCTTCTTGTGCATCAGCTCAGCAAAAGCTTCTGCTAACCTGTCTGCAAGTGCTTTCAGCATGATTGCGGAATAATCATCGTGATCCTTTTCAAATCTTGCAACATGCTCATCAATTCCAATCCCGGTAGTAACTGCAAAAGCACCGATGTAATCATCATTGTTAGACCTCACCCCCGGCCCCTCTCCGAAGGAGAGGGGAGAAAGCTCCGCCTCAATTTTTTCGATCACTTTTAAAATATCGAATAAAACCTCATCGTTTGAAAATCTCATCAACTTATAACCGATATCATTCAATACAACTGTTCTTCCCTCATCATAGTCTTTCTGCGTGTCATGAATGGAACCATCAACTTCAATGATAAGCTTCTTTTCTATACAGACAATATCAGCAATGAACTGATCAATTGGATGTTGTCTTCTGAATTTAAATTCAAGATTTCGGTTTCGCAAGGCTGTCCATAATTTATCTTCAGCTTTAGTAGGTTCTTTTCGCATCGACTTCGCTCTTTCGAGATTCCGGGTCCAGTTCTTCCAATCAGCAGTTTGATAATTGGGACCAGTCCCCCTCTCC
>JALYRR010000118.1 GCA_030855265.1 Bacteroidota bacterium | reverse complement strand
CGTTTGCTGTTGCTGAAGATTTCTGTAAGCATGTGTTTGCTGCTTCCGCTAAAAATGAATCGCACATTTTTTAGCGGTTGAATGATGGAGCGGAGGAGAGCTTCGGTGTTCTTTTCCGGATAGGTAGAGATCTGCTGAAACTCATCGATGGCTATAATTATATTCATCGATTGGGATTCCAGGAACTGGATGAGGCCCGACAAGGATTGTTCGTTTTGTTTGGCCGTGGAGAAATCGAAACTGACTTCAGGCTCTCCGCTCAGTGAATCGAAGCTTATGACCGGTCGAAGGCTTTTTAGCAGGAGTAAGAATTTTTTGCCTAAAGTATTTTTCTCAGGAAAAGCTTTCAGGATCCCTGCTGCTAGATGATTGGTAAAATCATTCAGGGTTTGAGTAGCATATATATCAATGTAAATGCATTCAGTGCGTTTGTTTTTTTTTAACTGCTCGAAGGTATGGAAGAGAAGACCTGTTTTTCCCATCCTGCGTATAGAAAGCAGGGTGGTGTTAATTCCGTTTTTCGCATTGCTTGTTAGCCGGAAGGTTTCATCTTCTCTGTCGCAGAAAAGTTCTTTCCCATAATACCCGCTAACCGGAAAGGGATTTCTGATATCGTTCATCCAACAAATATACAAAATATCTTATATCTCTTATATAATACAAAAAATATTATACAGAAGATATTATACAAAATGTATAATTATCTGATTTGCGTTTTTTGTTTTCCTTTTTTTCTGCTGCGATTCCCGCATTCCTAAATTAGTATCTTTGCTTTATGTCAGCATTGGTGAAAAAAGTGATAATTATTGGCCCTGCCTTTCCTTTACGGGGCGGAATCGCAAATTTCAATGAAGCACTCAGCCGGGCATTGAATTCTGCGGGAATTCCGTCCGCCATCTACTCTTTTTCTTTGCAATATCCGGGTTTTCTATTCCCGGGAAAATCTCAGTTTGATTTCGGAACAGGACCGGATGATCTGAAAATCCACACAAAAATAAATTCCATTAACCCTTTTAACTGGTTAAGCGTCGCAGCTTCCATCAAAAAAGAGAAACCTGATCTTGTGATCATCCGTTACTGGCTGCCTTTTATGGGACCTTGCCTGGGCACGATCGCTGCAAGAATTAAAAAAAGGACCAACATTAAAGTAATTGCCATTACTGATAATGTGATCCCTCATGAGAAAAGGCCCGGTGATTCAATCTTTACCAGGTATTTTATTAAACGCTGCGATGGATTTGTCGCCATGTCGAGATCCGTCCTTACCGACCTCAGCATTTTTACAGATTCAGATAAAAAATCATTCCTGCCTCATCCTATTTATGATATTTTCGGTGATAAGGTTGATAAACAATCGGCTCTCAGGCATCTCGGATTGGATCCGAACCACAGGCATATCCTGTTTTTTGGATTCATACGCAAATACAAAGGCCACGATCTTCAGCTGGAAGCCATGAGTGATCCTCGAATCAGGAACTCTGGTGTTAAGTTGATCATTGCAGGGGAATATTACGAAGACCCTTCATTTTATACAGATCTAATCAGTAAATTCCGTCTTCAGGAACAGGTAATTCTCAGAACTGAATACATTGCCTCCTCAGAGGTTCGCTATTATTTTTGCGCCTCGGATATTATTGCTCAACCCTACAGAACTGCAACCCAAAGCGGCGTGACACAGATCGCCTATCATTTCGAGCGGCCCATGCTGGTAACGAATGTGGGCGGACTTCCGGAAATTGTGCCGCATCAAAAAGTAGGATATGTTACGGAGGTATCCGCTCTTTCTATCGCCGATTCAATTCATGATTTTTACCTGAATCAACGGGAAGCTGACTATTCTCTTAATACCGTTACGGAGAAAAAACGATTCCTATGGAGCAGTTTTGTGAACGGTGTTCTGGATTTATACAACAAATTATAAGAGGAAGACAATCATCCCCTTTTTTTATTCCTTCGCTGGATACCCAAAAGTTCTCTTGATCCGACCTTATCCTCAATTGGTCTGATTTTTGAAAACTCCTCGCACAAATTTTGTATTTTTGTACGGGAATTGCCAGCCGGCAGGTATGTATCTTTTTTAATATCCTCCGTTATAATTTAACCCAATCCTTCAACTATGAGTTTTAAAACTTTATTGTCTGCTGTTTGTTTAATGATCTCAGGAGCTCTGATTTCGCAGGAAGCGCCGAACAAAACTGATGCTGCCGGAAAGAAACAGGGCTTGTGGATTAAACTGGATGAGAATAAAAAGAAAATGTATGAAGGAAATTTTACCGACAACATTCCAGTCGGAAAGTTCATCTATTACTACGATACAGGAACTCCCTGGGCGATAACCATTTTTTCTGAAAAAGGAAAAATTGCCCGGACTCAGCATTTTAATGCGGCAGGGAAAGTAGTAGGAGAAGGGAAATACATCTCTGAAAAGAAAGACAGTCTTTGGAAATTTTACAATGAAGAAGGAAAACTGATCTCAGAAGAGTTCTATAAAATAGGTATAAAAGACGGAGCTAGTAAGGTTTTTTATGCTAGCGGGCAAGTGGCAGAGGAGAAAATATGGAAAAACGGCAAATTGAATGGTGCCTGTAAAAAATACTTCGAAACAGGACAGCTTAAATATTCCGGACAGTACATCAATGATAAACTTGAAGGCAAGGTTACATTTATTCAACCCAACGGTAAAACCGATGCTGAAGGTATTTATAAGAATGACCTGAAAGATGGTCCGTGGAAATATTACAATCTGGATGGAACTATTAAGCGCACCGATGTTTATATAAATGGGAAAATGACTGGAACTGACAAGGACATTGTTCCGAAAAAGCAACAGGACGAAGAAAAGAAGAAGTATGAACAGTTTGATATAAAAGATCCATATCAGGATGGATATGATCCTCAATAATGAGTAAAAAAGGAAAAGTTTTATTGGCAATGAGTGGTGGAATCGACAGTTCCATTGCTGCGTTATTACTGCATGAGCAGGGCTACGAAGTGGTTGGGATCACGATGAAAACATGGGACTATGCTTCCTCCGGAGGTTCTAGCAAAGAAACCGGATGCTGCAGCCTCGATTCTATCAATGATGCCCGATTATTGGCTGTCAACCTTGGTTTTCCGCATCTCATCCTTGATATCAGGAATGAATTCGGAAATTATATTATCGATAATTTTGTTGAAGAATATCTCGCCGGAAGAACCCCTAATCCATGTGTTTTGTGCAACACGCATATTAAATGGGAAGCGCTATTGAAACGTGCAGATATGTTGGATTGTGAATTCATCGCAACCGGCCATTATGCAAGGATCCGTGAAGAGAATAACCGTTTTGTGGTTTCAAAAGGACTTGATACGAATAAAGATCAATCTTATGTTTTGTGGGGTTTGACTCAGGAAAGTCTGAAAAGAACCATTTTTCCATTGCAGGATTTTCGTAAATCAGAGATCAAACAAATGGCCATTGATCATGGTTACAAGGATCTTGCAGCTAAGAGTGAAAGCTATGAGATTTGTTTTGTTCCCGACAATGATTATCGCGGATTCCTGAAAAGAAAAGTAGATGGACTTGAAGCCCGTGTAGATGGCGGAAATTTCGTGGATCGTTCCGGAAGAATTTTGGGTAAACACAAAGGATATCCTTTTTATACCATTGGTCAGCGTAAAGGTTTGGAAATAGCCGTGGGTGAACCTTTGCATGTACTTGAGATCGTACCTGAAACAAATACTGTTGTGCTTGGAAGCAAAGACGATCTTGAACTTCAGCAAATGACTGTAGGGAAATTCAACCTCATTAAATATGCTTCACTTCCGGATGGATTTGAAGCACTTACTAAGATTCGATATAAAGACGCGGGGTCCATGGCAAGTATCACACAAGAAAACGATAAATTAAAAGTGTTATTTCATTCTCCTGTTTCTGCAATAGCGCCCGGACAATCTGCCGTTTTCTACGAAGGAGATGATCTTGTGGGTGGCGGAATCATTGAACGCGAAAGAGTAATTCTTTAAGCCGTAACACTCTTTTCAACCGATTTAACATTTTCATTCCTCAACAAATTTTCTTAACTTAGCTGTTGTTAATGTTAATTTCTGAAATGAACCACTTCATTCGTTTTCTTTTTCTTGGAATAATTATGGCTGGCGTAGCTTCCTGCAAAAAGGATAATGGTGCTCCTCCTGACATGGGATATAACTATTTCCCTGATCAGCCGGGCAATTATGTAATCTATAACGTGGATTCATTCTATTATGATGATTTTTATGATCCTACCACCATTGATACTTTTAAGTTTCAGTTGAAAGAAAAGATCGAGTCTGTATTTATGGATAATCAAGGCCGTCCCACACTCCGATTGGAGCGTTATGTTCGTTATTACAATGAATCGATTCCATATAACTCACTTCCCTGGATTCTGAGGGATGTTTGGTCAGCAAACAAGAACATGAGAGTGGCTGAGAAAGTAGAAGAAAATGTGCGCTATGTCAGACTTTCTTTTCCGGTTAAAGAAACCCAGACTTGGGATGGAAATGCCCAGAATACCGAAGGCGAAATGAATTATTCGTATCGTTTTTTTGATGTATCAAGGACCATTGGTAACATTTTATTTGATTCCGTTTTGCAGGTAGATCAGCAGGATATAAACAACCTTATTGAAAAAAGATTCTACATTGAAAAATATGCCCGTAATGTAGGGCTCGTTCAGAAACACGTTATCGACATTCAATCACAACCCAATCCCGATTGGAGCGATCCCGTAGCGTTCCCATTTGGTAATGATTCTCTTTCTCTTTTTTACAATAAGCCCATCCTGTCACGTGTGGATTCCGGCCATCAATACATCATGACAGTGATTTCATTCGGAACAGAATAAAAATGATCAGACTTTTTTCCATTTTAGCATTTCTTGTGCTCACACAGTTTTCTACAGCACAAACAGCCACATATTATTTCATTGAACTGAAAGACAAAGGAAGCTCCGATTTTAGCCTCGAAAAACCTTCTCAATTTCTCTCAGCTCGTGCATTGGAACGGAGGGCAAAACAACAAATCAGTCTTTCCGAAAATGATCTTCCGGTAAATTCGGTATATATTTCAACGATAGTAAATTCAGGAGTCTCCTTCGTAAATGCTTCTAAATGGCTGAATGCTGTCACCGTAAAAACAGACGATATTGAAAAGATCAATTCAATTAAAAACTTGTATTTCGTGAGATCGGTTAGAGAAATCTCTTCCGGCCCTTCAAAGACAACTCCCGGAAAGTTTGAATTTGAAAACACGCTTTCGGTTGATGAAGTGGAGCAGGAGCGTTCTTCTGCCGGATTGAACTATGGATTGTCATTCAACCAGGCCAATCAGATCGGCGCTGATTGTATGCATAACCTTGGTTTTATGGGGCAAGGGATGGTGATCGCCGTGTTGGATGCCGGTTTTTACAAAGTGGATTCACTACCGGCTTTCGATAGCCTCCGCCTCGAAAACCGTTTATTAGGAACCCGCGATTTTGTTACCGGTGATACGATGGTATATGAAGATAATCAGCATGGGATGAATGTTCTTTCCTGCATGGCTGGAAATCTTCCGGGAAGAATTGTAGGAACTTCACCCAAAGCGAGCTATTGGTTATTGCGTACTGAAGATGCAGGGTCTGAAAGTCTGATCGAAGAAATTAATTGGGCAGTGGCTGCAGAATTTGCAGATAGTGTAGGAGCGGACATTATTAACTCATCCCTTGGATATAATTATTTTGATAATCCTGCTGATAATCACACCTATGCTGATCTTGATGGAAATACCACCATCGTTACAAAAGCGGCGGACCTTGCGGCAAGCAAAGGGATTTTTGTTACTTCCAGCGCCGGCAATTCTGGAGGTTTTCCCTGGTATAAAATTACTGCACCGGCAGATGCGGATAGCATCCTTACTGTGGGAGCCGTTGATTCGGCAGGAGCAGTAGCGGGTTTCAGTTCACGCGGACCCACCTTCGATGGCAGGATTAAACCAAACACGGTAGCAAAAGGTGTTCAGGCAATTTATGCTTCAGGATTTGGTGATGTTGCTGCAGGTGGTGGAACCTCCTTCTCGGCTCCTGTCACTACGGGTGCTGTTGCTTGTTTATGGCAGGCAAATCCATTGAAAACAAACATGGAATTGATTCAGGCCATACAGCAAAGTGCAAGTCAGGCGGGTGCACCGGATACATTGATCGGATATGGTATTCCAAATTTCTGTGCAGCGAATCTCATTCTTTCTCTGGAAGAAAATGTTCAGCAAGAATTGCAATTCGATCTTTATCCAAATCCTTTCAGCGATAATCTGTCATTTAGTTTTTATAGTGATAAAAAGGAAACCGTTATAATTGAAATGTTTGATATGACAGGAAGACTGCTTTTTCAAAAAGAGTTCATTACTATAGCGGGAAGTCGTTCTGCATATTCAATTCCCCTGGAAGTTGAAATCGCTCCCGGTTTCTATCTCTTCCACATGAAAACAACATCAGCTTCAGGATTCAAAAAGATCATTAAAAATTAAAATTCTTTTTTATGTTAAAGAAAATCACTTGTACTTTTCTTATTAGTATTTCCTTGTTCTCTGTTTCCGTGAAAGCAGATGAAGGTATGTGGATCCCGATGTTGCTGAAGCAATTGAATGAATCAGATATGCAGAAGAACGGTTTAAAGCTCTCTGCAGAGGATATCTACAGTATTAACAAATCATCTCTAAAGGATGCCATTGTTCATTTCAACGGAGGATGTACCGCAGAGATCATTTCTGAAAAAGGATTGATCCTCACCAATCACCATTGTGGTTATCAGCAGATCCAATCGCACAGCACCGTGCAGAATGATCTTCTCACAAATGGATTCTGGGCTATGGATGCCGGACAGGAATTGCCGAATCCGGGTCTTACAGCAACACTGATCGTTAGAATGGAGGATGTTACTGCACGTGTTCTTGCAAATGTAAAAGATGAAATGACAGATGCTGAACGTGAGAAAAAGATCGCGGAAGCAATAATGAGTATTCAGAAAGAAGCGGTGAAGGATACGTATTATGGCGCTTTCATACGACCATTTTATTATGGAAACGAATATTATATGTTCATCACAGAAACGTTTAAGGATGTTCGTTTGGTAGGAGCACCGCCTTCTTCAATCGGTAAATTCGGTGGTGATACGGATAACTGGATGTGGCCACGACACACGGGTGACTTTTCTATTTTCAGAATCTATGCGGATAAAAATAATCGTCCGGCTGAATATTCCAAAGACAATGTTCCCTATGTTCCGAAGTATGTAATCCCAGTTTCTATGAAAGGCGTAGAGAAGGATGATTTTACAATGGTTTACGGATTTCCCGGCAGAACAAATGAATACCTGAGTTCTTATGCGGTGGATATGATCATGAATGAATCAGATCCTGCTAAGGTGAAGATTCGCGAAACACGTCTTGGAATCATGGATGAAGATATGAAAGCAAGTGATGCTGTTCGCATTCAATACTCCGCAAAATATGCTTCTCTTGCTAATTATTATAAGAAATGGCAGGGTGAGATCAATGGCTTGAAAAAGCTGGATGCGATCAATAAAAAGAAATTATTCGAACAGGACTTTCTTCAGAAAGTAAATTCAGATGATGCCGCTCACGGTAAGTATGGAACCTTGTTTCCTGAGTTTCAAAAAAAATATGCAGAGTTCAGTGCATTGAACAAACAACGCGATTACTACCTGGAAGCCATTCTCGGAATTGAAGCTGTTAATTATGCTTTGAGTTTCGGTGGACTGATCGATGATCTCAACAGGGGCAGAAAACCGGAAGAATTGCAGAAAGAGGTTGAGCGACTGAAAGGAAATGTAAGTATATTTTTTAAAGATTTTAATGCGGCTACTGATGAGAAAGTGTGCGCAGCCCTTTTGAAAATATATGCTTCGGATATGGACAAGTCACAACAGGCTGCCGTTTTCAATGAAATAAACACAACATATAAAGGCGACTTTAAAAAATATGCAGCGGAGATCTATAAGAATTCCATATTTGTTTCGGAAGCAAAAGTAATTGCAGCTCTTTCTAACATCGGTAAGAATTACAAGAAGCTTGAAAAAGATCCGATCTATAAATTGATGAATAGCAATTATAATAAATATGATAAAGATGTAAGGGCGCAATATACCTTGAAAGATGCGGAATTAACCAGGCTCAACAGGATTTATATGAAAGGGATGCGTGAACTGGTAACGACAAAAAAGTATTATCCGGATGCGAACAGCACGCTGCGTGTGACCTACGGAAAAGTAAACGGATATTCTCCCCGCGATGCTGTGTTCTATGATTATTATACAACGCTGGATGGATTAATGGAAAAAGAAAATCCTCTGAGTGACGAATTTATGGTTTCGCCGAAGCTGAAAGAACTTTATCAGAAAAAGGATTATGGTGCTTATGCGGATAAGAATGGTGAACTTCGTGTGACATTCTGCGCAAGCAATCATACGACCGGAGGGAATTCTGGAAGCCCTGTCTTTAATGGTGAAGGGCATTTGATCGGTACTAATTTCGATCGTAACTGGGAAGGAACTATGAGTGATATTATGTACAATCCTGATCAGGTAAGAAATATTGTTCTTGATGTGCGATACACCCTTTTTGTGATCGACAAATTCGCCGGAGCGGGTTACCTGATCAATGAAATGAAGATCATCAAATAGTTCAAAATTTTAAGTTTCAAAGTTTAAAGTAATTATGAACGAAGTTGAGATCATTACCATTGGAGATGAAATCCTGATCGGACAAATCGTAGATACGAATTCTGCGTTTATTGCCACGCTGCTGAATATGAATGGGATCAGTGTCAAACAAATTTCCTCTGTTTCCGATAATAAAGATCACATTGTGAAAGCACTCGACGAAGCAAAGGAGCGTGCAGAAATAATCATTATCACGGGAGGTCTTGGCCCAACAAAAGATGATATCACAAAAAAAACACTTTGCGAGTATTTTAATACCTCACTTCGTTTTGATGAACAAGCTTACGAGGATGTTGTCAATATCTTTGCGGCGTATGGAAAAGAAGTAACGCCTTTGAATAAAAAGCAGGCTGAAGTTCCTGCCATATGTGAAGTGATCCGCAATTACAATGGTACAGCCCCGGGAATGTGGTTTGATGTGAATGGTAAGGTTTTCATTTCCATGCCAGGCGTTCCTTATGAAATGAAAGCACTGATGAAGGAACAGGTCCTTCCTAAATTAAAATCCCGCTTCGTATTCCCGCATATCTTTCATAAAACTGTGCTTACACAGGGAATTGGAGAGTCTTCATTAAGCGAGATCATTTCTGATTGGGAAGACAGCCTCGCCACTTATAATATCAAACTTGCTTATCTGCCTTCTCCCGGCATGGTGCGATTGCGGTTAAGCACTTCCGGAAAGGATGCATCTCAATTGCGCTCCGTAGTGGAAAAAAAGATTGAAGAATTGAATCCGCTTATCGCTGAGTACATCTATGGATTTGAAACTTTTGGCGAAGAGAAGGAAACGCTCGGACAAATGGTCGGTAAGATCCTTCTTGAAAAAAAATTAACCATATCCACTGCTGAAAGCTGTACCGGCGGTTACATCTCTCATCTGCTTACGATGGTGCCGGGAAGTTCTTCCTACTATATTGGCTCTGTAATTTCATACGCCTATGAAATAAAAGAAACGGAACTTGCAGTATCAAAACTTGTCCTTGAAAAACATGGCGCGGTGAGCAAAGAAGTGGTGGAGCAAATGGCCAAAGCGATCCGTATCCGCTATAATACAGATTACTCCATCTCCGCATCTGGAATCGCAGGACCTGGAGGAGGAACTCCGGAAAAGCCTGTTGGTACAGTGTGGATCGCCATTGCAACGCCTAAAAAAGTGATCTCTGAAAAATTTTTATTCGGAACCGATCGTGAACGGAATATTCATAAGACCGCCAATGCCGCGCTGAATATGCTGAAGAAAGAGTTGGAAAAGGAGAGTAACTGACAGAAAAAGGTTTACCACTAAGGCACTAAGTTCACAAGGTTTGCAGAAAAATTATTTCTTCCGTTTTCTATGTGGTTTTACTTTCTGATATTTTTTTTACCTCTTCGATTGTTCTATTTGTTCTTCGGCCTTTGATTAAATCTTTGTTACCACTTTCTAAGTGACCTCAGTGCCTTAGTGGTAATTTTTTTTTGAATTAATTCTTCTTTAATCTTTTCTTAATGTTCTAAGTGCCTTAGTGGTGATTTTTTTAGATTAATTTTCTTACCTCTTCTTACTGTCCTAAGTGCCTTAGTGGTTAAACCTCTTGCAATTAACCTAAAGAATCCCTTTCTCTTTCTTCTCCCAGTAATCCTTTTCAATCATTTCCACTTTTTGAATACTGTTCCGAAGCCACCTAAGGTTGAGTTCCTCTTTTTCTTCCGACTGAAGATGCCAGTTAAGGCTGGTTCTGTGAAGTTTTTCTTTTAGAGTATGAAGACACAAAGCTGCTGAAACGGATATATTAAAACTTTCTGTAAAACCATACATAGGGATTTTGACAAATTCATCCGCATGTTCTCTCACTGTATCAGAGATGCCGGTAAGCTCAGTTCCAAAAAACAAAGCAAGTGGTTTGTCAACAGAAAGATCTTCGAGATTACAATCTTTTTCATGCGGCGTTGTAGCAACGATCCGATAACCTTTTTCTTTTAATGACTGGATGCAGGCAAGTGAATTGTTCTCGTGTTTCCGGTACTTATGAAGATTAAGCCATTTGGGGGCGCCTAAGGCAATATCCTTATTTACTGTATAGGCATTTTTGGTTTCAACAATATGAATATCCTGAATTCCGAATATATCACAGGAGCGGAGGACTGCGCTTGCGTTATGCGGCTGATAAATATCCTCCAGCGCAATGGTGATATGCCGTGTTCTGTAATTCAGAACATGGTCAAATTTAGCTTGTCTCGCTTCAGAGACAAACTGAGAAAGATATGTAATCAGTTCCTTGTTCATATGATAGGGCGCAAATTTAATAATTTGCCCGAGAACAGGAACTGATTATTTATCTGGACAAGACTACTGTCGTGTTTTCTACTTTGCTTCCAATCGTTACCTGCAGAGTATAAAATCCTGTTGCAAGTGATTGGTCAAGTTCTACTGTTTCTTTTATTTCCTGGTTGTTTCCGGAAATCTCCTTTGTATATACAGGTTGTCCTAAAAGATTTACGATCTTAATTGAAACTTTTTCCTGCCCCGCTGAGGCCATATTCAGCACGATAGTAAACAATCCGCTGGTTGGATTTGGAAATACTTTCATTTGAAATCCGGCTGAATCGGTTTTGGATTCTGCAGACATAATACGGTCCGGGTCTTCTGTTTCAGGATCTGTACTCACTGATTCGGTACTATCCGATGGTGGAGGAACTGAACATGTTAGTACTTGCACATTTACAAGTGCTGACCAAGCATTTGCACCCGCCTGTGTGATCTGTACCTGGTAACTCCCTGTGCTCGTGGCAGTATACACAGATGCATTTG
>JALYRR010000117.1 GCA_030855265.1 Bacteroidota bacterium | reverse complement strand
ATACTCCTATGATTATACAGTTTCTACTCTGAGCAATTCCACAACTGGTGGCTCACATGAAATTGGGATCTCCGGTTTTATCAATACCCGGAAAAAGAGATGCCCGATCAAAACACTTAGGTTAATTTAGGTTACCGATAGAGCATCATGTTACCGGAATAGGATTGTAAATTATGCTCCAGATCCATCAACTCTATTTTGAAAACGTAGGAACCCGTCTGGCAATAGTCTTTGCCTCCTGCTCTTTTACCGTTCCAACTTTTGTTCGGATCTGATGTTTCAAAAATCGTTTGCCCTGTTCTGTCAAAGATCTGGAATTGTTTGAGCTCATAAGTGCCATGAATTCGGTATTCATCATTTATCCCATCTCCGTTTGGCGTAAAAGCATTAGTAAAAAAAACAGAAAAAATAGTATCATGATTCCTACCGGTTTTATACCAATGCTCGTAACGGATCCCTGCATCAGGATCATAAGCCGACTCCTTTTTGCAGGATGCGAGCAGAATGACGGAAAGAAGGATCAGGTATTTCATTGAATTATCATTTAATGCGTTTTAATATCACTTTTAGCATGTCAGTTCGAACGCAGTCGAAAACCATGAATGAAACTAAGCTCATATACTTTTAGTGGTTCTCGACTCCGCTCGAACTGACATGCTAAGATTAATTCTGCTAGGACTCCCTGCGCGTGGTCAGTTCGAGTGATTTCGCTTTTTTTGCGAAATTGTATCGAGAACGTGGGTGAGCCTCTGTATTTTAATGCCTCTCGATACATTTTTTCGTTTTTCCAAAACGTAAAAACTCTCGAGGTGACACTGAAATGTGAATTCGTTCTAATAATATAACATCGCATTTCAGTTTGAGCGGAGTCGACAACCATGAATAAAACACCAACCCTACACACCTTCTCGATACATTTTTTCTGAAAAAAAAAACACTCGAACTGACAGCGCTCTCAAAACCTCTCCTTGCGTAATGGCAGGCAGGCGCTCGAACTGACATTACAATTAAGATCAGAATCCTTTTCAACAGTCCTTACTTCCCAATCTTAACTCTTATCCCTTCCGAATTACTTGTGAATTCCGGAGCATACATACATTGAATGCTCGTGATCCCGTTGGAAAAATTACCATTGTGTGTCGCCACCATGGGATATTCAAACACATACGTTCCCTTCGGAAGACGATCAAAAAAGAAATTAGTTGCCGCATCCCGTGTACTTTCATAATATCCCAATCCGTCCTGCCATTTGTACATGGAGATTACATTGGTGGGTTCGAAACCTGATGCACGCATATCTTTCATCTGAACATATTCCATATCTCTGTCAACACGCAACTCAATTCTCACTTTGATCTTATCGCCTACTTTCAGCATCGTCTTATCACTTATTGGTTCAATCACCGGGCCCGCATCTGTATTCTTCTGAAGGAACAATTGCTTTTTAAGTACCAATGGTGTTTTAGATGATGTGATCTTATCGAGTTGTTCAAAATACTGCCAGTACAAAGCTCCCCAACTTACACCCTCATCCTTTTTTGTAACAGTTACTTCACCCATTTTAGGTTTGATGTCACTGCCACTCCAAGATGTTTTGAAATATCCTGTTCCTGCCTCTACTTTCAAATCAGGCATTTTCTTCGGATCGATCTTCATATCTCCCAGACTGATCTCCACATTGCTTTCTGTACTCAGCCAGTCCGTTCCGCGAAGCAATAAAGCATAAACAGCTTCTGTAGTTGCCTTGGTTGTTTTCCAGTCCTGTGTCTGTTTGGATTTCAATAACCAGACTTTCATATCATCCACCGCTTTTTTATCATTTGTCACTTCATCAAAAGCTTCTATCAACAATGCTTGCGCTTCGATTGGAGCCTGATACCAGTAATATCCGGCATAATTATCTTTCCAGTACATTCCCATTTCATCGCTGCTCAGGGAATTTTCCTTCAGCGATTTCATGATGTCTTTCGGAGTTGTTTTATCTTCATTGCGATGTAAACTCAGAGCGATCATTCCCTGCATGTACCTGCTGTTTTCCAACCAGTATTTTTTAGCTTGTCCTTTATAATAGTCGAAAGCCTTCTGGTTCCTGTTGTCGATTGCTACATCTTTAAAATAGCTGCGTGCATACAGATACTGAATCTGTGTATAACCCAGGTGATTCTTATCCAGATTAACTTTATCATATTTCAGGATCCATTCATAATCTTCCCGGATCCGATTATCAAGGTATTTCACTCCATCAACCACCATTTTCCAAACGTCCTTGTCATCACGAACATTCTTCACACCCAAATGATCCAGGTGTCCCATTCCTGTAACAATGTGCTGTGTTATATAACGGTCATCACGCATCCCTTCGAACCATGGCCATCCACCGTTTGGTGTTTGAGCTTTCTGAAGTTTCTTCATTGCACGGGTTAGTTCAGCACTCATCTTGTTAAGATCAAAAAGAAGTGCGATCCGTTTCTTGCGTTCGGATTCATCTTTTGCATCCAGCACCCAGGGAGTTTCTTCCAGCATGAGTGACTTCAGCTCCTGGTTCTTTTCCAGGTTTGAAAGCAATGCTTCCGGACTCTGAGATTTCCATGAATTGAATACCGCTTTGATCTTAGGAGAAGAATTCGCGATGTGTGAAGCGATACTGTTTGCATAAAACCGGGAGAATGTTTGTTCGGAACATTCATACGGATATTCCATTAAGTACGGCAAAGCCTGAACGGCATACCAGGCAGGATTGGAAGTAAACTCGAGGGTTAATTTATGATTGCGCAATGTGGTTGAAGCATTGCTTTGATTGATCAGTTTTTCGAAGCGGAATGTTTTAGTTTGATTCCCACGGACCGGCAAAGGCATTGATTCAGTAACCAACATTCTGTTTGTGAGAACCGGCAGTGCCATTTCTTCACCATCTGTAAAGTTGCCGGCTTTCGCTACCACTTTGTAAGTGATTGCTCCGACTCCTTCCGGAATAGTAATGTACCAGCTCACTACAGAACTTTGACCTTTCTTCGAAGTAAAAGGCCTTTGAGCCGATTTTTCATTCGTTGCTGCACCTTTGAAAAGATCTGTGGTAATATCTTTCATAGTTGTTGCATCATACAAAAACAATTGAGCATCGCCTTTCAATTCAGCATCCGACAGGTTTGAAATTTTCGCGCTGAACTCCATGTTATCTCCTTCACGAAAGAAACGTGGAGCGTTTGGAATAACCATCAGATCTTTCTGTGTGACAAGCTCATTCTGGATCATCCCGAATTTCAGATCCTTTGTATGAGCAAATCCCATCATTTTCCATTTGGTCAATGCTTCTGGAATGGTGAATTTGATGATCACATTTCCATCCTTATCCGTTTCCATCTGCGGATAGAAAAAAGCCGTTTCCGCAAAATTGCTTCTTGCTGCTACTTTGGAAAGATCGGCACCGTTACCAGCTGTTGATCCTGTAGATGCCTGCTTTGTTGATTCAGAAGTAGACAGCGTTGTAACATCGGAAGCAAATGAATCTCCTTTTGTACGTGATTCTTTTCCTCCACCTTCTTTGTCTTTATAATTTTTACCTACTTCAATCTCATCAACCTCTGCCAATTTTTCTTCCATTGCTCCGGCCACCATGGAAGGTGCAGCAGCCGATTTATTTCTACCGCGTGACTTTCCGGTTGATTCATAATTACTATCCATGTCATCGGCATAATATCCGTAATTGGAATAGCTGGCATATCCAAACCAGTTGAGCAAATCATAATGTTGATAGGCTCCACCAGGATACTTATTCCATTCATTGCTATAGATTTGCGCATTCACCACACCGAATCCTGAATTAAGATCCCAGTATAGATTGGAATAGTAATTCGAATAAATATTGAAATACCAGTAGTTGGGTTTGAAAGCATCGAGCGAAGCATCATATAAAGTCGCCATCATCTCAGCCGCCATCTTATCGCCTTTTTTGTCTTTGATCTTAATTTTCCATTCCTCTTGTTGTCCGGGCAATAATTTATTCCGAAAGGATTCGAATTCAAGATCCAATTCCTTATTGGTGTATGGTACCGAAACAATTCCATTTTCTGAATAGGTTCTGTTGTTTTTCACGAACATTAAATGATAAGAAAAATTTCCTCTGTGTTTTTCCTCAACAGGTATTTCAATCAATTTTTGTTCTTTATTGAGAGTGATGTATTCCTTCTTAACGATCTGTCCCTTGTATTCGATTTCATACAATACTTTTACATTCTCCTCTTTGGAACCGATCACAAATTTTGCCTTCTCTCCGGGTTCAATGTAATTTGTTGTCACCTGATTGAACCAGCTGATATCATTTGAAGGAACTTCTGTGCCGATGTTGGAATACACAGTAAAGTATTTGATGTCTTTCACATCTTCACCATACGCATCTTTGGAATGAGCTTCCATCACATATACACCCGACTTCCAGGTTCCGAGGTCGGTGATCTTAACGGAATCGTTTGTCTGACTGATTACCGGCGGACCATCTTTTCTAACCCTGGACACAGAATTATTGCTGAATGATTTTTCAAACACTTTCGCACCACGTGCCCATTTATACATATTGTTCTCTTCCTTGTATTCATCATTCGGAAAAGATTTTTCAAATTCCTCTTTGGTCATGGAATAGATATCGGGTCTTGCCCACAACCTGCTTCTGTATGTTTTAACCGGTTCAATTAATTTAAAGATCTCCACTTTCCCTTTAGCCGGTTCAAACTGTCCGCTCATATTTGTGGAATAGATTCTGAAAACCTCTATGTTCTCCTTCTCCAGCATTGCGGGGATACTTACATTCAGATTCAGCGCTGTATAGGCAACGCTTATGTAAGACTGACTGCTGTGTGTTTCGCCATTGATGTCCGTCACATCTGCATATACAGTATAGCCGTAAGTGGGTTCGTATGATTTTGGAACGCCGGGATCCGGAAGGGCTTTAAAATCAATAAAGAAAGCGCCCGTATCGTTGGATGTAGTAACTCCGTTTACGATTTCCATTTGCGCCGACTGAGGATAATATCCTCTCCACCAATACCACCAATAAGGGAATGAAGCATTTCTTACAACGCGAAATTTCACTTCCGCACCATCGATTCGTGCACCGGAATAAGCTTTTGCAAGACCTTCTGCTTTTATCGTTTCATTTAAACGGTAGCTGCCCTTTACCGGAATGAATGACACTTCAAATTTCGGACGTTTGTATTCCTCTACAGAAAAGTAAGCTGTACCACTTCCGTTGCTAATTGACATTTGTCCGTTCAATACGCCCACCGGAGCAGTAAAAGTTCCGTTGAATGTCCCGTATTCATTGGTTGTCAGCGTTGCATCAGCTACTTTCTGATAATTCACGTCATAAAATGTAACGGTAGTAGAAGTTGCAGGCATGATTTCGTTCTTCTCACCATCAGTATTGATCATGATCCCTTTGAAATACACTGTTTGTCCGGGACGGTAGATTCCGCGGTCCAGAAAGATAAAAGTGCGGGGATACATTCTTTTATTCTCTTTCTGAGAACGATATTGATAAATGCCGTTATCCGTTTGTAACCGATCAACAACACCATCAGTTTTGTATTGAAAATCAACTGTGAAATTTCTGTATTCCTCTGAAGCAGGAACATTGAAGAAGCCATCTTCGTTGCTGGTGTATTTCTCTGAACGTACATATTCATATTTACGGGAAGTGTAATTGTATTTTTCATAATACAATTGTGCTGAAACTCCTTTCAACGGAACACCGGAATCACGGTGCAGAGTATAAAAGTCGTAACTCCCATTTGACATCCTCCGGTTGGTATAACTGATGTTTGAGATCCATGTGGCAGCATATGCTACACCATTTGCTTTGTATGAAAAGGCCTTGTCAGAACCGATCATTATGACGTAATGACCTGCAGGCAA
Organism: Bacteroidota bacterium; assembly: GCA_030855265.1. GTDB lineage: Bacteria > Bacteroidota > Bacteroidia > 2-12-FULL-35-15 > 2-12-FULL-35-15 > 2-12-FULL-35-15. The sequence goes on along the minus strand of JALYRR010000117.1, from coordinate 5,682 downwards.
TTCCGGGATCTTTATTTCGGTTGAATGCGTTTGAAAATCACCATCATCTTTTAATTCAACAGTCCATTCTTTTACAGGACTCAGCTTTAAATAGCTTGAGATCAGTTGTTCTCCGTAATACCGTTCGATTGTTTTATTGTATTTATCAATGTCCATCTGCGCAATTCGAACATGAACAGTTTTTAAATTTTTGTATGTGATAAGTGCACGAAAGGCTTTGCCCGGGTTTGTTACTTTATCTGTGACAAAATGAAGAGAATGTTCAGTGATCTGAGCTTTGAGGACCAGGCAGTTTTTTGCGCCATCACTTGAAGGATATTTTTTGGCAGTTGCTTCACAAAGCTCCAGAGCCTGTTTCTTCATCCACTTATGTTCGTCCGACTGAATTGGATTGTATTTCGCGGCCTTCTCCAGATACACCTTAGCGATTTCATAACTCACATCAGCGGAAGCGGCATTGGCTTCAACTTCTTTTTCCAGATTCTGAAGAGCCATGAGATAAAGGCTGTCCTTTATTTCTGAAACACTTTTTGTACGGACAAACTGCAGCCGTTTCAAATCAACATCGATCAGCGCTTCCGGGTTGTTATCCTTCAGATGAAAAGCAGTCAGGTCCTGAAGAGTATTGATCGCATAATATTTTAATGATAGAGTATCTTTTGATTCAATCTTAATTTTAACAAAATCGGAAGATCTCCAGAAATAGCTGTCGGAGTTAAGTTCAAATTTATAGGCTGGCCTGGTAATATCCGGTTCTTCATTCATGTAAAAATCTACTGCACGATGAGCCAGAAAGTCATATAAGGTAGGGCGGAATTTTCGGGAATTGGGCTGCTGAACAAGAACATCATCGTAAATATTCAGGGGAGTTCTTTTTAAGCTATCGGAGTTCAGAAGAGAAGCCTGGTAATTTTTGATGACTTTATCAAAGATTGTTTTGAGATCCCAGGTGGTGATGTCGGAGTTATCGAAGTTAACGGTGGCACTGCGGTTATAAAATTTCCAGCGATTGTTCTGATAATATTGCCAGTAACTTTCGGCGATCATAGAATGAAGGACCGGTTTTACGGGGTAGGATGCTTCTGCTGCTTCCTCATTCAGTTTGTTGAGTGCCTTTACAAGCGAATACTCTTCCATTTGTTGCTCAAATTTCATCCGATGGATGATCGCTTTCACGTATTGAGGAGCATTGTTTTGGGTCTTTGCTTTATCATAAATCCCCTGCACAACTTCCAGTGCAGATTTGGTAAGACCTTTATTGGTAAGAGAATCTACCTTTTTCCATTCCTTTTCATAAGTACTTCCTTTCGGGAAGATAAGAAGTGCTTTTTTATCAGCTGTCTGATAGGCTGTAACGGTAATGGCTCCAAGAATGCTGGCAATGGCCAATAACCCGACAAGGAAGATCTTTTTTGTGTTCATAGTACTCTTTTTAAGAATTATTAAATGGTTTCCAAACCATTCGATGCAAGTTAAATCAAAATTCCATAAGGGATGAACTATTAAAAATCAGGAGGATCGTTTTATAAATGGAATGCCACTAATAAAAAAAAGGCCACAGATTCACAGATTAAAAAAAGTAAGGAAAAAAAGGGGAAATTATTGAGATAGAAAAAGTAATGTCAAAAAATGGCACAGACTTGACGACCGGTCGCAGGTTCACAGATTAAAAAGAAAAGGATAGTTAAGGGCTAAAACTAAAGCACAAAAAAACAAATGCCACAGATGCACGGATTAGAAAAGAAAAAGATCCCGCTTTCCGGCAGGCAGGTCTGAGGCTATTTAAACCTCGCAATATCCGCTTCCGGATGAATAGGCGTTCCGTGCTCGAGAAAATCGGCGAACTGTTCTGCAAAAAAAGGGGCGAGCATCATTCCTTTTGTTCCCATTCCATTAAAGATCCCGATTTGAGGATGTTCCGCATGTAATCCGATTAGCGGACGGCGATCGGAAACGGTGGGACGGATCCCGGCCTTATGATCCACAATTTCAAAAGAAACTCTAAGCACTTTTTCAAGTTTTTGTACCAGTTCTGATTTCCCTTTTTCGGTAATCTTTTCATCCAACTCATTCCATTCATAAGTGGCGCCCACTTTATACAACTGTTCACCAAGCGGCAGAATAAACACCCCTTTATTTATCACAGTATCCAGATCACCAAGTGCGGGAATTTTAACGGTAAGGATTTCTCCTTTGGTCAGCTTAAAAGGCAAGGATGAGAAAAAGGGATTAGAAACACTGTTATGTCCTTCACAGAAAATTAGCTTGTTTGCCCTTATACTTTTGTATGTGACAGATTTCTCAGAAAGTTGAAGATGAATTGGATCAAATTTCTCCTCCAGGAGAAGCTGATTTTCTTTCAGGTAATTGCGAAAGAGATTCAGGTAAACTTTTGAATCTACATGGCCGGAATATATGACTTCCGAAGCACCGAGTGAATCCATCAGCAATTCAGGTAAAAACTCTTCAAGGAAATCCTGAGAAAGATATTTACCCACATCTTCGGAACGTTTCTTTATCCAGAGGTTTTTCTCATTTTCCTCTGTGAACAATTTAACAATCCTCTTTTTGAAATAGAATCTGCCTTTAAGAATGGATTCCGCTTTCGGATAAAACTCATCCATTGAACAAATGAGTTCGTCGGCGAGCCAGCTTTTTACAAGTCGCTTGAAGACCACAGGGTTGAACAATCCTGCTGCGATACGGGAAGTTTGCGACAACTTCTGATCATCTATCACGACCACATTTTTTCCTTTCAGAATCAAGGTCTGCGCAAGCACGCTCCCGGCAATGCCTTGTCCCACAATTATAAAATCCACGTTCCTTTCCATATCGGGTATCCTGCTTAAAATTAGCTTAAAATCTTTGATCAAAATTTTTTATCTTGCAATTGATTTAATCATGGAAACAGGAACAGAAAAAATCATAATTGGCCGGAGGGAAGCTATTGCTTTTCCAGAGCTTGGCCTTGAACATGTGATTGCGAAAATCGACACAGGCGCGTACACCACTGCCTTGTATTGTCACGATATCAGAGAAATTGACGGGATCCTGTACTTTAAACTCCTTGGACCTTCCTACGAAAACTACGAACCCACGGAACAAAAATTCAGTGAGTACACTCAAAAAGAAATCAAGAATTCCTTTGGTGAAATAGAGAAAAGATATGTGATTAAAACGATTGTAAAAATCGGCAAGACGCGCATAAAATCCTTAATTTCGTTGACCAACAGAGAAAATATGCGTTATCCTGTTCTGATCGGAAGAAAATTACTGAAAGGAAGATTTGTAGTTGATGTTTCTCTGTTACTGAATGTACCCCTGATCAGCAAAAAAAAGAAATAAGAACCTTAATAAGCATTACAATGAAGATTGCCATTTTATCACGCGGACCACGTTTGTACTCCACCCGCAGATTAGTTGAAGCTGCTGAACAGCGCGGACATGAAGTTACAGTACTTGATCATTTAAAATGTGTGCTTGTAATTGAAAAAGGAAATCCTCATATCTATTATGGAGGAAAGGAAGTGAGCGGCATTGATGCGATCATTCCGCGGATTGGGACTTCGGTTACATTTTATGGTGCTGCGGTAGTAAGACAATTCGAGCAGATGAAGGTTTTTTCCTCTGTAGAGTCGCAGGCACTTGTTCGTTCCCGTGATAAATTACGCAGCTTGCAGTTACTTGCAAAAGCAGGGATCGGGATGCCGAAAACTGCATTCGCTTCTGCTCCGAAAAACATTGAAACAGTACTTGAACAGGTTGGCGGAGCACCGGTTGTGATCAAGCTTCTGGAAGGAACTCAGGGAATCGGAGTGATCCTTGCGGAAACACATAAATCAGCCAAATCAGTGATTGAATCCTTTCTTGCCTTGAAAGCAAATATCCTTGTTCAGGAATTTATAAAAGAGGCAGGCGGAGCAGATATCCGTGCATTTATTGTAGATGGGAAAATCGTGGGTGCTATGAAACGCCAGGGATTACCCGGCGAATTCCGCAGCAATTTACATCGCGGAGGAAGTGCGAATGTAATTGAGCTGACGAAAGAAGAAAGAGAAACTGCGATCAAAGCGGCAAAAAAATTAGGCCTTGGCATTGCCGGTGTGGATATGTTACAATCATCACGCGGTCCATTAGTAATGGAAGTAAATTCATCTCCCGGACTCGAAGGAATTGAAGGCGCAACAGGTATTGACATTGCAGGAAAGATCATTGAATATGTGGAGCGGAATGAATTCAATCATGCCTGATCTATAATTTACAACAGCACGGATTTAAATAAATCGGAAAGATCTTTTTAGAATTTTATTATGAGCTATACCAATAAGGTCATTCACATTAACGGTTTGGATATTAAGGCCGGACAGAGTGCACAAGTGAGCCTGAACTGGTATCAGCTTCCGACGAAGACCGTTATTGAAATTCCTGTGTATGTTTTCCGATCAGAAATTCCTGGACCTACTTTATTGATCCTTGCAGGGATGCATGGTGATGAGATCAACGGCATCGAGATCGTACGTAAACTAATAACACGGGATGATGTTCGCAAGCCTTTATGCGGAAGTATCATTGCTATTCCTGTGTTGAATATTATTTCATTTTTATCAGGTTCAAGAGAACTTCCTGATGGCCGAGATCTGAACAGATGTTTCCCCGGAACTAAATCAGGATCACTTGGTGGAAGAATCGCCTACGACCTGATGAATGAGGTGATCCCGCAAATTGATTTTGGAATTGACTTTCATACAGGCGGAGCAAAAATCAGCAACTACCCTCAGCTGCGTTGTGTATTCAGCAATAAGACAAATCTCGATCTAGGAAAAAAATTCTCCGCACCATTGATCATCAATTCCCCTTTCCGCGACAATACACTTCGTAAGGAAGCGGGTAAAAAAGGAAAATCCATTCTTGTATTTGAAGGCGGTGAATCATCGCGCTTCGATTATCTCAGCATCAATGAAGGAGTAAATGGATGTTTGCGGTTAATGAAGCACCTGAACATGGTGAGCGTTGATCTGCCGAATAACCCTACAGTCTTCCTCAACAAAACCACCTGGGTGCGTGCAAAATCTTCCGGATTATTTCACACTTCAAAAACCAATGGCGCACACATTCAAAAAGGAGAACTCATAGGTATGATCTGCGATCCCTATGGTGAATACCAGGAAAAACTAATCTCTCCGGCGGCAGGTTACATTGTCGGAATTAACAATCAGCCAGTGATCAATCAGGGAGATGCGTTGATGCATATTGGGATTGAGGAGTAGTTCATTCGTAATTAAATCTGCCCCCCATGAAAAATTTTTTACTCTTCCTGACCATTATTCTCTCTCATGTATCTGCTTCTTCTCAAACTCCAGACTGGATGTGGATCCGCGAAATTAGCGGCGTTGAAGATCAGGCAGCACATGGGATCTCGATTGACTCAAACGGTGATCTTCTTATTGCCGGAACGTTCGGAGGATCGGTTGATTTTGATCCGGGACCCGGAATCTTTTCGCTCAACGGTGGATACAGGGATATTTTTATTCTGAAACTCGATTCAGCAGGAAACTTCCTTTGGGTGCGGCAATTCGGTAGCATCCAGGGTGAATATAGTGTAGCGCTCACACTTGACGAAAATGATAATATTCTTGTGACAGGAAATTTTAGTGACTCCGTCGACTTTGACCCGGGTGTGGG
>JALYRR010000290.1 GCA_030855265.1 Bacteroidota bacterium | reverse complement strand
CAGATAAGAAACACGCGCATAGGAGCGGATGTCGGGACGAATGGAAACCATTTTATCCGCCATCTCTACTGCTTTGTCGTATTGACCGAGTTCCACATACGCATCACACATGAGTCCGTATACAAATGCGCTGTTCGGATTCAGAGGAACTGCGGTTTTCGCAACAGCAAGGCCTTCGGTAAAATGATGTTGGGAGAGAAGGATGGTTGCTTTGCAGCAGATCGCATTGAAATTCTGTGGATCTTTTTCAAGCACCTCCTCCAGAAGAGTTAATGCTGCCGGGTCGTAATACCCGTGATCACCGCTGATGCGGCCTTCTTCTATATATGCCTGAGCCAGTTTTAATTTGGCTTCTGAATTTTCGGGGTTGAGTTTGATGGTGGAAAGCAGGCCTTCGATCGCTTGTTTTGTATTGAGCCATTCGGAGGATAATGCAACACTCCCGCGTCTTTCACGGAAAGTAGGAGCTTCAGTATTTTTATCTTTTGAAAAGAGAAGTATAATTCCAAACAAAGCTGCTGTGACAACAACCAAAATGGTGTAAAGATTTTTACGCATGTGATTTTTTATTTAGTACAAAAGTAAGTTAAAAATTATAAAAAAAACCGGGCTGATGATTGCCCGGTTTTTTTTTCAGTTAAAGAATATTATTTGGAAACAGATGCTTTCATCGTCTGAACAATTCTTCCGTTAGAAGAAAGTGAAACAATGTAAGTTCCGCTGCTCATATTATCAGCATTCCATTTGATCTCATAAGTACCTTCCTGAGAATTACCATTCACAAGCGTAGCAACTTTTCTTCCTGTAAGGTCGAAAACGCTGATATTGATGTTCGCTGTTTCAGTAATACGGTATTTGATAGTTGTGTTATCTCTGAATGGATTCGGATAATTTTGAAGCATTGCCATAGCAGGAGCGCTAACGCTAACACCAAAACCGTTGATTCCTACAGGTAAAGCAGTTGGACCACCGCACTTACCAAAACCACTCCATGGAGCCTGTACATAAGGGAACGTAGTTTTGAATGTAGTATCATTCATTTCCACACCTGTTGTATATCCAAGTACATCAAGCAAGTCAGTAGATAATGGTGAAGCACCGATCGGACGGTCATCATACCATAATCCGATTGCAGCTAATACAACACCGCTCACTGCTTGTAACTCGATACGTGTTACATCATCCTCTAAACGTCTTCCGTTCGGGAAACCATCCATGTTAGGAATACGCTGTAAAGTTGTAGTTGTGTTGAAACGTGCATCTGTTAAACCTAATACCGCAGCCTGAACCAATCCTAAAGAGCTGAAATCAGCAGATGTTCTAGGAGTAGCCGGTACAGCCATGTTCAAACGTAACATGTCTCCGAATGTAGGCATGAAGTTGTTGATGAAAGGCTTACCTGGAGTTAACGGATTTCCGTCTGTTTTTCCGGTAGCTAACTGGTAAGGAATTGCATTTGGAACTCCTGTATGGAAGATCGGAAGTAAATCCACAGAACGTGGTTTGTTGTTTTGCAACAAATATTTACCAAATCCAACTCCTGTAGTTGTATCCAAAGCTGTACCTGCAGTTACAGGATTTCCGTAAAGGATGAATAGACCATCCTGTCCGTTTCTGAAATTCACTGGTCCTAATACAGTTTGAGATGCTGCCTGTACACGCAATGCGTTGAATTCAGGAACAGCAGAAGAGAAAGCTGTAGGATCCATGTACAATGCTAATTCAGGGTTACAAGCGAAGTTATCAAACACAGTGTCCTGAACATAAGCAGAACCTGCATTCCAACGATCTTTTTCGCCGATTGGAATAACTGCTTCGTTTGTTAACGGCATACCGATACGTGATACCTGAACATAACTTCCGGAATACGTTTCAGTTCCGTTGCCATTCAGAGTTCTGATCTGTTGTCTGCTCGCAGAAGCCCATACTCCGATAATGTAATTCGGGTCAAGGATGTTTGCTGCTGCAGACACAGGAAGACCTGTTTTCTGAAGTGTAGCGATAGGAATTTCAAGCGCGATAGAGTGAACATTCTTACAAGCAACTCCGTCAACGGGTGCATTGTCTCCTGTTCCACCTGCACGTGTGTGTCCAAGGTCGAAGATACCACCAAGGTCAACAAAGAATGCATCATCAGAAGGTCCGCAATAGATAGTTTCTCCGCCTGCTCCCGTTGCCGGTGTTACAGCAGCCATCATAAGTGCTTCGTAACTTGCTGCTCCTAAACCAGCTGCTCCTGTTATGGACTTAGGTCCGATGTTCGGAGGAGGTACAACTCCGTTAAGAACGATAGGAACGAAAGGTCCGCCTGCTAAGCTTTTAGAAGCGGTGTAGGTAGTTTTCAGATTTTCCTGTCCTAAACGAATGTTGAAGAAAGTAGTTGGATCCTCATTTACTTTCGTGAACTCAAAACGATACGTGATATCATCACCTGTGATCGCTGTGTTGTTCTTAATGTGGATCTCATAACGGATGTTCTCTCCGAAAGATGCGTAGTTAGGCCCGCCTTGTGGTAACTGAAGAGGAACATAGTTCGCAATGATCACAACTTTCGTGGAGTCGGTCGGACTTCTGAAAGCATAAAGGTCAGTATTATCTGCCAAAGGATCGTTCGCGATCAATGGCGCTTCCCTGTGGCTGGATGCTTCCACATAGGATTTATTTGAATCCCAGATTCCAAGTGTTACCGCTGTTGCGAGAACGCCTGTGATCGTAAGGATTTTTCCGGTTGATATTTTTTTCATAAGAGTCTTTTTTTAATTTTTTATAAATAATTTTTACTGACCGCTGTGGTTAGCATATCCGCTCCAAGGCGTCTGAACGTATGGGAACATTGTTCTGAATGTTGTATCATTCTTCTCAACTCCTGTTTTGTAACCAAGTACATCAAGCAGGTCGGTTGACGTTGCAGGGCTTCCGATCGGACGGTCATCATACCATAAACCGATTGCCGCTAATACAACACCGCTCACTGCTTGTAACTCGATACGTGTTACATCATCCTCTAAACGTCTTCCGTTCGGGAATCCATCCATGTTAGGAATACGCTGTAAAGTTGTAGTTGTGTTGAAACGTGGATCTGTTAATCCTAATACAGCAGCCTGAACCAATCCTAAAGAGCTGAAATCAGCAGATGTTCTAGGAGTAGCGGGTACAGCCATGTTCAGACGAAGCATGTCACCAAACGTTGGTAAAAAATTACTGATAAAAGGCTTACCTGCAGTTAACGGATTTCCATCTGTTTTTCCGGTAGCTAACTGGTAAGGGATTGCATTAGGAACTCCTGTATGGAAGATTGGAAGTAAATCCACAGAACGTGGTTTGTTGTTTTGCAACAAATATTTACCGAATCCAACACCGGTAGTTGTATCTAAAGCAGTTCCGTTTGTAACAGGATTTCCGTAAAGGATGAATAAACCATCCTGTCCGTTTCTGAAATTCACAGGCCCTAATACAGTCTGTGATGCAGATTGAATACGCAAAGCATCGAATTCAGGTACAGCAGAAGAGAAAGCTGTAGGATCCATGTACAATGCTAATTCAGGGTTAGAAGCGAAGTTGTCAAACACAGTATCCTGAAC
>JALYRR010000116.1 GCA_030855265.1 Bacteroidota bacterium | reverse complement strand
CGATAATGCAGGGCGCTGATTTTACTGAACTGATAGCAGGATAAAAATCCAGCGACAATTTTTTATCGGCCAATGTTTTATACTCCAATATTTTAAAATCCACATCATCAATGCCGATACCGCCAAACATTCTCCAGAATCCATAGGGAGATTCCAGAAGGCTTTTAGCAGGTTGAGTAGGGAATGCACACATCAATTCTGCTTGCAATGTAGAGCCACGTTTATAAGTTTTAATGATGGGTAAGACAAATAATATGAATGATAATCCGCAGATGACAAAAGTGCCCAGCCTGTATTTATCCGCCCAGAATGTACTTACAGCAAGGACAAGCGTGACGATCAGGAAGATGTATGGGAATTCGGTGACAGCGACTGCAGCGCGCCATAGCAGGTTAGTAGGAGCTTTAAAAAGCACCAGGAATGAGAGAAGAAACAGAAGGATAGCCAGACAAAGGCGAAGCATCGTTTTATTTTTTGTTAAAAAGGTAATGGCTTACGATCCATTCGCTGCCATCATTATATCCCCACAATTCTGCACATGCCATATAAAAGATTCTCCAGTACACCCACCATTTTGTTGACTGGTCCTTACCATACGTTTCCTCAAACAATGGCATGATCTCTTTCTTATGGTTATCCATATTCTGCAACCACGCTTCGGAAGTTTTGCTGTAATGTTTTCCATTCACATGCCAGTGTTTTTCTATACTCAGGTGTTCATTAAAATAAAGGAGCAGATCATCACTCGGCATAATACCACCGGTAAAAAAGTACTTGCTCATCCAGTCACTTTCGTCTTTTACTTCAAATTTATAAGCGTATTCTTTATGCGTGAAAATGTGCACGAAGAGTTTCCCATCTTTCTTCAGGAATGAGGAAACTTTCTCAAGCAATTTCTTATAGTTTCTCATGTGTTCAAACATTTCAACAGAAACAATTCTGTCGAAGGTTTTATCCAGTGTAAGAACATTTACATCTTTAGTAATAACTGTTAAATTGCTGATGTTGCGAAGCCTCGCCTGTTCATCAATATGAAGTTTTTGTGTTTTGGAATTGGAGACCACAGTAAAAGTACTCTTCGGGAATTTTGCCGACATAAAAAGAGAAAGCGAACCCCAGCCGCAACCGAGTTCAAGAACATCCTGTCCGTCTTTTAATTCTGCCCGCTCACATGTCAGTTCCAGCATGTCCTTTTCGGAAGTGTCAATGTCCGTTACGCCATCTTTCCAGTAGCCGCTGCTGTATTTTAAATGTTTTCCTAAGCAGTATTGATAGAATTTGGTAGGCACTTCATAATGCTGCTCATTCGCTTCTGCGGTATTAACTGCGATAGCTGAATTCCTGAGTTCCTCTACGAGCAACATCAGATGTTTCTGTTGTGCTTCCGGTTCACCTTTGTTCTCATCCTGCAGGCGCTGTTTTAGTAATTTTCGGATTCCTGCGCGGATAATAAAATCAGGCACCTTGTCATTTTCTAATAAGGAATCATACCACATAAAAAGGTTGGAATTTGATTTTGAAGGATCGATTATTTTCTTTTCGGTAATGGAACAAAGACACTTGTTGTTCGCTGATATTCTTTGTAAGCCTCTCCTTTACTGCGAAGAGATTGTTCCTCCGTCATAGGGATGCCGGTCACTTTAAAAATCAGGAAGGCGATGGTAAGTGGACACACAACGGCGATCCATCCGTAAGGACTTGGCAACGCAAAAATTAAAACAGAAACCCAGAGCATCAATTGAAAGAAATAGTTTGGATGACGGGAATAATTCCAGAATCCTGCTTCGCATACTTTTCCTTTATTCGATTTGTTCTTTTTGAATTGCTTGAGTTGCCAGTCGGATAATCCTTCACCAATTATTGCAAGCAGCCATAATGCGGCTCCGGCGTATTCCATAATTGAAATTTGAGGATTTGGATTCAGTGCAATAATAAAAAAAGGGATGGCGAGGAAAACATTGGAGAGCGCCTGCATCTGGAAGAAGATAAAAAATTTCAGATTCGAATTAGGTGCCCATTCTTCTCGAAGTTGTTTGTATCGTCCTTCTTCTTCATCCAAATGTGACCCGACTCTTACCAGGAGATAAATTCCCAGACGAATGCTCCAGAGAGCAGCAAGTCCGCATACAAGCTGTTTTCTTGATTCAAAACCATCGGCAAGGAAATAAATAACTGCAGCAATGACAAGGAAGTTGAAAGCCCAGAAAATATCCACAACTCCTGCATTCTTAATCCGGTAAGCCCAGATCCAAACGATGATCATTACTGCGGAAACTGCCGCAAAAGAAACAAGGGGAAGCTGAACGAATGGATTCATAGAGTGTTTATTGATGACAACCTCAAAACTGTTTTCGGATCTTGATGATCCCGATCTTGTCGAGAGCAAGGATCAGCGGGTAAGTCGGGTCAAGTTCATACCATTTTTTCGCGAAGTTGATACTGTTCGGGCTTTTATGATGATTGTTCTGTAAAAGTTCTCCCATCAGAAAAATATCCATTGGAACCGTGTTTTTGCTGTGATCATCATTGTCATGGGATGAATATCCGTATTTGTGTCCGCACCAGTTAACAATTGCTCCATGTACCGGCCCCATAAAAAAGTGGATAGGCAAAAGCAGGAACATCCACCACTGCGTGGCAAATTGAACATAGAAAAGTACATACAATACGGCAAACCCGATCCGCGTCACCCACATGTCGCTGATCTTATCCATAATAGGCCATTCCGGATAATTCCCCTGAAAAGCTTTTTCAGGCTCTACTTTATGTTTGGCATAATTCACATAGATGTCTTTTGTTTTCATGGTCATTTGCCATACGTCTTTGAAAAAGTGCGGTGAATGAGGATCTTTTTCAGTATCGCTATAGGCATGATGCATCCGGTGCATGATGGCATAGGCGCGGGGATTCAGGAAGGATGCGCCCTGTGTAAGGATTGTAAAACCATAAAAAAACTTCTCCCAGAAACGGTTCATTGAAAACATTTTATGAGAGGAATAGCGATGAAGAAAAAAGGTCTGGCAGAATAAGGAAAAAAACCAATGAGCGAGAAAAAACAATAGTATGTACATGATAGTCTTTGAGTGATTTTAAAGTAAAAATATTTTACACGAATATACGGAAAAACACCGTTGCAGGATTTTCGGGACAAAACTTATTCGCAGTTTAATTCCAGTGTTATTAGTATATTTACGCTTTATCAATTGCAAAATTACATGGATCTAAGTAAATTAAAGAAAAGACCATCCTACCCCTTTGAAACCATTGCCGTAGCGATCTCTTTTTCTCCGCGTTGCCAGCCCATACTTGCACAGGCTAAAAACTTTTCTCAAATTTTTAATGCTACCCTCATCATTCTGCATATCGGTGAAAAAACGAGTGAGAAGGAACTTGAGCTGGATGAAATGCTTTTGAAGGAAGGTTTGGATGAAAACCGTTGCCGGATCATCTGGATGGAAGGTGATCCTGTAGACACTATTTTGAAATTATGCAAACTCAACATCGTGGATCTTCTTATCCTTGGTGCACTCGAAAAAGAAAATATTTTTAAATTTTATATTGGGTCAATCGCAAGAAATATCAGCCGTAAAGCGAAATGTTCCGTCTTGTTATTCACAGATCCTTCCGCCACGGCTCAGAAATTTAAAAAGTTTGTGGTGAATGGTGTAGAGAATCCGAAAACCATTCATACAATTAAAACCGCCTTATACGTTGCCCGTCACCTCAAAGTGAAAGACGTGATGCTTGTAAACGAAGTTGATGTGCCGGGGCTTGCCATGGCAATTGCAGATGACAGCACAGCGCCTCAGACCAAGGAAATTAAGAAGAATATTGCAGAAGAAAGTGAAGAGGTGATGCAACTGGTGCTTGATCAGTGTGATACCACAGATGTAAAATTGTCTGAACGGATCATCAAAGGAAAGCCAGGATATACCATCAGTAAATTTGCCCGCGATAAAAAAGCGGATCTGTTGGTGATCAACTCTCCGGATACACATTTGAATCTGTTAGACAGAATCTTTACACATGATATTGAGTACATCCTGGCTGATTTGCCATGCAATGTTTTAATAGTTCACTCAAGGATATGATTAAACTGGAACATGGTGAGTTAGTTGTATTCCTTTTGTCTATCAGTACGATGCTGATCGTTTCACGTATTTTTGCTGAGTTGGGCAAGAGACTTACGCTGCCTGTGGTTATGGGAGAACTAATTGTTGGGATCATCCTCGGACCTACTATACTTGGAATGTTGTACCCGGAACTTTTCCAGTTTCTATTTCCACGTACCGGAAATATACCCATTGCGCTTGACGGGATATTTAGTCTGTCTGTGATCATGCTTTTATTTGTTGCTGGAATGGAAGTCCAGCTGTCACTTGTTTTGAAGCAGGGCAAGGTAGCGGTGTATACAAGTGTGTTCAGCATGATTATCCCATTTTTTACCGGCTTTGCCGTTGCCTGGTTCTTTCCGGAGATATTTTCTATTAAACAGGATCCGGAATCAAAACTCATTTTCTCCTTGTTCTTTGGAACTGCTTTGTCTATTTCCGCCTTACCTGTTATCGCAAGGATCCTGATGGATATGAATCTTTTCAAAACCAATATCGGAATGGTGATCATTGCTTCAGCAATGTTCAACGACCTGCTCGGCTGGCTTATCTTTTCACTAGTACTGAGTATGACCGGCAGCACCAGTGGTGAGCATATGAGCATCTGGTATACTGTTTTCTACATCATCGGATTCGGGTTGTTTATGCTTACGATCGGAAAGAAAATTATTGATAAGACCTTGCCATGGATGCAGACAAAGCTCTCCTGGCCGGGTGGAGTTCTTTCAATTTCCCTGGGAATCTGCCTGTTATCGGCTGCATTTACAGAAGCGATAAATATACATGCGATCCTTGGTGCGTTCATAGCTGGAATTGCTTTTGGTGATAGTGTTCATCTTCGTGAACAGGCCCGTGAGATTATTCATCAGTTTGTGACTAATTTCTTCGCGCCATTGTTTTTTGTTTCTATCGGTCTTAAAATAAACTTTATTGAAAATTTTGATGGAATGATCGTATCAATTGTCCTTGTGCTCGCATTTATCGGAAAAGTGCTTGGTGCAAGTCTTGGCGCACGGTTGGGCGGAATGAGCAGAAATCATTCTCTGGCTGTTGGATTTGGAATGAATGCCCGGGGTGCCATGGAAATCATACTTGGAACACTTGCATTAAATGCCGGCCTGATCTCCAAGCCTATATTTGTTGCACTTGTTATCATGGCATTGGTGACAAGCCTGTCAAGCGGACCTCTCATGAAAAAATTCATTGATTAAAAATGCTCGGATTAAAATTACCTACCGACCCTCACTGGGTGAATATTGTTGAAGGCAATATTGATGAGATATTAACTGATCATGCCTGGTGCGAACAGAAGGCAGCATCAAATGCATTATCTCTGATCGTAAATAATCCGGGTTACCCGGAAATGGTGACAGCTCTCCTTGAAATCGTAAAAGAAGAAGTCGCTCATTTTGAAATGGTGCATAACCTGATTTTAAGCCGTGGAAAAGTGCTTGGCCGCGAACGCAAGGATAATTACGTGAATGAACTTTATAAATTCATGAAGAAAGATGGAAGCAGAACGCAATCGCTTTGCGACCGTCTCCTTTTTTCAGCAATGATCGAAGCACGCAGCTGCGAGCGTTTCAGGGTGTTATCAGAAAATATCAAGGATCCGGAGCTGGCTAAATTTTACCGGGATCTGATGATCAGTGAAGCCGGACATTACACCACTTTTATTGGTTTTGCCCGTCAGCATTCAATTGATACAGATGTGGATAAACGCTGGAAAGAATGGCTTGATTTCGAGGCCTCAATAATTAATAATTACGGGAAATCGGAGAGCATTCACGGGTAGTTTTTTTACCACTAAGGCACTCAGGTCACTAAGTTTGGTTGATTAGATTTCGTCTTAAACCGACGATCTCCATATGCAGTATTATTTTGTCTTTTCTTTTTGTCTTAGAACTTTTTCCTTTTAACTTTTTTTTCTAAGTGTTCTAAGTGTCTTAGTGGTAAAACATTCTATGCGTTTTCCATTTTCTTCCTCCACTCCTCCGGTATCGCAATGGTCTCATTCTTCTTGTAATTAAAACAAACGATCACAGCCAAACCTTTCGCCACTTCCTGCTCTTCTCCTTTAATCATGCGTACGATGGAACAACTCATGTCGAAGCTTTTTGTTCCAAGCCGGGAAACCCATGTGTAGCAATACGTTTCGTCATCAAGCAAAATCGGTTGTTTGTATTCCATTTCCATTTTCGCCAGGATAAGACTGTCGTTTTCCCAGTCGATCTTTATATCACCCATGTGATATTTGAAATAATCAACACGGGCCAGCTCAAAATAAGTGACGTGATTGGCATTGTTTACGTGACCTAAACGATCCACATCTTTAAAACGGATCTGAATGGGAGTTTTGTGCTTGTAAGGATTCATAAATTCAATGGGATTTTATTTAATTGGAAGCATCCAGCTTTTCAAAAACCGAATTATTGCTTTTAAATTCAGGAACCAGGTCCTTCATCTTTTTAACAATCAGATCATTGTTTTGTTTGTCAAAAAGTGTGATCAGTTCTTCGATTCCTTTTTGTATTTCAGGAAAATCATACTCCTTCACCTGTGCAACAAGAATCTGCTTGTGATGAGTAGGCAGGGTGCTTTCATGATCCGCTAAAAGCTCTTCAAACAATTTTTCTCCGGGACGTAAACCTGTGAATTCAATGCGGATATCTTTATCGATCACAAGCCCCGATAGCTTGATCATCTTTTTTGCCAGGTCAACGATCTTCACCGATTCTCCCATGTCAAATATAAATATCTCTCCGCCTTTTCCCATAGCTCCGGCTTCCAATACAAGCTGGCAGGCTTCCGGGATGGTCATGAAATAACGTGTTATATCAGGATGTGTAATGGTAACAGGCCCGCCATTTTCAATCTGCTGACGAAATCTCGGGATCACAGAACCACTGCTTCCAAGTACATTTCCAAAACGGGTTGTGATGAAACGTGTCTTCGAATCTTTATTCAATGATTGTGTATAGATCTCAGCCACCCGCTTGCTTGCGCCCATTACATTGGTAGGATTTACAGCCTTGTCCGTGGATACCATCACGAATTTCTCAACATGGTAAGCGACGGAAAGATCTGCAAGCATTTTCGTTCCGAATACATTTGTAAGGATGGATTCCGAAGGATTATTTTCCATCATCGGCACATGTTTGTATGCGGCTGCATGAAATACGATCTGCGGAGAAAAAGTGTTGAAAATATTTTCCATCCGCTCTTTATTCCGGATATCTCCGATGATCACTTCGCAGGTTTGATCCTTGTGACGGTCAGTCAGCTCCATTTCCATTTCGTACAAAGGCGATTCAGCCTGATCGAGAAGGATGATTTTTTTTGGCCGGAAGCGGATCAGCTGACGAACGATCTCGCTGCCGATACTTCCTGCAGCCCCTGTTACAAGGATGGTTTTGCCGGATAACTGTTTCTGAATATTTTCCTTACTAAGCTGAATCGAATCCCGCTCAAGCAACTCTTCGATCTGTACTTTTTTGATCTGACGGAAGCTGAGTTCTCCATTGATCCAATTTGTAACGGGTGGAACATTCAGCACTTTTGTTTCATGGTTAAGACAAATGTCCACGATCTTTTGTTTCCGGAAAGGACTCAGATTCTGAACCGAGATCACAAGATTGGAAACATCATTCTCACTTAATAATTCATTCAGTTTATCAAGGCCATAAATACTTATGCCTTCCAGCTTTTTGCCATGCTTTTTTTTATCATCATCAATAAATGCAAGCACTTTGTATTTGGTTCCTGCATCTCTGTCGAGCGTACGTTTGGTAATGATCCCGGATTCGCCTGCTCCGAAAATGATAGCGCTTCGTTTATCTTTATTGGGATTCGTCAATTCGAGAAACAAGGCTTTGAACATCACACGCAAACTGATCATCAAAAAGGCAGTAGCCATATAATCAATGATGATGATCGAAAAGGGGATCGGGAAGGTTTTGTTGATCAGGTTATAAAAAATAATGTTGACGATCACAAACAGGAGACTGCCAATACTGACAACAATGAAAATGCGCTGCGCATCTTTGGAACTGGTATACTTTACAATCCCCTGGTAGGTCTTTGAAAAATAGAAACTCAAAGCACGAATAGTAAGCACGAGCGCAAAAACAAGCGGGAAAGCATCGATCTCTACTTTTGGAATGGAAAAATTAAATCGAACTAGATAGGCAAGAATGAGCGAAAACAGGCAGATGCCGAGATCGATGAAAAAAATGATCCACCGTGGCATGTTGCGCTGAAAGATAAAATCGAGTGTTTTCATATCGCCTGGATCCAAAGATATAAAAAATGGCGGCTGTATGAGGGTACTTTTTATCTTTGCAATGGATAAAATGCCTAAAATACTCTTCATAGCCGCTCATCGTTCCGATCGCTCGCCCAGCCAGCGTTATCGCTTTGAGCAATATTTCACCTTCCTCGCAGAGAACGGGTATGAATGTATATTGTCGAATATTCTGGACGAACGTGATGATAAAGTTTTTTATAGTCCGGGTAAGATCTTTCCAAAACTGACAATCACTTTTAAAAGCATACTCAAGCGCTTGACCGACATTTACAATGCAGATGATTACGATATAATTTTTGTTCAGCGCGAAGCTTTTATGACAGGCTCTGTTTTTTTTGAAAAACAATTCAGCAGATCCAAAGCAAAATTCGTGTTTGATTTTGATGATTCTGTTTGGTTGCTCGACACTTCAGAAGCCAATAAAATGTGGCAATGGATGAAAAGTTCAAAAAAAACAGGTCACATCATTGAGCTTTCGGATCTGGTCATTGCAGGGAACAATTACCTCGCGGATTATGCGCTTAAATTCAACAGCAATGTAAAGGTGATTCCCACAACTATTGATACAGAAGTTTTTAAACGGAAGCAGGAATATAAGAACAACGAAACCATCTGCATTGGATGGAGTGGAAGCCTTACTACAATCAAACATTTTGAAGCAGCAGTTCCTTTTCTCAAACGCATCAAAGACAAGTATAAAGAGAAAGTTACTTTCCGCGTGATGGGTGATGCTTCGTATAAAAATGATGAACTGGGAATTCAGGGGATCGCCTGGAGCAGTCAGCTTGAAGTGATGGTGATCTCAAAGTTTGATATTGGAATCATGCCGCTGCCGGATGATGAGTGGGTGAAAGGGAAGTGTGGACTAAAAGGGTTGTCGTATATGTCACTCGAGGTTCCTACCATCATGTCCGCCGTTGGTGTCAACAAGGAAATCATTAACGACCGGGTAAATGGATTTCTTGCAGCTACCGATGATGAATGGGTGGAGAAGCTTTCAGAACTGATTGATTCCTTCGAGTTGAGAAGGATCATTGGTAAGAACGCCAGAAGTACTGTAGAAACAAGATATTCCGTTGAATCGCAAAAATATAATTACCTGAATGCATTCAATGATTTGCTTAAAGAACAATAGCCCCGTATTTCTGAATTATTCCCAAACATTTGCGTATTTTTGAATTTCAAAATAAAATCTTTAGATGGAAACTACAACAGAACTTAAGAGTGTAGCACTCGGAAATAAACACATTTCTCTCGGAGCCAAAATGGTTCCATTTGCCGGATATCTAATGCCGGTTTCATACACGGGTCTCAACGAGGAACATGCAACCGTTAGGAATTCAATGGGTGTGTTTGATGTGAGTCACATGGGAGAGTTTATTTTAAAAGGTGAAAATGCACTTGATCTGATTCAGCGTGTAACTTCCAATGATGCCGCAGTACTTACGGATGGGAAGATCCAATATTCCTGCCTTCCGAATGATAAAGGTGGAATTGTGGATGATCTTCTTGTTTACCGTATTGATGAAAAAACATATATGTTGGTGGTGAATGCTTCCAATATTGAGAAAGACTGGAACTGGATTCAGAAATACAATACGAAGAATGTAGAGATGCATAATATCTCTGATCAAACTTCATTGCTTGCTGTTCAGGGTCCAAAAGCAATCCTCGCACTTCAAAAATTAACGGATATCGATCTTTCTTCTATTCCTTACTACAGTTTCAAAAAAGGTAAATTCAACGGTGAGGAAAATGTTGTTGTATCAAATACAGGTTATACTGGTGCCGGAGGATTTGAAATTTATTTTGAAAACAGTGTTGCAGATAAAATGTGGGATGCTATTTTCGAAGCCGGAGCTGAATTCGGAATCAAGCCGATCGGACTAGGTGCAAGAGATACCCTGCGTCTCGAAATGGGATTCTGTCTTTACGGAAATGATATCAATGACACCACATCTCCTATCGAAGCGGGATTAGGCTGGATCACAAAATTCACAAAAGAGTTTACAAGCAAAGCAACATTCCTTGAACAAAAAGAAAAAGGTGTTTCAAAAAAGTTGGTAGGTTTTGAAATGATTGATCGTGGGATTCCTCGTCATGATTATGAGATCGCTGATTCTGAAGGTAAGATCATTGGAATAGTTACTTCCGGAACTCAATCACCAACGCTGAACAAAGCGATTGGGATGGGATATGTTCCGACTGATTTTTCAAAGGCGGATACGGAAATTTTTATCATGATCCGCGAAAAAGCAATTAAAGCCAAAGTGGTGAAGATTCCTTTTTTCAAAGCGTAATTTTTCTTTTCTCCTTTTGGTGAGATGTTGTTGAGTAAAATTTATGGAAAAGAAATTATCTGTTGACGTTTGCCTGTCGCCCTTTTTATATCCTGTCTATCACAAAGAAGATACGATCGTTGTTGTGATCGACATTCTTCGTGCGACATCCGCAATGTGTACTGCTTTTCATCACGGTGTTGAAAAAATGATTCCGGTAGCAACTGTTGAAGAAGCCACTGATTATAAGAAACAGGGTTTTATGGTAGGCGCTGAACGAAACGGGATCGCTCTTGAAGGATTTGATTTTGGAAATTCTCCTTATAGTTATATGTCGGAAAAGATAAAGGGTCAAACCATCGTGATCTCTACAACAAATGGAACTCAGGCCATCGAAGCCGCGCAGAAAGCATATAAAGTGGTAATAGGAGCATTCACGAATATCACGGCACTTTGTAACTGGCTTCTCAGTCAGAATAAAAGCGTGCTGTTGCTTTGCTCCGGATGGAAAAATAAATTTAACCTCGAGGATACTTTATTTGCAGGTGCTGTAACAAGAAGGTTGCTTGCCAACGGTGATTACAGAACCGGAGATGCCGCCCTGGGTGTTGCTTTCCTTTATGATCAGGCTTCTGCAAACCCGTATCGTTTTCTCAGAAATTCTTCGCATGCTGAGCGACTTGCTGCCCTTGGCCTGAAAGAGGATATCAAATATTGCCTTTCTCTGGATAAAACGGATGTGATTCCTGTACTGGAAGGTAAATATTTGGTAAAACTTTCTTAATCTGCCTTTTTTCAATATTTGTTATCTTAGCGTATTAATAAATCGCTCGTCGCATGCGTAAATACATACTTTCACTTATTATCATCCTTTTGCTCTGCCTGATTCCAACCCGGGAGCCCGCCTATTCCTGGGGTTTTTTCGCGCATAAAAAAATAAACAGGATGGCTGTGTTTACACTTCCTTCAGGCATGATCGGATTTTATAAACAACATATTGAATAC
>JALYRR010000289.1 GCA_030855265.1 Bacteroidota bacterium | reverse complement strand
CAGATGGATTTTACTTTTGCTGAAAATGTTGTAGGATTCGGATTCTGAAAACGAATGTCATTTGTAGAAGCAGCACCAACCGTGATCAAGGCCGAAGTCGCTGGTCTTGAACGATACACTTTCAGTTCATTGATTGCAAAATTTGCGTTTCCGCTTCTGAACGAAATGGCATTTCCTGTTGCAATGGGAGTTGGATCCGTCCAGTCGGTAATAAACTGGTTATCTCTGTACACGCTGATTTTTCCGGAGATTCTGTCGTAGATGATCTTGTAATCGTACCATTGTCCAGCAACAGTTGTAAATGGAATACTTATAACAGGAGAGCCGAAAACATCTCCGGTAACTTCATAGATCTGAAGAAGATTATCATCCACACGGAACCATACGAAATAAGAATTACCGCGATTCGGAAGGCTTCCGTTATCTGAAAAGAAGTGGAACCCTGCACGTTTGTTGGTGCCGCTTCCATCGATCTTTCCGTAAAAATTATACAAATAACGATTCGATAAAGTTTGATTCAGCGCAGCATACGTATTGGTATTGGCTAAAGCTTCATCACTCTGGTGAAGCGCTCCGCCAAGGATGCTCCAGGTTCCTGTCATATTGGTCCAGTCAGGATGAAGTGCTACATCAAAATTATCAGCAAAGAAACCATTGCCGGAGTTAGCTCTCCATTCTGTTCCGTTATAATCGATCACCTGGTAATAGCTTTTCTCAAGCCCGCTTCCGCCGACATTATCTGCATCATTGAATATAGCTGTAAAATTGGCTGTTTCCCAGATACCCGGAGTTGAAACTGTTGTTGTAGGTGCGATGCTGTCGCCAACGGCTGCAGGAGCTGCGTTGCTTGTCCAGTTGGCTACCCAGCCCGGAGCAGTAGTCGCACAATCAGCGCGGAATTCGACAAGCAGCGAACCGCCAGTAGAAACAACTGTTCCCGGACTTCCGGTTCCATCATACATTCCGATCAATGGTGCGGCAGTGGTGGCTCCATCATAAATAAACAGATAATCCCAGTTGGCTTCCGTATTGAATGAGGTGAATGTAAGTGTTACAGAAGTAGCACCAGCAGGTTGAATCAAAGTAAGAGTACGTTGATCATCTGTATAATTTCCTGCGCTTCCTCCATTGTCTGTAAAAGTACCGCTGGCCGCTGATACGGTTCCGATTGTTGGAGAATTATTAATCAACAGATAATATTTTGCCCAATTCCAGTTAGGCCCGGGATCAGTATGTGATTGCATAGGAAACATCTGGTGTCCTTTGATTTTCGTGCAGGAACCTAATCCGCAGGTGGTTGATGTACCCGAGCAACCCGGTCCGTAATAGGTTCTTAGAGGATTGATTCCGTATCCGCTGGTGGTAATATCGCGTACGAGGTTAGCAGACGAGTTATACATGGCGTTGGTGTACCAGGAAGCAGTGCTGATATATCCTTCATGCTCCAACCCGATGGTGTATGGGTTTTCTGATCCTACATGCCATGCTTTTTGTGATTCAAGTACCATTTGTGTGACTTGTCCGTCGCTGGAACGCAACACGTAATGTGCAGAAACTCCTGCAGCACAATTCTGAAACCAGGAGATGCAACCGGAATAGCTTCCTTGTACTGTATGAATGGTTACAGCTGAAATAGCGGTGCCGCTGCGTGAACTGTAATTACAGGATGCTGCCGGATTCCACAATGCAGGACCATAATCAGAAGATGCCATTGCACGTGTCGGCTGGAAACGCTGCCCGCCTGAATTAAATACACTTTCATCTGTTACGATCACACTTGTAGCGCTAAGGATGGAATAATTTTCCGCGCCATAAATGGAAACGAAGTCGATTTTGTAATCAGGAAATCCATAGGTAATTTGATGATTACGATCGGATAAAAACTGAAGGTATCCGTATTGCTGGGCAGTGAATGCATAAATCTGACCTTCGGTGCTTTTTGGCAATTCACTCAGGTAGCCTAATACAGAAAGATGATCGACAGGGTTATTGCTTTTGATCATCAGCATTTTTTTAATTGCTGCAAATGCATCGGCATAAGCGAGGATGTTTTTTTTCGGATCAGCGATAATATCTGCTATGCTTATTTTAGTCAGGTCAGCGACCATCTGAAGATTATTTGAGAAGTAATTCTGTCCATCGAGGGTAAGTCCCATTACACCATAAGCATTTGGAACGCCGGCGCAGCTTTCAGGTGCAGATGAAGAATGCTGTATATGTTCGAACCGTGTGTTACAATAGGCAACAGCTTCAAGAATTCCGCGTGGGATTTCCGGATGCAGCGAATATGCTTTCTCGAAAGAAGAAGAATAATTATTTTTTACAATTTCCGTCGCTGAAAGTGATATTGCAGCGATAACAATGGAACTTAAAAGTAGAAGTTTTCTCATGGGGAGTAGATTGTTTCTTTAGAAGTTAAAGATAACAAAATACGTGAAAGAAGAAAAACAATTTACCGAAAAAGAGGGG
The DNA here is from genome assembly GCA_030855265.1 of Bacteroidota bacterium. Lineage (GTDB taxonomy): Bacteria > Bacteroidota > Bacteroidia > 2-12-FULL-35-15 > 2-12-FULL-35-15 > 2-12-FULL-35-15. The sequence goes on along the minus strand of JALYRR010000289.1, from coordinate 1,152 downwards.
TTGTTTATTATTAGTTTTCTTCTATAATATCGATGATTTTTTCAAGCTTCTTATCATCGTATTTTCCCGAGGTGGCATAAACGATCTTGCCTGTTTTATCAAGGACAAAAAAGTAAGGAATGTTCTTCTTTTCAAAATCCAGTTCTTCCTTATAGGTTTTTGCGCCTTCGTAGAAAAGGACATAGGGATGAAGTTCGGGATCTGTTGCTTTTTTGATTTTTTCCTTGGATGATTTTGCCGTGACCTGGTTGGCTCCGGTAAACATTGGGATAAAGAACAAGTGAATATCATATTCTGTCGAAACATCGAAAACATCTGCTTCGGAAGCATCTACTTTTCCAATAAATTTATTGTAAACCGGATTGATCCATGTCTTAAGATCCTGCTCGGCATCATTGCTGAAGGCCATGCCCAAAACAGTGTATTTTCCTTTTGTATCTCTGGGGATGTTGATTTTTTTGCCTGTGTAGTCCTCACATTCCATTGCAGGAAAGGCTTTGCCGACAACTCCATCGGGCTTATAGCCTAGAATGATTACTGTAACTAAAATGAGTGCGAGAGCTGCTTTTTTCATGGTGTTTCTTATTACAAAAGTTCTGCCGGTAATTTTTCCCTCGTCAGTTCAGTAGCTCCGATCTTCAGCAAAAAAACCACTTTGCCACTTTCGAAGTCATGAAGCATTTCTGTTTTTAATGTGTTCATTAATACATCATAATCTCCAAATAACTGGGTGCTGAGACCGTTCACTTCAACGCGGATGTCTTTGTTTTGTTTTACACGAAGGATGAAATCAGTGACCTTTTTTACAAAATCATCTGTGAGCGCATACATGCTAATTTCGATTGTGGCTTTCATCTGGTGATTAAGTAATAAAGTAAATAAGTTATAAAGTGATAAGGGGAATTCTTAGTCTAAAGTCTTAAGTGAGTACTGACTAAAAACTAACTACTAAAGACTAATGACTACCGACTAATGACTACTTGTTCAACTCCGCAAACACTTTATCTGCTTTGAATTTTTTTGCTGCTTTTCCTTTTCGGATGATTTTCACTTTGATGATCGTATCACCACCGGTAATTGCATTCACTACTTCCATGCCTGAAACTACATTACCAAAAACTGCATGTTTACCATCCAGCCATGGTGTAGCAA
>JALYRR010000115.1 GCA_030855265.1 Bacteroidota bacterium | reverse complement strand
TCTTTCCTCCATATCCCGGAGTTGGAGGAAGACGATGGGCAAAGTTCGCGAAATATCTGGCTGAAGATGGGTATGAGGTTCACGTTATATCCGCTGAAAATCCATTCGATGAGAAATCGCTGTTTTCAAAAGACACAATTAATCCTCGCATACATAATTTCATCTTACCTGCCGAATATCCAGCTGTTCTTGTGAAACCTGTTAAAAGAGTTTTAGATAAAATACTCTACCGTTTTTATCTAAACATTCTGAAGCTGGCTACAAAAGGAAATTATCATGACCGAGGAGTTTTGTGGAAAAAGAGTCTTAATAAAAAGGCTTCAGAAGTAATTGAAAAACACGGGATTCGAAATGTGGTAGTGACAGGTGCACCATTTTCGATCTTGCATCATTGTCTGGATCTTAAACTTAAACATCCATCTCTGAATCTTATAGGAGATATGCGTGATCCATGGACATGGGGAACTGGTTATGGAATGGGAATTTTATCATTCTCAAGGAAGCAAGTGGAGGAGAAGATGGAGCGAGAAGTTTTAAATGGGTATAATAGTCTAACCGTTCCTTCAACTGAAATGCAATCTTTTCTTAATCAAAAATATGATGTGGCCGACAGTAAAGTGAGCTTGATTCCTCATGCGTATGATGAGACTGAGATCGGCCAACTACCGAAAAGTATTTCTCAAAAATGCAGGTTATTGTTTTATGGTACTTTATATCCGGAAATCTCATCTGAATTCCGGAAATTATCTGAAGCACTCTCAAAGAACCCTTCAATATCCTTGGAAATTTATTCAGGCACGGAAAGATATTTAGACTATTTCTCTGAAGATGTTGCCAATCGCGTGAATTATCATCCTTCCCGGGAGCCTTCACTGCTTTTTCAACGGTTTGCCGATTGCGATTATGTGCTGGTTATCCAGCCTGATTTTGCGAAAGAATTCATCACGACAAAAATTTACGAGATTATCTATTCGGGCACTCCCATTCTCCTGATTTCATCACCCGGTAAGCTGTCAGATTTTATAAAAGCGAATAAACTTGGAATTCATATAGAACCTGAAAATATCAATGATGACTTGCATAAGGCAGTTAGCTCGACTATCAGTGATTTCCGATTTTCTTCATTTCCTATTGAAGATTTCTCATTCAGGAGTGTCACAAAACAGCTCATAGCCCTGTTCCGCTGAAAACTCTTGTCATTCTTTCTTTTCAACCTTTGCCAATTTCTTTCTTTTGATTAAATTTGGGAATTACCCTTTACGTAATGAAGAGAAAAATACTGATTGTTGTAGGTACCCGTCCCAATTTCATTAAAGTTACTCAATTCAAAAAGGTAGCTGAGAATTTTCCTTTTCTCGAATTTAAAATTGTACATACCGGTCAGCATTATGATGCGAAAATGGCCGATGTGTTTTTTGAGCAATTCGGCCTCACACCTGATTTTTTTCTAAATGTTCCTCCGAGTTCTCCCACCAGCCAGGTTGCCATGTTGATGACCCGCCTCGAAGAACTGATTTCAACATCTTATCTTCCGGATATGATGCTGGTAGTAGGTGATGTTAATTCAACTCTTGCTGCAGCAATAACCGCCAACAAATCCAATATACCTCTTGCCCATATCGAAAGCGGTTTGCGAAGTTACGATAGAACAATGCCGGAAGAACACAATCGCCTTGTGACAGATTCACTAAGTGATTTTTTCTTTGTCACCGAGCCTTCGGGAACAAAAAATTTGTTAGCAGAAGGGAAGCCAGAGTCGCAGATCTTTTTTGTGGGAAACACAATGATCGACACCATGGTAGCATTTAAGGACAGTATTTCTTCTTCCGGAATTCAAAAAGAATTGGGGCTTGTTCCTGGTGAATATATTCTAATGACAATGCATCGTCCAGCTACGGTTGATGATGCACAAGGATTGAATAAGTTACTGACGCTCATCAGGGAGGTAACAGCAACTTATAAGATCGTTTTTCCTATTCATCCACGTACCCTGAAAAATCTGAAGGCATTGGGAATTTCAGCGGAATTCGAAAAGAACACACAATTAGTTTTAACACCACCTTTGGATTATTTTGCTTTTCAAAATTTGATTGCCGGAAGTAAAATGATCATTACGGATAGTGGTGGGATTCAAGAAGAATCAACCTTTGCAGGAATTCCCTGCCTTACATTACGACCAAATACGGAACGCCCTGTTACCTGCGACTCAGGAACAAATACACTCGTCCCCTTTAATCTCGAAATCATTAATTCATATATCAGCCAGATCAGCTCAGGTTCTTATAAAAAAGGAACTATTCCGGAATTCTGGGATGGAAATGCTACGAAGCGCATTGTAAAAGTCATTGATAAGATAGTAAACAAATGATTTATCTCACCTACAATGATCAGCCTTCCGGAATCTATAACAGTCAGGTGATTGATGTTTGCCGCTTTCTGAAAGATGAATTCAATGAAGATATTCAACTCATCGCATTAGTTTCTATCCGAGGATTCGCACTTAACAGGAAGAAAATAAAGCAGGAACTTCCGAATGCCCTTGTTGTTCCGATGATACCCAAGCACAGTAACTGGAAATTGAATCTTTCTTTACTCAAACTTCTATTTCTCTTTTTGAAAAAAGGTCAAAAGATGATCGCTCGGGGAGTATTTAGTACCAACCTGGCGCTTGATCTTAAAAAAGGCGGGCTGGTTTCTTCTGTAGTATTTGATGCAAGAGGAGCTTATCAGGCAGAGTTCAGTGAATATCTTCATAAAGTAGTTCATCTGAATGATGATATCTCAGCGCTGGAAGCAAGGGCAGTTAATGAAAGTGATTTCCGCCTGGCGGTTTCAGGAAAATTGGTTGACCACTGGAGAAGAGCCTATTCTTATGAAGGAACACGGCATGTCGTAATTCCTTGCACGCTGAGTAATTTGGAAGAATCAAAGAAAGAAGATGAGATTGTTTCTTTTCGTAAAAAAATGGGCTATCAAACAGGTGATATTATCCTTGTATATGCAGGATCCACGGCCGACTGGCAATCATCAGGAATGATCAATAATTTTTTAGTAGATCAACTAAAAAGCAATTCTGCGATAAAGGTGTTGATGTTATCGCGTTTTAATCTAAATGAATTCGGTGCAAACAATTTATTTCCCGGTAGGATCACTCAACTATGGTTGCCGGCATCTGAAGTTCCATTGTACCTCGCAATCGCGGATTATGGACTTCTCATCCGGGAACAATCTGTCACTAACGAAGTGGCTTCTCCAACGAAATTCGCCGAATACCTTTCTGCCGGTTTGAAAGTCATTATCTCAAATGGAATTGGCGATTTTCCTGAATTTGTTAAAATACATCAGGCTGGTTCTATTTATACATCCGGAGTTGTATTGCCCCTGGAAATAGTTAGCATGGAAGAAAAAAGAAGAATGAAAACGCTTGCTACAGAATATTTCCATAAGAAACATTTTAAGAATGAATTTAAAAAAATAATTTCTTAAAGTGGTAAAGAATCATATACTGAATAGGAATTTTGGACTGGACCTGATCCGCACCCTTGCAATTTTGCTGGTACTGATTGCTCATTCCGGTGTTTCCCTTTTTCTGGGTGTAAAAATTGGCATCATCGGCGTAGAAATATTTTTTGTGCTGAGTGGATTTTTGATCGGACAAATTCTCATCAGAGATTTTTCAGCAGATGTGAATCCACGCGTAGTTCTCAACTTCTGGATCCGTCGCTGGTTCAGAACCCTGCCTTTGTACTATGCCATTTTGTTGATCAAGTTTATTTTTATAGATAATTCCCTGCAATGGAAAATCCTGGTTTATTTCGTATTCCTGCAGAACAATTTTGTTGGAATAGATTTTATGCCTGTTTCCTGGAGTCTGGTAATTGAAGAATGGTTTTATCTTCTTGTTCCAATTATGCTGATCGTGATTTTCAGAAATGGCTTAACGAAAAAGGGGCTGACTATTTTCCTGATCACCTTTATCATAGCCGAAAACCTGGCGAGGTTATTCTGGGTATTGTATGCTGATCGGGGATATGCAGGGATCGTAGGAAATTTTCCTTTTAGACTGGATTCATTGATGGTAGGTGTTCTGTTGGCTAATCTGAAATTGAATTACCGGATGTTGTATGACAAGATGAAGGGTGTGATCTTCTTTGTTATAGCACTTGCGTTCTGTTTTGTCCTCCTTGCGTTTTTCGGCAATGCAAATGAAAAGGGATTAAAAGATGAACTCTTGTGGACACGCACGCTATGGTTTTGTCTGATCAGCATCAGCTTTGCCCTGCAAATTCCATTTGTTGAAACTATCCAAATTAAACATGGGAATTATTTCGGTCGGATTATCACGTGGATCAGTTTGTATACGTATTCGATCTATCTCCTGCATCCTTATATTTTCGGAGCGGTGATCACTCATAAAGGAACAAATAGTTGGTATTGGCAATTCCCGCTTGCGATGTTAATTACGTTCATTGCAGGAGCCATCATTTACAGATTCTATGAAAAGCCGATGATGGATCTCAGAGACAAAGTTAATGTGTTGAAAAAATGACCCGGCCGACCGACATACCCGTTCTTAATGGATTGCGTGGCTTTGCTGCATTATCTGTTTGCCTGTTCCATTTTATCTGCACAGTAAATGGCTTCATTGATTCGGATTTTTTTACCGGCATTTTTTCCTTTGGTCATTATGGCGTTCAGATGTTTTTTGTGATCTCCGGATTTATTATCCCATGGTCGATGTATCATAACGGATACAAGCTGAAGCATTATTTTACGTTTGCCGCCAAACGATTCATTCGACTGGAACCACCTTATCTTGTTTCCCTGATGGTGGCCATTGCTCATACGTATATCAGGATGTTAAGCCCACATTACAATGGCGTTGATATCACTCCTGACACAACACAAGTGCTCCTGCACTTTGGTTATCTGATTCCGTTTTTTCAGGATCAGGAATGGATCAGACAGGTGTATTGGACACTTGCCATTGAGTTTCAGTATTACCTCACGATAGCCCTCTTGTTTCCTTTGATCGCAAACGGTAATTTTTATTTGAGGTTCCTGAGTTACCTGATCATGTTTTCCGGTGTATTCTTTTTTAAGGGTTTCTTTCCTTTTCACCTGCCTGTGTTTTTGTTTGGAATCTGTTTGTTTCTTTACAAAGCAAACATTATACGGTGGTTGGAGTTGTCAATATTGATTATCGCAGCAGGATTAGAAGTTGTCTTTTATCATGATGTCGCTACCTTAATTTTTGCCTCTGTCACTTTTCTTGTAATTTTATTTTTTACTGATTACAAAAACAAAGTGGCAGTATTCCTTGGCGAGATCTCCTATTCGGTTTATTTGTTTCATGGTCTGACAGGTCTCGTTATTCTGAATTATTTTTCTCATTCAGTAGAACACCCTTTATTGAAATTTTTGCTGGTTCTTCTTGCCATATTAGTAACAATCGTTGCAGCTTATCTTGTTTATCGTTTTGTGGAATTACCTTCAAAGAAATTATCTTCACGAATCAAATTTGTTAAAAACAAAGAGAAATGAAAATAGCACTTTTTACGGATGGCATCTTTCCATATGTAATTGGTGGAATGCAGAAACATTCGTTTTACCTCGTAAAATATCTTCTGAAAAACGGAGTGTATGTTGACCTGTATCACATGAATGCCAGTGATAAGGACATTCAGAAACTCGACGTTTTTAACGATGTAGAGAAAAAATACCTAAAACATTTTGTCATCAACTTTGTTGATACCGGAATCTTGCCGGGACATTATATTCGCGCTTCCTATCAGTATTCTTCTGCTATATTCGAAAAATTCAGGGACAATTCAACAGACGTTGATCTGATTTATGCAAAAGGGTTTTCTGCATGGAGACTTTTGGAGGAACGTGAAAAAGGGTTTAAATCTCCTCCCGTGGCTGTTAATTTTCACGGTTATGAAATGTTTCAGAAAGCGCCGGGTTTTAAATCCATGCTGGAACAAAAACTTCTGCTACAAAATCCGGTGAGGTACAATATAAAAAAGGCCGACTATCTTTTATCGTATGGAGGAAAGATCACTGAGATTCTGCAAAAGTTACTGAACGGAAATTCTAAAATTATCGAGTTGCCAACAGGAATCGAGTCCTCGTGGTTGCATGAAGAAGAACCCATTGTGAATTCCGTGCTCCGATTTGTATTTGTAGGAAGATTCGAAAGAAGAAAGGGCATTGAGGAGTTGAATGCGGTTATATTAAAATTAACAGAGCGAGGGGAAAAATTTGAATTTTCTTTCATCGGCCCTATCCCTCCTGAAAAACAATTGAAACAAAATCACGTCAAATACTATGGAACTGTATCCGATCCCGGACTAATGCGTTCCTTGCTTTTGCAGCAGGATGTGCTTGTTTGCCCAAGTCACTCTGAAGGCATGCCCAATGTAATCATGGAAGGAATGGCTTGCGGACTGGCTATTGTCGCTTCTGATGTGGGCGCTATAAGTTCCATGGTGGATGAAAAAAATGGAATTCTGATTGAACCCGGAAATGAGAGTTCCCTTCTTCAGGGTATGGAACAGTTGATAGGAGCAGATATCGATAAAATAGTGAAACTTAGAAAAACTTCTGTTTCCCGAGTAAAGGAACAGTTTCTTTGGGAAAAACTCAGCAAAAAGACAATAGCTGAATTGAGTAAAAAGATCTGAATTCAGGCTCGTAATAGGCTTATTTTGTAAGTAAAATGATTAGTTTTGTAGGATAACCAACAGAACGCTTTATGAACGAGATAAAAGCTTTTTTAACAGATAATCTTTCCAACTTTTCTCCCAAAGCCATTCCTGGTTTTATTTTCAGTTTTATCGTTTGTGCGGTTCTGGCTTTTATCCTTGGAAAATTTTATGTCCGTTACGGAAATGCATTATCCAACCGGAAATCTTTTGCACGCAATTTTATCGTTCTTGCTATAACCACCATGTTTATTATTTCGGTAGTTAAATCATCACTGGCCTTGTCATTGGGATTAGTCGGTGCCTTATCGATCGTTCGATTTCGTTCCGCAATTAAAGAACCCGAAGAGCTAACCTACCTTTTCCTTACCATTGCAATCGGATTAGGATGCGGAGCCGGACTCACAGTCCTCACTGTAATTGCTTTTTTGGGATTTGTCTGCGTGATATGGTTTGTAAATAGGTATCAGAAGAGTGTTGAATCTCAAAGCCTTTACCTCACCATTTCGAGCAAAGAGCCTCAGTCGATAAATCTCAAAAGTATTGTCGATGTCCTTAAAAATAATTGCTCTGCCATAAAGCTCAAGCGAACGGATGAAACCCTCTCTGCCGTAGAATATTCATTTTTTGTAGAGTTCGATACTGTGGAGAATCTTGAAAATGCCAAGCAGGAAATAAAGAAGGCTCATCCTTCTGTTTCCGTTTCATTCATGGATAATAAAAGAGATTTTTAGATAAAATATTCTCTGCACATGCCAGTATCAGAAGACCAGGAAAGAAATTTAAGGTATGAAAGGAAATTCCTTGTTTCTTCCCATTCCTATAAGGATCTTGAGCACCTTCTGAAGTTCCATCCGGCTTGCTTTTCCCCTGTGTATCATGAAAGAAGAGTCAATAATATTTATTTTGATTCTCCTGGATTTACAAATTATTACGACAACATCGATGGAGAAAAGGATCGTCTGAAGATCCGTATCCGCTGGTATGGTGATACTTTTGGAACTGTTGCTTCTCCTGTCATGGAAATGAAGATCAAAAAGGGGCTTTTGGGAAATAAGCGTTCTTATTCTCTGAATCCTTTTATTATAAATAATGATTTTGACCGTAATGATTTGGAGGAAATTCTTTCAACCGGACAAATTCCGGATCATACCGTAAAGCATGTTCTCTCCTTGTTTCCAGTCCTATTGAATACTTATGTACGTCGGTATTTCATTTCGGCCGATAAAAATTTCCGCATTACTATTGATAGAGATATGAATTTTTATGCGATGCATTATGGATACAATACTTTTCTCAATCACTTTATGGATGCAAGGTCAACAGTGCTTGAGTTAAAATACAACAACGAATTTGAAGATCTCGCAAAAGAGTTGGCTTCTGCATTACCTTTTCCATTAACCAAGAGTTCAAAATATGTTTCCGGACTTGAACACACGCTGAAATAATGGAGCCAATTCTACGATCCCCAAAAAAGAGGCCGGCCTGGTTGATAATGGTAATGATACTTACCGGATCGATCGCCCTTCTTTCATTGATTCTTGGGATTAAATATTCGGCATCTCAAAAGGTGATTTTCAAAAAGCCAGTCCTTGACAAAAAACTTATTCCTCCTGTCTGCAATATGGAAAGCGGTTTTTATACTTCCGAATTTCCTGTACTTCTCAGCAGTCCTGAAAATTTGCCCATTTATTTCACGCTGGATGGAACTTCACCCACACGTTCATCATCTGTCTATTCTGCACCTATACTGATAACAGGAGGAGCAATGAATGAAGCTCCCTTGTCATATATTTCCACATCACCGCGATGGAAACCTCCTCTGAATGATGTGTTTTCGGGCATTGTCATTCGTGCATCCACATTCGGACCTGGAAATACAAAAAGCAATGAACTCATCCGAAGTTTTTTTATAGAGCATGATAAACGAGCGTATGAAAATCTTCCTGTTGTTTCCCTCGTAGTTGAACCTGACGACTTTTTTGGATATGAGAACGGGATATATGTGCTTGGCGAAAATTATGAGGATAAGGATCTTTACCTAAGGAAAAATCTGCGCTTAGACCTTCCTTGGTGGAAATATCCTTCCAATTATATGAAAAAGGGAGCAAATGCGGATCGCAAAGTTTTTGTTGAATGGTTCGAACCCGGTTATAAATTCGGATTTTCAAAACGCGCAAGGATACGTATCAATGGCAATGCTACAAGGGGTTTTAGTCAAAAGTCCTTACGTCTTAGCTTTGATAAAAACGAGGCCGGACCACTTTTGTATAGAATTTTTCCTGAAAACACCATCTCTTCATACTCTTCAATCATTATGAGAAATGGAGGGAATGACTGGGATAAAACAATGTTCCGAGATGTACTCATGCAATCTCTAATGTCAGGTAGTGCAGTAAAAACATTGGTATACAGACCCGCTGTCGTGTTTATTAATGGAGAATTTTGGGGTCTCCATAACATCAGCGAAAGAATGGATGAAGACTACATTTCAAATCATTTTCATTTAAGCAGGGATAGTGTTGTTATTCTTGAAGTGAATGGTGGAAAACTTGGAGGAACAAAAAAATCTGAAATCTCTGGATTTGAAGACCTTGTATCATTTGTAAGTAAAAATGATATGTCACAAGAAGCTTCATATAAATATGTGGAAGAACGAATTGAGATGAATAGCTTTATGGATATGATCATTTCAAACGTTTATTTCTCCAATAGTGACTGGCCTGCAAATAATGTAAAGTTCTGGAGGTATAGAGGAAAGAACAATTTTTCACATCCTGAATCGGATGGTAAATGGAGGTGGATGCTCTATGATACTGATTGGGGATTTGGGTATACAGGTAAAGGAGCCGTTAATGTAAATTTATTGGATAAAGTAAGAAAATCAGCATACATAGGTGTTATCTTTGGAGGATTACTTAAGAATCCGGAGTTCTCCAGGAATTTTGTTGAACGTTTTCGGAGCCATATGACAGTACGGTTCAATAAAACTCTTGTTATTGAACAAATCAATAAGCTTGAAGAGACGTTTGCACCGTGTATGCAGGAGCATATTGACAGGTGGAGAGAAATTGGTTCATATTATAAATGGAAAGCTTACGTTCAGGAGCTCCGTGATTTTGCGGAACAGCGACCATTAATTCAGGAAGAACATTTAAAAGCATTGGTTAAGAAAGAAGCAAAGTGATCAGGAATTACGTAGAAAATATTCAATTATACATTTTGCTCTTCACATGGGTATTAATAGGCGCATTTGCCGGCCCGGCAGCTTATGTAGTTATTCCAATTACTATGTTGCTTCTCTATAATAAGAATATGTACCTCGAGTTGTTTATTGGTTTTCTTTTTATACTGATGCTTTCGGACAGTCTTGATGAACGAGTGGCCTTTGCCAAAGATCTTAAGAATATTTACATTACGTTGCTTACTATGTTCGTATTAAAAGATTCAGCAAATTTTGCGCCTTTTAATACTCTTTATAAATTGTTTGTACCCTTTTTCATTTTTACTTTCTTTACAATCCTTCTCAGTTTCCAGGATCCTTTCTTTGCAACAGGAATGCAAAAAACGGTGTCTTATGTTCTCGTGTTTTTGATTATACCCAATTTGATGCTCAGGCTTTACAGAGAACACGGCCCTTATTTTTTTAAGACAATCCTATATTTCTGTTTTTTTATGTTGGTCGTAGGTTTCGTACTCTATTTTATTGCACCTCATGTTTCACACTTGGAAACAGGCAGGTACCGGGGGGTTATGGGTAACCCGAATGGACTAGGACTTTTTTGTTTGTTAGTATTTATTATATTTTTTGTAGTGAATTATTATTTTACTGAACTCTTCAGTAAATTAGAAAGGGTTATTATTTATGTAGCAATTTTATTTTCTATTTACCTGACGGATTCAAGGAGTGCAATTTTTGCTATCATGATTTTTTATGTTTTTCAAAAGTTTTTCAGTTTTTCACCCTTTATAGGCTTCATTGTTTTTTTAGCAACATTAGTTTTGTATGACGTTATTACAGCCAATTTTACTTCAATCATTCTAAGCCTTGGTCTGGGTGATTATTTCAGGGTAAGGACACTTGAAGAAGGAAGCGGTAGATACATTGCTTGGGAATTTGCCTGGAAACAGATCCAGCATAATTTTTTTATTGGAAAAGGATTTGCCTATGATGAGTATTATATGAGGCAAAATTATGGTATCCTCCAGAAAATGGGACATCAAGGCGGGATCCATAATTCTTTTCTTACCTTTTGGTTTGATCATGGACTTATTGGATTGTTACTTTATTTAAGATCTTATATATTGATGTTCATTAAAGCCTCTCGCAACACCAAATATGCCTTTCCTATTATGTTCGCGATTTCGTTTACAGCGATGTTTGAATCGTGGTTAATAGGTTCCCTGAGTGCCTATTCATTTCTTGCCTTATGCATTTATACTTTAATTTCGGATACGGAATTTAAAAACGTGGAGTCTGATACTCCTGAGGATTTGCTCATATCAGAAGATAATCCATCCTATTCTAAAGCAGTTTCTGAATGAATTTAGGCCAACCTATAAAAGAAAATAAACAGCGGGCGCAATTTCTTCGTCGTAACCTTAAACTTATCGTGTTGTTGTTTTTCTTCATTGCCTGCATCTTTGGAGGAATGTGGGCTTCAAAAAAAGCCAGTCAGAAAGGTTATTCCGGGCTATGGGATTTTGTTACCACCGTCTCCGGAAATTATTGGAAAGGAAGAGATGCACAAACTGAAAATATTTCGATCGAGATTAAATCGAAGGAAATGAAAATATTGGAACAGAACAGAGATCAAGCGATTGAAAGAGGTGTAATCATCAATGATCAGGATGGAGAATATGTTCCCGCCACACTTGAATACAAAGGTAAAAAGATAAAGATCAAGTTGCGTCTGAAAGGACACATGACGGACCATTTACAAGCTAATAAGTGGTCATTCAGGATAAAGGTAAAGGACAAGGATTCTTTTATGGGGATGAATCGGTTCAGCATACAGCATCCCGGAACACGCGGATATATTTATGAATGGATCTACCATGAGTTGATGAAAAAAGAAGGCATTATTGCTCTTCGTTATAAGTTTATCAATGTTTTTGTGAACGGAAAAGATTGGGGGTTATATGCATTAGAAGAGAATTTTGAAAATGAACTTCTTGAGAACAACAATCGAAAGCGTGGGCCGATTGTGCGTTTTAATCCTGACCTATATTGGGTAA
>JALYRR010000288.1 GCA_030855265.1 Bacteroidota bacterium | reverse complement strand
TGAAAGATGGAGTGGTTGTGATCGACGTTGGTATAACACGCGTGGCTTCCGATAAAACTAAATCGGGGTTTAAACTGCTGGGAGATGTGAAGTATGATGAAGTGGCTGCGAAGGCTTCTTTTATCACTCCTGTACCGGGCGGAGTAGGACCGATGACCATTGCCTCTTTACTTATTAACACCTTGAAAGCAAGTAAAAAAGAGATCTACAATTGATCTGGTCGTTGTTATCAACAGAACTTCGTTAACAGATCAATGATTTACTTTTTCTTTTTAGCAGATTTTTTTGAGGCTTTTTTCGCTTTTTTTGCTGCTTGTTTTTCTTCCTCCAATTTGATGTTATACCGAATATCCTTCCAATATTCAGCGCCATAACTTACAAAGATCTCTGAGCCTGCTTCAATGTTTTTTTCGGCAGTAATCCATCCCCTGTTTTTCCAGATGGTATAGCAGGAATTGTTTTTTAAACCTTCTACACGTGTGATTCCCTTTGCATCATTTGCATAGCGTGCAAGTTCATTGGGCCTGTAATAAGCATCGATGCATTTCTTTTTAGAAACAAAAAATGCATAACCATAAATATCATTCTCAGCTCTTTTGTCAAGTTCAACCTCTGTGATGATCTCTCCAAGGTATTCAAGGAAGCGTTCTCCTTTTTTAATATCGTTCTTAGTAAATAATCCTTTTCCCGCTCCGGGAATGGTTGATTTTTTTACGATCAGATCTTCTTGCATATCGAGTTATTGAGGGCGCAAAAGTAACAAAAGCTTTGATTTATTCTCTATTTGTTAAGAAGTAAAGAAGGGATACTTGTAGTGAGATCAAAAGGAGATAGACTTTGAATGAATCCTATTTTTATATAATTTAGCCGCATTTCGAAAATACTCCAACTCAATGTCTCAGGTAATTAAAACAAAGAATGCCACAATTATACTTGAAGATTCCGGTCTGCTCAGGGTTCAACCTGTTGCAGAAGCGGAAATAGACCTGGAGGAGGTCATGGCTTGTTTCGAAGTTTACCGGAAAATGGGAATCGGACCTCATAATAAAGTTCTCCAACTGATGGAACCAGGCGGAGATCTGAATATGAACAAGGAAGCCCGGGAATATGTGGCTGTTCACGGAAAAGATTTTTTCAGAGCGGCGGCAGTAATAAGTAACAGTCTGGCTGTTCGGTTGATCGTTAACTTTTTTGTAATTTTTAATAAAAAAGATTCGGTTCCAATAAAAATGTTTAATACTGAAAAGGAAGCCCAGGAATGGCTGAAGCAATATTAAACAGGTAGTCGATATATTAAAATGCCAAACTATTTTATTTTAACTATTTGAATATCAAATATTTAGGTTAATTATTTAAAGTCAATTCCATATCAATAAGGGATTTTATTAACAGTATAAAAAAAATCCGGTTTTATCTCTTGTCATCTTTCCGAAAATTCGTACATTTGCCTCCCCTAAATCAAGAGGGATCAACCCAATTCAGTACTACCCCCTTCAATTGATCTGATTATCAGTTAGTTGAATACAAAACAAACAAGCCAAAAACAATGGCAGAAACACAAACAGCTCCTGTAGAGCTAGAAGCATTCGACTGGAATTCAGTTGGAAAAAAAGGTGAAGGTTATTCACAAGAAGAGCGCGATAAGCTGGATTCATTGTATGAGAAGACCTTAAAATCAGTTGCCGCTAATGAGATCATTGACGGTAAAGTGGTTTCTAAGAATAATAAAGAAGTAGTTGTTAACATCGGATATAAATCTGACGGTGTTGTTCAATTATCTGAATTCCGTTACAATCCTGATCTTAAGGTTGGTGATGTAGTGGAAGTTTATGTAGAGAGCCAGGAAGATAAAAGCGGACAGCTGATTCTTTCTCACAAAACTGCACGTGCCATGAAATCATGGGAGCGTGTTAATCAGGCCCTTGCAAACGACGAAATTATTAAAGGATATGTTAAATGCCGTACAAAAGGTGGTCTTATCGCTGATGTATTTGGTATTGAGGCATTCTTACCGGGATCTCAGATCGATGTTAAACCGATCCGTGATTACGATATTTATGTTGGTAAAACAATGGAGTTCAAAGTTGTTAAGATCAACAATGAGTTCAAAAACGTTGTTGTTTCTCATAAAGCGCTTATTGAAGCAGAACTTGAGCAACAGAAGAAAGAGATCATCTCTAAATTGGAGAAAGGACAGGTTCTTGAAGGAACTGTTAAAAACATCACTTCTTACGGTGTGTTCATCGATCTTGGCGGTGTTGATGGTCTTATCCACATCACTGACCTTTCCTGGGGACGTATCAACCATCCTGAAGAAATCGTTAAACTTGATCAGAAGATCAATGTGGTTATCCTTGATTTCGACAACGAGAAAAAACGTATCGCACTTGGCTTGAAACAACTTTCTTCTCATCCTTGGGATGCTTTGAAAGCTGATCTTGCTATCGGAGATAAAGTAAAAGGTAAAGTGGTTGTTATTGCTGATTATGGCGCTTTCGTAGAGATCGCACCGGGAGTAGAAGGCCTTATCCACGTATCTGAAATGAGCTGGTCACAGCATTTACGCACTGCTCACGATTTCCTTAAAGTACAGGATGAAGTGGAAGCTGTTGTTTTGACACTTGACCGCGAAGAGCGCAAAATGTCATTGGGTATCAAACAATTAATGCCTGATCCTTGGTCAGTTGTTTTGGATAAATACGCAAAAGGAACCAAGCACACTGCTACCGTTCGTAACTTCACCAACTTCGGTATTTTCGTAGAACTTGAAGAAGGAGTTGATGGATTGATCCACATCTCTGACCTTTCCTGGTCTAAGAAAATCAAGCATCCATCCGAATTCACTAAGATCAGTGATAAGATTGATGTAGTTGTTCTGGAGATCGATGGTGAAAACCGCAGATTGAGCCTTGGACATAAGCAATTGGAAGAAAATCCATGGGATGTATTTGAAACCATTTTCACAATGGATTCAATTCACCAGGGAACAATCATCAACATCATGGAAAAAGGCGCTATCGTGTCAATGCCATACGGAGTTGAAGCATTCTGCCCTACACGTCACTTGTTGAAGCCGGATGGTTCATCTGCTAAAACAGAAGAAGTGTTGGATTTCAAAATCCTTGAATTCAATAAAGACGGAAAAAAGATCATCGTTTCTCACAGCAAGATCAACGAAGAAGTAACCGCAGCCGAAAAAGCAGCCGTTGCAACGGAGAAGAAAACTGCTAATGACGATGCTAAAAAAGCCGTTAAGAAAGTAAAAGACAGTGTTGAAAAAACAACATTAGGCGATATGGATGTTCTTTCTAATCTGAAAGCAGATATGGAAGAGTCAGAAAAAAAGTCTAAACAAGCTGAATAATACTTTATCCTATTTTGTCAGGATACACGTCCTGACAGAATTCTAAAGATCACGCCATGGTTTTTAGGAGATCGCCTCACAGAAATGTGGGGCGATTTTATTTTATCCTGAACTTGATTCAGGATCTTATCCCGTACTTGATCCGGGCTCTTATTGTAGCTTATTGGAACCCCGGTCTGCACCGGGGCAGGCTGCTGATTTTCATGATTATCATGATAAAAACAGGATGCTGTGTTTTTTTGGTACGCAGATCTTTTATGAAGAATATGATCACCTTTGGTGATTATGATAAAATATGATCGGATCTTGAG
>JALYRR010000287.1 GCA_030855265.1 Bacteroidota bacterium | reverse complement strand
ATCCGCGATCTTGGCGCGTGTGGGATTGAACACATGAGCGCCGATGGTTAATCCTTTTAATGGTTTGGATTGTAATCCCACTTCCGCAGCGAAAGTACCATTGCTTCCATAGCCTTCAGCAATTTTTACCGTGTGATAATTCAAGGCGATTCCGGCAGAAAATTTCTCGCCGAATGCTTTGGCAAAGGAAAGACTGTATTTATTTTCGCTGTAGGCTGAATATCCGAAATTGCTCACTGCAAGGCCGAATGTCCCGACTTTAACAGGAACAGCAATCGCCAGACCTTTTACTCCCAGCTCTTTTAACAGGAAACGATTTTCGTAATAAACACCTGCAGAGGCATCTCTCATGAATCCGAGGCCTGCCTGGTTGTGGTGACTGCTCCATACATCGCTCAATGAAACAGAGGCGTTGCCCATGGAAGCCGATCTGGAACCGATGGGAAAATTTTCATTTCCCGCTTTCGCAGATATACCAGTGGCCAGGAAGAGCAGGAAGTATAAACTTTTTTTCATTCGGCAGCAAAGATCGTTCTTGAAGATTACCTCCGGGTTAAGGAGATGTTAATTGGTTTTATAATCAAATTTGACCTCCGAAAGTTCTTTGTTGGCCTTTAAAACCTTGTTCTTCAGATTTTCTTTGAATTCAAGGACTTTGTTCAGCAAAGCATCATCTCCGGTGGCAAGCAGTTGCACGGCAAGGATTCCGGCATTTTGTCCGCCATCCAGCGCTACTGTCGCAACAGGGATACCCGGAGGCATTTGTAAAATGGAAAGAACCGAGTCCCAGCCATCGATAGAGATGGAGGAGCGGCATGGAACACCAATCACAGGTAATGGGGTAAAAGCAGCAACAACACCCGGTAAATGGGCGGCTCCACCGGCTCCGGCAATGATCACTCGGATGCCTTTTTTATGTGCATTTTTAGCGAATTCAGCCACTTGTTCAGGAACACGGTGAGCGCTCAAAGCATTGATTTCAAAAGGAATTTTAAATTCGTTCAGGATTTTAGCAGCTTCCTGCATCACAGGCATATCCGAAGTGCTACCCATGATAATACTTACTTTTGCTGTCATAAATAGGTTTTAAATGGTTGTTTAGGCTGTAAAAATAGCTTTTAATGTAATTCAATAAAATAAAAAACCGCGTTTTTTTGACCTTTATTTTTCTTAATTTCGCAGGGTTAAAGCGCATTTATGGGTCAAGTGGTTGTAAAGGATAAAACATTCAAAGTTAATATTCCTGCGAATGAAATAAACAAAGCGGTGGGCGAAATCGCGCATCGTATGAATACGGAGCTGAAGGACAAACGTCCATTGTTTCTTGCTGTGCTGAATGGTTCTTTTATGTTTGCTTCGGACCTGATGAAAAAACTCACCATTGATTGTGAGATCTCATTTGTGAAAGTGTCATCCTATCATGGCACGAGTTCAACAGGATCTGTGAAGCAGCTGATCGGACTCAATGAAGATATCAAAGGACGCACCGTGGTAATTGTTGAGGACATTGTAGATACAGGATTAACGATTGAAAGCCTGGTAACACAATTGACTGCTCTGGAGCCGGCGGAAATTAAGATCGCGACACTTTTATATAAACCGGAAGCGTACAGGCAAAAGATCCCGTTGGATTATGTGGCGATAGTTGTACCCAATGATTTCCTTGTTGGTTACGGGTTGGATTATGATGGATTAGGAAGAAACCTTCCGGATATTTATGTTCTTGATAAATAATTTTTAGATAAGAATTGGCATTAAATTCAAACAAAAAACCTTCAATCAAAAATCCAAGACCATGTTAAACCTCGTATTATTTGGCCCTCCGGGAGCCGGCAAAGGAACCCAGTCAGAAAAGCTGATCGCGAAATACCAGTTAAAGCATTTGTCCACCGGTGATGTATTCCGTGCGAATATCAAGGGTGAAACTGAATTGGGTTCATTGGCGAAAAGCTATATGAATGCAGGGAAGCTGGTGCCGGATGAAGTGACCATCAGGATGCTTGAATCAGAAGTGAACAAATATCCGGATGCAAAAGGATTTATATTCGACGGATTTCCACGGACAAAAGCTCAGGCGGAAGCACTTGACGAATTGCTGAAGCAAAAGAATTCCAATATTACCCTGATGGTTGCCCTGGAAGTGGAGGAGAAGGAATTGAAGAAAAGGTTATTGCTCAGAGGACAGGATTCAGGACGTATTGATGATCAGGATCCGGAGATCGTTCAGAAAAGAATTGAAGTGTATAACCAGGAAACTGCTCCGGTGAAACAATTCTATTCATCACAGGGAAAATTTAAAGGGGTTAATGGTGTTGGTGATGTAGAAGATATTTTCAATGATATCTGCACCATGATCAATATGAACCGCCATACTTACGATAGCTCTAAACGAAACTCAAATAAAGAAAACATGAATAAAGAAAACAATTCAAAAGAAAACACTCCAAAGGAAACTCCTTCGAAAGAAACTGCTTCGAAAGAAATTATGCCGAAGGAAAATGATATGAAGGAATCTGTTGATACTTCAAATGAAACAGTAGGATCAAAGATCGCAGCATTTGCTGAAACAGTAAAAGATGCAATCAGCGATACATTCAGAAAGGTAATGCAGACCGAAGAAGAAAAGCCTGAGCCTAAAAAGGCAGCTAAAAAACCGGTTGCAGCGAAGGCTCCTGCTAAAGCGGCTGCTCCAGCTAAGTCAGTTAAGAAGGAATCAAAACCGGTAGCAAAAAAGGTTGTGAAAAAAGCACCTGCTAAAAAAATCGCTAAGAAGGTGACAAATGTGGTGAAGAAAGTAGCCGCTAAAAAAGTAGCAAAAAAGGTTGCGAAAAAGATTGTTAAGAAAGTGGCTGCTAAAAAAACAGCTCCTAAAAAAGTAGCAAAAAAAGTGATCAAAAAAGTTGCGAAGAAAGTGACGAAGAAAGTGATCAAAAAAGCTGCAGTTAAAAAGACAGTTAAAAAAGCAGCGAAGAAAATTCAGAAAAAGGTTGTTGCTAAAAAAACAGCTGCTAAAAAAGTAGTTAAGAAAATAGTAAAAAAGGTGGCTGCTAAAAAAGCAACAGCTAAAAAGGTTGTTAAAAAAGCAGCTAAAAAAGTAGTGAAGAAATCCGTTAAAAAAGGCGCGGCGAAAAAAGCCGGTAAAAGAAGATAATTTAAGAAGGGCGCTGTAAGTATGGATTCGAATTTTGTTGATTATGTAAAGATATGTTGCCGTTCAGGAAAAGGTGGCGGTGGTTCTCACCATTTGCACCGGAGTAAACTCACTGCAAAAGGCGGTCCTGACGGTGGTGATGGAGGCAGAGGTGGGCACATTATAGCGAGAGGGAACAAACAGTTCTGGACCCTGATCCATTTAAAATACCGCAAACATGTAATCGCAGAGCCTGGCGGGAGTGGAGGCAGTAACCGTATGACCGGTGCCGAAGGAAAAGATGAATATCTGGATGTTCCATTGGGCACCATCATTCGTGATGCTGAATCCGGTGAAGTGGAAGGGGAAATCACTGAAGAAGGACAAGAAATCATTCTTGTTGCCGGAGGCCGCGGAGGATTAGGGAATGATCATTTTAAATCATCCACTATGCAAACTCCTCGTTTCTCTCAACCGGGAGAAGATGGAAAAGACGAATGGAAAATCCTTGAGCTGAAAGTCCTCGCTGATGTTGGTCTTGTTGGTTTTCCAAATGCAGGAAAATCTACAT
>JALYRR010000009.1 GCA_030855265.1 Bacteroidota bacterium | reverse complement strand
ATTTAAATCCGATTGTGTAACATTGGCGGATGATCTCCGCAAATTCGTAAGGTGGGCTTATTACTTCTTTCAGAAATCGTAAGCTAAAAAGAAACATGCCTGAAACTTCCTGAAAAAATCCGCTTAGTCCGGTTGATGAATCATTACCCATAAAATGGAATATTTGTTTTTCAAAATTTTAAAAACCTAAACCGACTGTTGATTGTAACCCATTATCGCGGAGATAAAGGTAGCAACAAAAAAAGAAAACTGTGGACCCGCCACAATCGACATGAACCCTGCAACTGAAGAGAACATCCACATGACGATTCGGGTACTTCCTGAGAAATCAAGGAGGTAGTTCAAAAAAGCAAATGCCGGATATTACAAGTAAGAGCTTTCTCATTGCAATTAATTTAAATTAAAACTCATATAGGACAATGCAATTCTGTGCCACTATATTATATGCAACCCCGTCGATTGTTTTACCCCTGACAACTACACAATTCCCCAATTCACCAATAGATGGGAAAGTGTGTTTGTACAAAACTTTCCCCAAAACGGGATAAAAATAAAGGCCCGGTAAAACCGGGCCTTTTTGGATACTTGGCAATGTTGATGAGATTTAATTCATCATTAAATCGGATCCTTACCACGTATTAGTCTTAAAAGTATAGCAACCACAGCGATTACTAATAAAATATGAATCAATCCGCCAGCACTGTATGCAAAGAAGCCAATGGCCCAGGCAATAATCAGAATAACGGCAATAATGTAAAGTAAATTTGTCATAGATATTTTTTTTAGATGAATATATAAATCGAACTGGACTTCCTTATTTATTAAACAAATCATCTTCCTGCTACATATACTCAAAATATTATGCCGACTCTGTTAATTTGGCTGAAATAGCCTGATAACAATACGCAAGAAAGGACTCAATAAAGTCAGAATTGTTTTTAATAAGAAACATCCCGGGGAAAGTTATTCTCAGATTGGGAACTATTTTTTTAATTCCATCATTCCCTCGGAAGTAAGATCGATCGGGATTTCATGCCCTTCCTCCATCATATTTTCCCTGAGGATACATGTCATGTGTAATGTATAAGGGAACTTATCCTTATCCCTCGCAACAGCTATAATTGTTTTTAGAGGCCGATCCATTTCTATGGTGACAGGAATATCAAGGTATTTTGTGGCGCCGGGTTCAATTTTAACTGATTGTTGAATAGTGCCCTCGGAACTCAGGTTGTTTTTCACCACCAATTTATATTTTATATTGCTTAA
This sequence comes from Bacteroidota bacterium, assembly GCA_030855265.1. Lineage (GTDB taxonomy): Bacteria > Bacteroidota > Bacteroidia > 2-12-FULL-35-15 > 2-12-FULL-35-15 > 2-12-FULL-35-15. Next base: position 34,337 of record JALYRR010000009.1, on the reverse strand, counting down.
TGTTAGATCAAGCATTTTACTCTTGTTTATAATTTCAATTTTTACAATTGCGGTGATGTTCCTATCACGTAAATGATATCGCTTCTGGCTAACCTCCAGCACTCGAATCTTAGGTGGAACAGGCACGGCGATCTTCTGAGTTTTATCAAAAGGAATTTTTACTTTTCCTATAATTGTATGGCAGATAATATAGGTTTCCATCTTTAACTCAGTTGAATCGTCTTCACTGAGCTGATTTAACAGGGCTCGAAAAGATTTCAGAGAGAAGTTTATTGGGAGTTTGACAGTATCTGTTTGTCCCCTCACTTGCTCCAGCATAATAGGAACAGTTTCCTCGACAATTACCGTATCATGCAGGCTCACCTTGTAGTAAAGCGTATCGATTTTAACTTTAAAAAGACTTTTGTTTTTGAAAACAAAATCAATATCAGCAGAAACGGAGTCGCCTTTCAGTTGTGCATTAATCTGGGAAACTTCACGGAGGTCGGGTAGAACAAGGTCAATCGCCTTAAATGGAGCAAAATAAAAAAACAAACCTAACCCCAGAATGAGGGCAAGAAGAATAAATAAAATGATCCTCCCCATTTTACTCTTTTTCTTTTTTACTTCCATAATTTAATTTTCGTATCTATGTGTTATGAAATTCATGCCAGTATGGAACATGGTTTGACGAACGAGGCCTTAAATATAAAAAATTCTATGACAGTAAAAAAATCATTTTTCCGGACAACACCCGGAGTTTTGAAGGAGTCTTTCTTAGAATTCATTGGTGATAATGTTTTAAAGTTAAGCGCGGCGCTGGCTTACTATACCATCTTTTCTCTTCCGTCCATGCTTATTGTTATAATTGGGCTCTGCAGTATTTTTTACGGAAAGGATGCTGTGCAGGGAGAGGTGTTTTTCCAGATCGACGAATATGTCGGAGCTCAGGCTGCACTTGACATTCAGCATATGCTTCAGAATACTACTTTAAAACATGATAATTTTCTCGCCACAGCACTTGGCTTAATCACATTACTTGTTGCGGCTACAGGGATGTTTGGAGAGATCCAGGATTCCATCAATACGATCTGGGGCCTAAAAGCCAAACCGAAAACAGGAATTTTAAAACTCATCCTTAACCGCTTGCTTTCTTTTTCCATGGTGATTGTCATGGGCTTTATTCTCCTTGTATCACTCCTGCTCAGCGCCTTGCTGGAAAGCTTCTTTAAACAACTGAGGAAACATTTTTCCGAAGAACTCATTAACAGCCTGGTTGTGATTGACCACATCCTTATGTTCGGTATTATTGTGCTCCTGTTCGCTTTTATCTTCAAAGCGCTTCCTGATGCTAAAGTAAAATGGAGAGATGTGTGGAGGGGTGCTCTTGTAACTGCAATTCTTTTTCTCCTGGGTAAAATGGTAATCGGCTACTACCTTGATCATAATTCGATGATAAGTGCATATGGAGCTGCCGGATCACTTATCGGGGTTTTGCTTTGGGTATATTATTCCGCTATGATCCTGTACTTTGGGGCTGAATTCACTCAGGTTTACGTTAGGCACCAGGGCAGAAGGATTGAACCGAATAAATATGCGGTTTGGGTTGAAAAGAACATTGTGGAAAAGAAATACAATACAGATATTGAAGAAAAAGTAAAAACAATTGATAATAAAATAGAGCCTAAAATTTAAAAATTAATTTAATCTATGGAACCTCTTCACACTAAGCCACCATTTTACGTAAAACTGTCTCATGTTCTTCTGATTTTGGGCTTAATCATCGTAATGTTTTATGTTGGGAGCAATATTATTATGCCCCTGGTATTGGCGCTTCTGTTTGCAATCTTACTTCGACCAGTGGTTCAATTCCTCAATAAAAAACTAAGGTTCCCCCATGTGGTTGCTGTATTGGTTGCTGTTATCCTCTTCGTTTGTCTTGTTTTAGGAATTATAATTTTTATCTCCTATCAGTTAGCTGACTTCGCAGAAGACTGGCCGAAAATAAAAGAAAACATGCATACAAATTATGAGCATGTTCAGCAATGGGTGAAAAGGAAATTCAATGTAAGCTATAAAAAACAGGAATCTTACATAGACAATGTGACAAAGGATACAATGAAAAACGGAAAGGACATTGTGGGTAACACCTTGTCATCCTTTTCAGAAACCCTTCTTAATGTTATCCTGATCCCGATCTATACTTTCCTGATTCTTTTATACAGGAACTTATTCAAAAAATTTCTTGCCAAGCTCACTCCGAAAAGTGAACACCCTACACTTGTTTCAATTCTGAAGGAAATAAAATCAGTGGTTCAGTCATACATTGTCGGTTTGTTAATCGAGATGGGAATTGTAGCGGTATTGACCACAGGGGGCCTCATGCTGATAGGTGTGCCTTATGCGATCCTGCTTGGAACGATTACCGCTATTCTGAATCTGATCCCTTATATCGGAATTCTTGTAGCTGGAGTAATTTCCATAGTTGTAGCCTTAACGAATTCAACTGATGTTTCAATTGTTGCCGGAGTAATAGGTGTGAACGTAGTTGTGCAGTTGATCGATAACAATTTCCTCATTCCAAAAGTAGTTGCTTCAAAAGTAAAGCTGAATGCATTGGTTTCAATAGTTGCTGTTTTCGTTGGAGGAGCTTTAGCCGGAGTGATCGGAATGTTTTTGGCTATTCCGATTTCAGCTATACTTAAAGTAATATTCGACCGCATTCAGGGGTTAGAACCGTTTGGATTCCTCTTGGGTGATGATATGCCAAAGACTTATGAGTGGGGGAAGATCAAGCTGCCTGCTTGGAGTGCTGGAAGCGATACAGAAAATGATCATTATGAAGTAGAAACTCCGAAAGAAAAATTGGTGGTAATTGAAGTGAACGAAAAAACAGAAAAAGAAACTAAGAAGGAGAAAGAGAAGAAGGAAAAGGAGCAAAAAGAAGAAGAAGAAAATTTAAAAAAATTAGAAAAAGAAAAAAAGGCTCAGGAAGAGGAAGATAAGAAAAACAACAAAGACTAATTATCTGTATTCCGGGAGGGTGATCAGGAAAGTGGTTCCCTCCCCAACTTCACTTACAACCCTGATTGTACCATCATGCTTCGTAATGATGTTATAAGTGGCAGTGAGTCCTAAACCAGTACCACCTTTTTTGGAAGTAAAGAAAGGTTCAAATAATTTATTAAGATCCTGACTGGGAATTCCTTTTCCATTATCAGATATAGCCAGGTGAATTACCTTGTTTGCAGACGACATCATGATTTTCAACTTCCCTACTTTCTCGTCTACTGCTTCAACTGCGTTGACCAGAATGTTTAACAGTGCGATAACCAGTTTTTCTTTATCGCCTTTCAATAACAATTTTGCCTGGACACTTTTCTCGATCTGTACATTTTTGAGTTTTGCACGATCCTGAACCAGAGCGAGAGTTTCATTTAACACTTCTTCCATCTTCGTTTCTTTCAGATTGATGGTGTCAAAACGGGTTGCATTCAGCAAGTCTTCTATTAGGGTATTGATCCGTTTTCCATTCCGTTCTATGATATCAATAAAGTCAGAAGGTTTTTCACGATTATCCACCAGCTGAGCTCCTTCCAGCATCGTCCTCAATTCCAGTAAAGAAAGATGAATATTGGTAAGCGGGTTTTTAATTTCATGAGCAATAATCCGCGCTACTTTTCCTGTCAGTACCTGTTTTTCAAGAAGCTTTTCTTTCTGTTCATTATTCCTTCGTTCTGTGATGTCATGCAAAACCAATTGAAACAGATTCTGTTCGGCATCAACCACAGAAAGATTCATGATGCAGAAACATTTTTTATTTTCTTCCCGGATAAAGAACTCTACCTCTACAGATGAATTCAGAAATTGTTTTGGATCTAAAATTTTAGGAGAAATGTAATCTGAAATATTTATTCCGATGATCTCTGCTTTCTTCTCTTCTTCAAAAAATTTCAAAGCTGCTTTATTTGCATCAATGATACGATGATTTGAATCGATGAGGAATACATACTCAACGGCATTCTCGAAAAGGTTTTTGAATTTATTTTCGCTTTCCTTTAACGATTTCAGAACTTTGGCCTTTTCAATTGCATACCTGATACTTCGGCTTAGGCTCTCAACGGAATATTGATCTTTTACCAGATAATCATAGGCTCCGTACTTTAATGCCTCCTGGTCAATGGTGGTTTCTTTAACTCCAGTAAGCAGTATGGTAGGTGTATAAGGCGAATGCTGATTAATATGAGAAATGAGTTCAATCCCGGTATGAACGCCGAGGCGGTAATCAACCAATATAATATCAAAGGATTCAGAATCAACTGTGGAAATGGCTTTATCATAGGATGCAGCCCATGTAATGTTCTTTTCAAAAGAAATCTCCTTCAGACTCATCTCCAGCAAAAAAAAATCATCTTCATCATCCTCTACGATCAGTAAGCGGATCGGTTTATTCTCACTCATAATTACGGAATCTTTACCACGTTGAACCAATACTTATTTATCATTGTTATTATATCAACCAGTTCATTGTATGAATAAGGCTTGATAATATAACTGTTTGCTCCTAAAGAATAAGAATGTGAAATATCTTCAGGATTATTACTTGTACTGAAAATGATGACAGGGATCTTTGAAAGTTCAGGATCCGCTTTAATAACTTTCAGGCATTCTCTTCCATCCACCTTTGGCATATTTAAGTCCAAAAGAATTAATTTAGGAACAGGAAGCTTTATGTCTTTGTATTTACCTTTCTTATGAAGAAACTCCAGTAGTTCCTCTCCATTTTCCACATTGCAGATCTCTTTATCAAATTTCAGACTCGAAAAGGCTTCTTTGAGCATAAACAAATCATCCGCATCATCATCGGCAACAAGCACACAACTGGTATTTTCTAACTTATCATTTTCCATTTCAAGACTTTTTCGGCAATCCCACAATAAATGTGGCTCCTTTATTAAGTTCGCTTTCAGCAGTTATAAAGCCTTCATGGTTTTCTACAATCCTTTTACAGATGGCCAACCCGATTCCCGTACCCTCATATTCCGATCTTCCGTGAAGACGCTGAAAAATTACAAAAATTTGATTCAGGTATTCCGGTTCAAATCCAATACCATTATCATTGATAAAGATACAATAGTATTTATTATACTTGAGATTGAATCCTTTTCCCCAGACATTTGCGCGAACATCGGCATCCGTATATGTTTCTGCCCAGATCGAAACAACAGGGGATTCCGAACGGTTGAATTTAAGAGCATTACTTACCAGGTTTTGAAATAACTGACGAAGCTGAGTATCATTTCCTTTTACCGATTCAAATGTTCCCACATTCATTTTAACATTCCTAGATGTGATGGAAACATCAAGATCCTCCAGGATATTTTTAAACATAACATCCATTTTAACGATCTCATTTGTATCGAGTACGCGGGTAGCGCGGGAATAATTAAGAAGATCATTAATCAGGATACGCATACGGTCGGCCGATTTATTCAGGCGGCTGAGGTAATTGTTAACATCCTCATCTTTGTAGCTGCTCAATTTACCACCGATCTTTTCACTGAAAGAAATGATCTTCCTTAAAGGTTCCTGAAGATCATGTGAAGCCACATATGCAAACTGCTCAAGTTCTTTATTGGATAGATTCAGCTTGTAAACCTGTTGTTGCAGTAAAGACTTAGAACCGATCAGCTCCTTTTCAATTAAAACTTTTGTGTGATATTCTTTATTAAGGATAAATAGAAGGCTTATTAATAGAACCAAAGAAATCCCGCAAGTAAGGAGGATAATATAAATAGAAAGTTCAGAATTTTTAAACGTTACCTCACGGATCTGCTTAAGTCGCAGTTGTTCTGTTTCCTGAATTTTCCAGATTCGTTTCCGGATATTATCCATGAGAAACTTCCCTTCAATAATTATAGACCTGAGTGTATCATCAACACCACCTTCTATATTCATGTATTCTTTACCATCATTAAGAAGACTGAATTTCTTATCAATCAAAACTTTTAGCTCGCGTAGATTGCCTTGCTCGCCCTTATCACTTTTTAATTTTAAATAAAGTTTATCATATTCTTCCTGAACCTTTTTTTCTGAGTTTTCAAAGTCCTTGAGAAAAACCAACTGGTCTGTAAGAAGATAACCGGACTGAGAATTTTCACCATCAACAAGGTGCCGAAGCATTTTATCAATATTATGATTTACGTTATGTGAACGGTCGAGATAACCTAACGACTTGTTGGTATTGGTGATGGTGTATATTGCTAGGGAAATTGAGGCAAGAACAACCAATATGGAAAAGCCAGCTAAAACGTAAAAACTTTTTTTATGAGATATCTGAAGCTTGAATATCGACATACTGGTTTATTTGTGGGACAAAGATAGGCTTTTAAAAAATTAATAAGACCGAAATGGTGGTTTAGAAAAAAAAAGAACCTTCCTTTTCAGGGGAAGATTCTTTCCGGCAACTAAAAATGTTTAATACTAACCATTCATCATTTAAAGTCTGCCTTTGTTATCTTACTTATGATCGTTGTGACCTAGGCCTTTGATAGCAGCTCCAAGCTCATCCATATCATGATTGAATTCGGCTTTGAAATTCTCCCATTTCGTACGGTCTTTTGTTGTTGCATTTTCTCTTTCAAAATCATCTCTTCTTTTTCTGTATTCATTGTTCTTTGTTTCAAGTTCAATGACAGTTTTTTCGTTTTTTTCTTTGAATTTCTTATCTGTATTTAACCTTTCTTTCATAGTTGTGATCTCGCGGTCGTTCTCCTGAAATCTTGTGTCTGAACCCGTTCTGAATTCATTCCACTCTTCAGCATATTCATCTTTCGCTTCATTTAAATCTTGCTGAGCTTCCTGTACATTCTCAGCAGCGTTTTCTAATTGTCGTTCATTTTGCTTATTGTTATCGCAAGCAATAAAAAGGGTGCCGGCAGCAAAGGCGGCAATTGTCAAAAAAGTTACGTTTTTTTTCATTTTAGGTTTTGGTTTTAAGTTAAACTTATTAAAGGTTATCTAAAAATTATACCATCACAATTCATCTTCATTATAGGTGGTTTTAAATCACTTTAACTGAAAAAAGGTGCTTTTTTTCCTCATTTCGTAGAATTTTTTACCGAACCAGCTTTTTTGTAGGAGGTTGTTTTGGATTGGGGATGATTTTTTTCTACATTGGGTAACATTTTCCCCATTTTGAGGAATCACAAAAAGCAGTTGTACGCATAACATATTGATTATCAATATTAATACTTCGAATATTCCGCTGGCATGGTTTTCCAAGTGATGGTTGGGAAATTAATTCAAACCTCTAAAAATTTATATTATGAAAGATTCAGGAAAAGTAATCGGAGCCTTATTGCTGGGCGCTGCAGTCGGAGCCGCACTAGGCATTTTATTCGCACCGGACAAAGGAAGCGAAACGCGTAAAAAATTAATGAACGGAGCAAAAGATCTTGCTGACGATCTTAAAGAGAAAGCAAAAGAAGCTGCCGGTAAATTAAGAAACCGCGCAGAAGACATGACAGAAATGGCTGAAGAAGAGTTGGATAACCTAAGAGGTGCAACGAAGACCAATGGACATGGAAGCTATACATCAACTTCTAAAAATGCATAATTTTTAAAAAAATAACCTTTTATCCCTTTCGTTTTATGGAAGAAAAAACCAAAATTGAAATCGTTACAGACAATGTAAAAGATTATCTGAACACCCGGTATGAATTAGTAGTATTAAAAGCTGCTGAAAAAACTTCAACTGTGGGATCAGAACTCATCTCATTCTTTATGATCATTTTGGTGTCGATAATGGCATTTATTTTTTTAAGTATATCATTGGCGTGGTTTATTTCTGAATCAATCGGAAACCCTCAATCAGGCTTTTTTATTGTGGGAGGGTTTTACCTTGTAATAGTTGCAATTTCTGTGGTATTCAGAAAACAGCTGATGGCAAAACCTTTCCGCAATATTATTATCAAATCAATATTCAATGAAGATTAATCCAATCGACTCATGGAAAACATCAGAGCTTTACCTATAACAAATCATACTGAATTAAGACATCGCATTATGCACCTGAACGCGAAGAGGGTTGCTCAGGAGGATGATCTTAAACATGATATTAAGGAATTGTATTATTCTATTCACCCGGCAACTCTTCTAAATAAAGCATTCAATACCGATTCAGATACCGGCAGCAGCAACGGACTTGCAAAAGCAGGCTTAGGAATCGGAACAGATTTTCTGATTGGGAAACTGGTGGGAAGAAGTTCTTCAATAAAAGGTTTTATTTCATCACTTGTACTTGAAAAAGTTGCAGGTTATGTGATCAACAATCACGCAGACACAATCACTGCCGGTATAGGCAAAATCAAAGGGTTTTTCACAAAAGATAAAAGCACTGTTTAGATTTTTATAAAACCTGAACACGAAATATAAAATGACACAGAAGATACTAATCATAGATGACGAACCGGATATCCGATTTCTGCTGAAACGTTCACTCGTTTCTCATCACTTTACTGTGGAAGAAGCAGAAAATTTGAAAGAAGGGTTGCAGAAGGCTGCCGATTCAGTACCTGATATAATTATTCTTGACGTTAATTTACCGGATGGAAACGGCATTCAATTCGCCTGCCGCTTCAAAACCGAAAACAATATACTGATCCTGATAAGTGCTGATAACGATCAACTAACAAAAGAGTTTGAAAATTATTGCGCAAGCGGATTCCTTAGAAAACCATTTACACCCAGCGATCTCATATCACTTATTACACAGATCCAGGAAAAAAGAAAGTTAATGAGTAATATAAGTTTAAATATAAAAACCACCTCTAATGGCTAAAATATTAATTATTGATGACGATATCGATATCTGTCAGTTACTGGAAAGATTTTTTAAGAAAAAAGGACATGACCCTCTTTTCTTTACCAGCGGAAAAAAAGCTCTGGATCATCTGAGAGAAAACACGACAGATATTGTTTTTTGCGATTTCCGCCTTCCTGACACGGATGGAAAAGAAATGCTGCAGAAAATAAAGGAGATCAATTCTTCTATTCAGGTAATCATCATCACAGGATATTCTGATGTTAAAACAGCCGTAGATGTTATTAAAATGGGCGCATTTGATTATGTGACCAAACCTCTCTTGCCTGAAGAAATCATGATCATGGTAGATAAGGTATTAAACCTTAAGCCGGAAGATCAGGTAGGAAAAGCAGTTCCAAGCAATGGCGCTGCCGCACAAGCTGCTCCGGTCGGGGCAAATACAACACACAAAAGAACATTAAGTAATCCAAAAGGTTACGTGATCGGGAAGAGTAAAGAAGCTGATAAACTTCAGACTCAGATCGAACTTGTTGCTCCTACAAATTACTCTGTCGTAATATATGGAGAAAGCGGTACCGGTAAGGAATCCGTTGCCTTCAGCATACATGCAAACAGCCAGCGCAAGGATAAACCGTTTGTTGCGGTTGATTGCGGTGCTTTGTCTAAGGATCTTGCCGGAAGTGAATTGTTCGGACATGAAAAAGGTGCCTTCACAGGAGCACTCCAGGCAAAGGTCGGACAGTTTGAATTCGCTAACGGAGGGACCATCTTCCTTGATGAGATCACCAATCTCCCTTATGATATTCAGGTTTCCTTGCTTCGTGTGATTCAGGAAAGAAAGATCAGACGAGTGGGTTCACAAAAAGAAACCAATATTGATGTAAGGATCATCGTTGCTTCGAATGAAAAATTAAGTGAGGCGGTTTCAAAAGGAAAATTCCGTGAGGATCTTTATCACCGTTTCAATGAATTCTCGATCGACCTTCCTTCTTTGCGTGAGCGTCTTGATGATATTCTTGTTTTTGCAAACTTCTTCCTTAACAATGCTAAATCAGATCTGAATAAAGACATCGATGGTTTTGTTCCTGAAGTAGAAAAGGTATTCATCGAATACAACTGGCCGGGAAATCTTCGTGAAATGAATAACGTGATCAAACGTGCAGCTCTGCTTGCAAATAAAAATTCGATCACATTGGAAACGCTTCCGCAAGAAATCGTATTTCAATCGAAGTTCAACATGAGCGAAGATCGGGTTGAGCATAAAAACAGTATCGCAAACAAAGGCCTGCCTGAATTGAAATCAGCGGCACTCAATGCGGAATACGAAAAGATTCTTGAGGTGTTACGAAAAGTAAATTTCAATAAATCAAAAGCCGCGATCATGCTGAACATCGACAGAAAAACACTTTACAATAAAATGAAAACTTTCAACCTTTTGATCAACAGTTAAAAAAACAGTTTTTATAATTTACTCAAAATCAATTATTAAAGCTGAAAGGCTGATCCATACGCGGATCAGCCTTTATTTTTTAAAAATAAATGTTAAGTTAAATAACCCTATCATTCAAAACGCATCACATCATCTTCGTCCGTTTTACCAGGTAAGGCATCAGCACCTGATCAAAACCCTCATTGATATCCGCTTCCACAAAATCGATCTTAAACTGTCCGCATTTTAACATAAGATCCTGTTTATAAGCCGACATCTGACTCAGATAAGTTTCCCTGATCTCATTCGGGTGTAATTTGATCTCCTCCCCGGTTTCCAGATCCACAAATTTATAAGGTCGGTTCTCAAATTCGAAATCCAGTTCTTTCTTTTTATCGGTAACATGAAACAATACCACTTCATGCTTATTGTGCTTCAGATGCTGAAGAGCGGAAAACAACTCATCTGATCCGGCTTTCGAATCCATCATATCACTGAAGATCATAACCAGCGATCGTTTATGAATGGCCTCGGAAATTTCATGCAATGCTTTTATAGCGGATGTCTTTTTTTTACGATTCAGATCCGGCAATTGAATGCGTTTCTCCAGTTCATGGTAAAGCATTTTATGATGCAGGGAGCTGGATTTCGCAGGTGTATGCACATCAACATCATCCGAAAAAATGCTTAATCCAACTGCATCCCGCTGACGTTTCAACAACTCAATAAGTGCTGCTGCGCAATAAGCCGAAAATGTAATTTTATTCACTCCTCCTTTCTCTGCTCCGGAAGAAAGTGGCTTGGAGTCAATCGGAAAATACATGGACGAAGAATCATCGATAATGATCTGACAACGTAGATTCGTTTCCTCCTCGTATCTTTTAATGAAAAGCTTATCTGTTTTTCCGAAAAGTTTCCAGTCAATGTGTTTTGTCGATTCTCCTTTGTTATAAATCCTGTGTTCAGCAAACTCCACGCTAAAGCCATGAAAAGGACTTTTATGAAGTCCTGTTATAAAACCTTCCACTACTTGTCTGGCAATTAGCTCCAGATGAGTAAAAGGCTGTAAGGGACGTGGATCGATCTGGATCAATGTAATCAGTTTAATTTGGAAAGTTTAAAGTTTGAAAGTTAAGAAGTGTTAATTCTAAATTTCAAATTTGAAATCTATTTCATAAAAAACAAAACAGCAGGTTCATACCTACTGTTTGCTTTTAAAATTATAAATAACGCTGACTAAAGAAGTGCTTTCAGTTTCGCATCAAGAACAGATTTTGGAACTGCTCCTACTTGCTTATCAACTACTTCTCCGCCTTTGAAAAAAAGGATTGTTGGAATGTTACGAATTCCGAACATTGCGGAAATGTTTGCATTGTTGTCAACATTTACTTTTCCGACAACCGCTTTTCCTTCGTAATCTTTTGATAGTTCTTCAACAACAGGTCCTACCATACGGCATGGTCCGCACCATTCTGCCCAAAAGTCAAGTAATACAGGTTTGTCTGATTTTGCCACTAACTCATCGAAGTTAGCATCTGTGATTTCTAATGCCATAGTAGTATTTTAAATAATTATTAGTAATTGAATTTATAGAACGATAAAGGTAAAACTGAGTTTCTATATAGACAAATGAATTGATGAATTGTTTTAAGCCGTACATCATTTTTGCTGTTATTTTCAAAAAAATCTCTGTATTTTTACATAAACCAATAATTTCGCCTTAAAGCCGTTATTGGTAATGCCAGCAAAGAGAAGAATGAATAAGAAATGTAACAGAATGACCCTGCAGACAAGCTCCAGACACCCGAAATTTTATTCATATTTTTTAAGCACCCTGATCCTTTCCCTGTTAACGTTAACCCTCCAGGCTCAATTCTCCTATAAAGTGGACGGAACGGTGATGTTCGCAGGAAAACCGTTGGCAGCTGCTGATGTTCTTCTTGAAAACGGCGCCGGTGATGTGGTGAAAGAAACTGCAACCAATTCATCAGGAGCCTATTCATTAGCCCTTAAGCCGAACGAAGAGTATGTGATCGTGGTTTCAAAAGTGGGCTATACCCAATTCAAAATTCTGTTCTCCACAATGGGTTTCAGTGATGATCAGGCAAAAAAATTCAAAGGGACTGCCCAACCTCCTCCTGTCGCGGAATTGTTCTCTATGCCTGAAGATCCAGCAACCATTTCTAAGATCAATTCGCAAACTGATAAACCTTTCCTGAGTTATTATTACAATTCTGATAAGAATGTGATTACTTCTGATGAGACATTTGAGCAGTCAGTATCAGAGCAACTTGCCAAGGTTGCGAAATTGGCAGGAACGTCATCAGGAACCATCGAAACAAATTATAAGAACGCCATTGCCAAAGCTGACAAAGCATTTGTAGCAAAAGATTATGTAACAGCAAAAAGCGCTTACAACGAAGCGATCACGATTAAATCCTCGGAGGCCTACCCAAAGACCAAACTCACTGAAATCGACAAAGCCATTGCAGATGCTGCTGCAAAAGAAAAAGCAGACAAGGAGTTAGCGCTGGCCAATGCCGCGGATAAAGATCGTCTGGCCAAAGAAAAGGCCCTGGCTGATGCGGCTGCAAAAGAGAAAGCGGATAAAGACAAAGCGAATGCTGCCGCTGCGGAGAAAGATCGTCTTGCAAAAGAGAAAGCGAATGCTGATGCTTTAGCGAAAGAGAAAGCAGACAAAGAAAAATCATTGGCTGATGCAGCTGCGAAAGAAAAAGCTGATAAGGCGGAAAAAGACAGGATCGCAAAAGAACTTGCAAATGCAGATGCAGCTGCGAAAGAAAAAGCTGCGCAGGATGAAAGAGATCGAATTGCGAAAGAAAAAGCTGCTGCATTAAGTGCGGAGCAGGATAGAATTGCCAAAGAGAAAGCACTTGCTGATGCCGCTCTGAAAGAAAAATCGGAAAAGGACAGAATCGCGAAAGAACTTGCTAACGCTGAAGCTACCGCCAAAGAGAAAGCTGCGCAGGATGAAAGAGATCGAATTGCGAAAGAAAAAGCTGCTGCATTAAGCGCCGAACAAGACCGCATCGCGAAAGAAAAAGCACTTGCTGATGCCGCTCTGAAAGAAAAAGCCGATAAAGATAAAGCTGCCGCGGAGGCTGCTGAGAAGGAACGTCTGGCGAAGGAAAAAGAAAAAGCGGATCTGATTGCGAAGGAAAAAGCTGAGAAAGAAAAAGCCATTGCTGATGCGCTGGAAAAGGATCGACTTGCAAAAGAAGCTGAAGAAAACGCCCTCCCTGATAAGTACAATGCTCTCATTTCAAAAGGAGATGCCGCTTTGGTTGCCAAGGATTTTCCTGCAGCCAAAACAGCTTACACGGAAGCTCAGGTGCTTAAATCAAAAGAAACATTGCCGGCTGAAAAACTGAAAGCAGTAGATGTTGATATTGAAAATGCCAAGCGTGCATTATACACAAATGAACTGGCTAAAAAATATCCGCAAGGGTTGACAGAAGAAAAAGTGAAAGAAGGAAATGTCAGCATCACCCGCCGAATCGTTGTCCAAGGGAACAAAGGCGACCTTTATATAAAGAAGGAAACAAGTTTTGGTGCAGTGTATTATTTCAAAAATGATCAGGCCATTACGGAGCAGACGTATACGAAGGATACTGAGAAATAAGTTTAAAGTTGGAAAGTTTAAAGTTGGAAAGTTTTCTCTCACCCGATCTTTCATTTCGACTGCCCAATTGACAACAGACGAGAATCACTCAGGCGTCAGTTCGAGTTCGACCGGAGGGAGAGTATCGAGAACAAGCATATTGGAATTCCTTTTTTCCTGATACTTGATACCTGATACTTAATTTTTTCAGTTCACACTATTTCTGGTAAAGTGCGATCATAATTAGCACGTCATGCTGGACCTGATCCAGCATCTCAACAAATATAAGCTCTCGATAACCGCTGAAAACTCAGCCTAAAATTGAGACCTCATGCCTAAAAATGGTTACGTTTACATTCTCTCCAATAAAAACCGAACAACCTTCTATATCGGAGTAACAAATAATCTTCAAAGAAGGGTCCTTGAACATCGTTCCGGGAGCGGAAAATTCACCTCAAAATATATTTTAACAGACTTGATTTATTATGAAATGATTCCTGACATAGGACTTGCTATTAAAAGAGAAAAACAATTAAAGGGTTGGAATCGGAGTTGGAAAATTGATTTGATCAAAACAGTAAATCCGTTAATGAAGGATCTTTTTGAAACTGGATTGGACTAACGTCATTCTGGACTTGATCCACCGTCATCCAGAATCTCATAATCTACCGAAACGTTACATTCTGTGGTTGAGATGCTGGATCAAGTCCAGCATGACGTCCTAAGAATGAATCGTATAATAGTTAGTAATTTGGTGACGACATACTATCATAATTAGCAAGTCATGCTGGACTTGATCCAGAATCTCATATTCTACCAGAGAGTCTAATTCTGAGGTTGAGATGCCGGATCAAGTCCGGCATGACGTTCTCAGAAAGACTCAATTCTAACAATCCCTTCCCGCTAATTCAACTTAAACTCCAGCAGATTCTCCTTCAATAATTCCAGCAACTCATTGCTCGGGTTCACTTTTATTTTCTTAGCCGGAAGTAACACACTGATATTCTCTTCTGCGTCATACACCCTGAACTGCAATGCACAATTTTTTGGCTGTGCCGCTGCATTCGCATCAATAATCGCATTCATCTTCCCGATGAATTCATCATTCAGCTCACGGATAGAAACATTCACCGTAATGCTCTTTGCCATCTTATCACGAAGTTCAGAAAGAAGCTGGATCGTAGAAACTTTGAACTCAAAATTTCCTGAATTTCTGAAACGCTCACTGATCTTTCCTTTCACAAAAAGAAATAATCCCGTGACCATGTACTGTTTGAACTTCACATAATCTTCTCCGAAGAAAGCCAATTCAGATGATTCAGCATAATCCTCAAAGGTAATTTTACCCCAGGGATTGCCTGTCTTGGTAACACCATTGTGAACGTTCGTTACAATGCCGCCGAATACAAGATCCTTTCCTTTATTCTCCTCAATCTTTTTAATATCGCTAACGGAATGAAAACAGAAGTTATCAATCTCAAGTTTGTATGTATCCAAAGGATGACCGGAGATAAAAAATCCTACTACGTCCTTTTCATGTTTCAATTGCTCCAGATTGCTCCATGATTCACAAACAGGAATTTTAGGTTCCGGCATTTCCACTTCCGAATCATCACCAAACAAAGAAACCTGAGCTGAGTTCACACCCTCCTGGTGAGAGTTTCCATAACGAATCACTCTCTCCAAAAAGTTACCGCTATCATTTCCCTCCGTAAAGAAATACGTAGCGCGATGAATTCCGAATGAATCCAATCCGCCTGCATAGGCCAGACTTTCAAATGTTTTTTTATTCGCTGCACGGAGATTAATTCTTCGCACAAAATCAAACACACTTTTGTAGGGTCCGTTGGCTGTCCGCTCTTCTACAATAGAAATCACAGCCGCCTCTCCTACTCCTTTTACTGCGCCCATACCAAAACGGATCTGTCCGGCTTTGTTCACAGCAAATGCATACTTACTTTCATTCACATCCGGACCAAGCACAGGAACTCCCATGCGCTTACATTCATCCATGAAGAAGGTGATCTTATCAATGTTACTTAAGTTATGTGTTAGTACAGATGACATGTACTCACCGGGATAATGGGCTTTCAGGTAGGCGGTTTGAAATGCAACAAGTGCATAACAGGTGGAGTGCGATTTGTTAAAAGCATATTGCGCGAACTTCTCCCAATCGGTCCAGATCTTCTCGAGCTTATCGCCCGGTAATCCTTTCTCTTTGGCACCATCCATGAATTTGCTTTTCATTTTATCCAGCGTGGCTTTGTCCTTTTTCCCCATTGCCTTCCGGAGAACATCCGCATCACCTTTGGAAAATCCTGCAAGCTTTTGCGAGAGCAACATCACCTGCTCCTGGTAAACTGTGATTCCGTATGTATCTGCGAGGTACTCTTCCATTTCCGGAACATCGTAGCTGATCTGTTCACGGCCATGTTTTCTTGCAATGAAATTCGGAATGTATTCGATCGGGCCCGGACGATACAAGGCGTTCATAGCGATCAGATCGGCGAACTTATCCGGCTTCAGGTTGATGAGATGCTTTTGCATTCCCGCGCTTTCAAACTGAAACGTGCCGTTTGTATCGCCTTTCTGATATAATTCAAATGTTTTTAAATCATCAAGAGGAACATCATCAATGGATATTTCAACACCATGATTTTCTTTGATCAGCTTTAATGCATCACGAATGATGGTAAGCGTTTTTAATCCAAGAAAGTCCATCTTGATCACTCCCGCATCCTCGATTACTTTTCCATCGTACTGAGTGATGAGCAAATCCGATTCTTTGGAAGTGGAAACAGGAATCAGATCCGTAAGATCCATCGGTGCAATAATGATTCCCGCTGCGTGAATGCCGGTACCCCGGACAGAGCCTTCAAGAATCAATGCTTCTCTCAGAACGTTTGCCTGCTGGTCATTTCCATTGAGAATGGCGCGTAATTTTTTTACATCCTCCAGTTCATCTTTCGTAAGTCCTTCTTTTTCTTCCAGGCTTTTCTCGCCGCTCATTGGTGCAGTAAGAACACGCTTGAGCTCAATTCCCGGACGCTCCGGAACCATTTTCGCCAGCATATTACTTTCCTGCAGCGGAAGATCAAGCACGCGCGCCACATCCTTGATGCTCATTTTGGCAGCCATCGTTCCATACGTTACGATCTGTGCTACCTGGTTCTTTCCGTATTTATCAACTACATAATCAATTACTTTCTGACGGCCTTCATCATCAAAATCCGTATCAATATCGGGCATCGACTTACGATCCGGATTCAGGAAACGCTCAAACAGCAAATTGTATTTGATCGGGTCAATGTTGGTGATGCCAATACAATACGCAACTGCAGAACCGGCAGCGGAGCCACGACCGGGCCCGACGAATACTCCGATATCACGGCCAGCTTTAATAAAATCCGCAACGATAAGGAAGTAGCCCGCAAATCCCATCGTTTTGATGGTGAACAATTCGAAGTCAAGACGCTCCTGCACTTCCTGTGTAATTTCTTTATACCGATCTTTTGCTCCTGTATAAGTGATGTGATGGAGGTAATCATCCTGACTGGCAAATCCTTCAGGGATCACATAATTCGGAAGCATGATGTCCTGCTTCAATTTCAGCGGAGAGATCTTATCAACGATCTCATTTGTATTGTCTATGGCTTCCGGCAGATCATGAAAGAGCTGCGTCATTTCAGCTGTGGTCTTGAAATAGAACTGGTCATTGTAGAAGGCGAATCGTTTTCCTTTCATGGAAGCTTCATCGTTAAAATCCTTCATGGTCGGAGTGCTCTGCTTTTCCCCTGTATTGATGCAAAGAAGAATGTCATGAGCGTTTGAATCAGCCTGATCCACGTAATGTGAATCGTTGGATGCGATGATCTTTACATTGTATTTTTTCGCGAGCTTCAGCAGGACGAGATTGACGGTATTCTGTTCAGGAATATCATGTCGTTGTAGCTCCACATAATAATCTTCACCAAAAAGATCCAGCCACCATTTGAATTCTTTTTCACCTGCATCATCGCCATCCTTCAAAATAGTTCGGGGAACAGAAGCACCCAAACAACAGGTAGTTGCGATTAGCCCTTTGTGATATTTAAGGATCAACTCTTTGTCGATGCGTGGATATTTTCCATACAAGCCTTCCATGTAACCCAATGAGCATAACTTAACAAGGTTCTTGTAGCCTTCCGCATCTTTAGCAAGAAGTAACTGATGATAGCGAACATCTTTGTCGTCCTTTGTAAACTGGCGTTTGTGGCGGTTCTCCACCACATAGAACTCACAACCTACAATTGGTTTTATTTTATTCGGATTTTCGGGTGTGTTGTGCTTGCCTGCTTCCGCGACAAACTTGAATACGCCGAACATGTTTCCATGATCAGTGATGGCGAGTCCGCGCATGCCGTCATTGACCGCTTTTTTGTAAAGGGAAGAAATATCAGCCGCCCCGTCCAGGAGCGAGTATTGAGTATGTACGTGTAAGTGGGAGAAATTCATGAATTCAGGAGTGTTCTTTTCGTTTTAAACAGGATTGTAAATTTAACGAAAAAAGGCTTTTAAACGAGCAGTGTTAATAAGATTGGAAAAATAGATTACTGCGCCTGGCCAGGGCTTACCAGCGGGTTCGAAATCTTAATCAATACTAAAATGCTCATCCGTCAATGCTAATTATCAAACTACTTTATATTTAAAACGATAAAGTCCAATTGGGTGGTTTTGATCTTGTGCAGCGATAAGCGGTAATGATCGCAGAAGTATTATACTTTGTGGTCGTACCCGGGATGCGATCAATTAGCCGCGGTTGGTGGCGACCGATAGGAAGACAGCAAATCGCCTTTGCAAGATCAAAAGGCTTTTTGTTACTTTTTGGCCGCCAAAAAGTTAAAAGATAAAAAAATAGCCAGACCAGACGAATGCTTCCAACTACACGGCATCGCGCCTGGCCAAGCCTCACCCGCAACTTCGAAATCTTAATCAATACTAAAATGCTCATCCGCCAATGCTAATTATCAATCTACTTATTATTTTAAACGATAAAGTCCAGACGAATGCTTCCCACTACAGGGCACTGCGCCTCGCCAAGCCTCACCCGCACCTTCGGAATCTTAATCAATACTAAAATGCACATCCGCCAATGCTAATTATCAAACTACTTATTTTTTAAACGATAAAGTCCAATTGGGTGGTTTTGATCGTTTGTCAGTTCGTCCCGATAGCTAGCTGGAGGAGTTGATCGCAACAACTGCTTATTAACACAAAAAAACAAACCAGACCAAAAAAACTCTTTAACCTTTATTGAATAAACAATTATCTTTATTCCATGAAGAAGTACATATTCCTTTTTACATTATCGCTTTTGGGATCTGCCTGCAGTGATGATTCTAAACCAGTCAACATTCCTGAAACACCAAAAACTGAAGCGCTTGTTCCTTCCTTGAATTATACCATTACTCAGCGCTTTGCTCATGATACCATGGCATTCACCGAAGGCCTTGTTTTTCATGAAGGTCAGCTTTTTGAGAGTACAGGAGCCCCGGAGGAGAATCCCCTCACCCGCTCCACCTTCGGAATTGTGGATCTCAAAACCGGAAAGATCGATGTGAAAGCTGAACTTGACCGGAATACTTATTTCGGAGAAGGGATCGCTTTCTTTAAAGATAAAGTCTACCAGCTCACCTATAAAAACAAGATCGGATTTATCTACGATGCGAAATCTTTCAAAAACCTTGGCCGCTTCAGTTACAAAAACGAAGAGGGTTGGGGAATGACAACCGACGGTACACATCTCATCATGAGCGATGGAAGCAATCTCCTCACCTACCTAGATCCGGAAACACTCAAAGAAGTGAAGACGCTGAATGTCACCAATGGCGGCTACGCGGAGGATTATCTCAATGAGTTGGAATTCATCAATGGGTTCATCTATTCAAATGTATGGATGAAGAATTACATCGTGAAGATCGATCCGGCTACCGGCAAAACGGTCGGCATCCTTGATCTTTCCGCCCTGACTGCTGAAGCAAAAGCGAAGTATGATGGCTCTTCGGAGCTGAATGGAATTGCTTTTGAACCTTTATCCGGGAAGTTCTATGTGACCGGAAAGATGTGGCCGGTTATCTTTGAGATAGAGGTTGGTAAGTAATATTCCTCAAACTCAAAATTTTCTCGCAAAGACGAAAAGAGCGCAAAGCTATCACTGTGTGGTCATTTCGTTGATTTCTTTTTCTGCGAAATTGTATCGAGAACGTGTGAAGGCATTCATTCTAAATGCTTTCTTGCAAAGACTGTTTCATACACAAGTCTACAAAACTCTGCACTAACATGAACTGTCAGTTCGTCCCGATAGCTATCGGGCGAAGTCGAGAACAAAGTAAACAAAGGATAAACTGTCAGTTTACATGAATGGTTCTCGACTTCGCTCGAACTGACATGCTTTTATGATTAGAAGGTATTAATAGTTTGAGTTTCTAATATGAAACTCTAAGTGGGAGCTGAATGCTTTAGGTCAGTTCGAGCGAATCGAACATCTTAAATTCTAGCACGATCAAACTTGAGAATGTCAGTTCGTCCCGATAGCTATCGCTCGAACTGACAAACGGGACGATATCATTTCGTTGATTTCTTTTTCTGCGAAATTGTTTCGAGAAAGCGGGCAGGCATCATTTCTGCTTCTCTTTTCCGAACTAAAAAAACACATTCAATCATGAAAAGAAATTTCTACGGACAAACTGTCCTTTTCTCCATCGCTGCAGCTATGACGATCGCTGCCTGTGACAACGCTCCTAAAGGAGATAACGCAATCATCACCGAAGAACAAAAAGCAACGGAGGCCACTGGAATGTCATTTATCGTGGATACAACTGATTCGAAAATCCGCTTCACGGGGAATGGTGTGGGGAAAAACCACCCCGGAAAATTTAAAGTGAGTTCCGGGAATATTGCTTTATCTAACAATCAGGTAACAGGGGGAGAATTTACAATTGACATCAACTCCATGGAAATGGAAGAAAAAGGGGAAGTATTCCGTGACAAGCTTCGTCCGCATCTTTTGAGCGGAGATTTCTTCGACGCTGAGAAATTCGGAACAGCAAAATTTGAGATTACTGCTGTGAGTCCGTATGAAAAGAATGATAAAGATACTTCCATTATCAAAGGAGCGAATTTTAATGTGAGCGGAAATCTTACTATTAAAAACGAAACTAAGAACATCACCTTTCCGGCAAAGATCGATCTTGATGGTAACACGCTGAAAGCAAAAGCCAACTTCGACATCGACAGGAGACAATGGCAAATGAATTATGGAAATGATAAAACCCTTGGTGATAAATTTATTTCCGAAACCGTGAATGTGGAATTGGACATTGAAGCGGAAGCACAAACGGCTCAGAAATAATCAAACACTATTATTATAACGCCCGGGTATTTAACCGGGCGTTTTATTTTTATTGATTATGATACGAACATTTCTTCTCATTATAGCAGGCATTCTTAGCTCAATATCTGTAACCACCACTCTGATGGCATTTTCTGAAAATGAACATTGGGCCATTCGCCTCTGTGATTTTCCAAGATTACAGATTATTTTTTTTCTTTTTTTATCCATCATCATTTTCAGTTGCTACCTGTTTGAAAATAGGTTGATCAGCTATTCACTCATTGCTTTGTTGAGTATCGCGATGATATTCCAGATCTGCAAAGTGTGGCCGTATACCACCATGAATAAATTCCAGGTTCGACCGGCAATGATACTCGACTCTTCCAATCACCTGAGCATGGTCTACTGCAATGTTTATATGGAAAATCGCAACAGTGAAGAGGCCTTGAGGCAAATGACAAAATACGATCCGGATCTGATCCTTGCTGTTGAAACCGACCAGTGGTGGGCTGATCAGTTGAAGGTCCTATCAAAAAAATATTCCTATTCTGTGGAAATGCCTTTAAACAATACGTACGGAATGATCCTCTATTCTAAGTTGCCTTTTGAGAACAAAGAATTCCGGTTCCTTGTGAATGAGCAAGTACCATCTCTCAATCCTGTCATAACTCTTCCATCAGGGCAGAACGTCCAATGCTATTTTATTCATCCCAAACCACCTAATCCGAAGGAAGTTCCATCGTCCATTGAAAGAGACAAAGAGCTGATCATGATCGCGAAGGAAGCGAAAGCATGTAACATCCCCGTGATCGTTGCAGGTGATCTGAATGATGTGGGTTGGTCATTCACATCCGAACTTTTTCAGAAAACAAGTGGTCTGCTTGATCCTCGTGTTGGCAGAGGATTTTACTCAACATTTAATGCGAAGTATCCATTCTTTCGCTGGCCGCTTGATCATGTTTTTACCAGTACTGACTTTCGATTAGTGGATATCAACCGGCTGGATAAAATGGGTTCGGACCACTTTCCTATTTATGTAAAGATTAGCTTTGAGCCGGAGAACAGTGATGAGAACAGGCCCATTTATCCCGACAAGGAAGATGAGAAAAAAGCAAATGAAAAACTCAAAAAAGAAGATTAGTTATGGAAGGCTGGAGAAAAATTTTTTATGCAATAGGAAGTTCTTCCGAAGTTTATTTTGACACGCTTAAACTGAAACTCCGTCATCGTCTCGGTCTGAATATGAACATTCATATCGTCATTTACCGAACTTATGCAAATTCCAATGAGCTATATCTGCGCGGCAGAGTGATGCTGAATAAAGACATTGAAACAACTGACCGAGATACCCTCTGGAGAAACCTCGAGAACACTTACAAAAGATTAACCAGTGTAGAGATTTCCGGTGCCAAACTAAAAGTCACATTCAGCAATACGGTCCGTGAATTTTATTCGGATGAAGACGGTTATTTCGAATTGGCTGTGCCTCTTGTTACGCCTCTTCCGGCTGAAGAACTCTGGCACCATCCTGTTATTGAATTACTCGAAGCACCGATTCCTTTTAAGTCACCAGTTACAACAAGAGCGGAAGTGATGACACCGCCATCCACTTCTAAATTCGGTATTATCAGTGATATAGATGACACCATTCTAACCACTCATGCACAAAGTCTGTTGAAGTCGGCTTACATGACTTTTACAAACAATGCTTACACTCGACTTCCGTTTGAGGGTGTGGCTGCTTTTTATCAGGCACTGCAAAAAGGCAATTCCGGATCCGAGGAAAATCCGGTGTTTTATGTTTCAAGTAGTCCTTGGAACTTATATGATCTGTTGGTGCAGTTCATTGAGATCAATGGTTTACCAAAAGGACCTCTCTTTTTAAAAGATTATGGCTTCACACATAAAAAATTCTTTACTGAATCTCATGGCCTTCATAAACCCAAACAGATCAGGAACATTCTAAATGCCTATCCACATCTTAATTTTATTCTTATCGGCGATAGCGGACAGCACGACCCGGAGATCTATGCGGAAGTAATCGAAGAATCTCCCGGAAGAATCCTCGTATCTTATATTCGTGATGTTTCCGTTGATGAAAGGGATCTGGAGGTAAAAAAGATCGCAGAAGGAACTTTTGGAAATAACGTGGAAATGATTCTTGCCGAGAATAGTTATACCGCCTCCAAACATGCTGCTGCAAAAGGATATATCAACACAGAACAATTGCCTTTCATCCTTGCAGATAAAAAAGCTGATGAGAAAGAAAAGCCTTTGGTTGAAAAGATCATTGAAGAAGAGGTCAAAAAATAATTGCTTATATTTATACCTTTAACTATCTTTTCATCATGAAAAAAATTCTAACTCTCCTCCTTTTCTTTCCAGCGCTGATGTCAGCCCAACCTGTTCTGCTTCCGCATATCGGGTTATCGAGTATGCCACAGCTTACCGACCCTATTTGCAGCATTCCTGTATACACAGGAGAAATGGACACTTCCGGTTTTGATGAAGGAGATCTGGTTCCGGATTTTACCCTCTATAAAACAAATGGTGATTCAGTGCGGTTAAGTGATGCGCTTTCATTAGGGTTACCCGTACTTCTCGTGGGCGGTAACTATACTTGTCCTGTATTCCGTGAAAAGATCAGCGCATTGAATGATATGGCAAATTATTATGCAGGTCAGTTGAATGTTTATATTATTTATGGTGTGGAAGCACACCCTATTGTTGATCCCAGTCCTTACAGCGGATTTGTTTGGGTAACTGCAGAAAACAATGCGGAAGGGGTTTTGTATCAACAACCCGATACATACGGAGAGCGTGTAACCCTGATCGATTCCCTTAGAGCCAATTACACCATCGTTCCTGAGATCCTGGTGGATGGCCCCTGCAATGACTGGTGGCTGAATTTCGGACCGGCACCTAATAATGCATATCTTATTGATACCAATGGAATTGTAAAAGCAAAACATGGCTGGTTTCACCGCACCCCGGAAAATATGTGGTGCGACATTGATTCATTGCTTGGCACCAGCTCTGGGAATTGTGTAATCTCTGCCAATAACGGAACGTTCAGCTGGACGCTCGCCACAGGCGATAGCACCGCATACGGTAATCCAGGGGATGTGATCTCGGTTCATGGTGTGTTGCAGAATTTATCATTAACGGATAATGCTGTGATCAACATTTCAAAACAGTTCATTGATCTCCCATCCGGATGGGCATCTGCACTTTGCGGGGATATTTGTTATTCTTCTACCGTAACATCCACAGATATTACACTTCCACCCGGCGATGATCTTAATTTCGTATTTTACTTTTACACCGGTGTTACAGCAGACAGCGGATATGTGAAAGTGCGTTTTAAAAATCTCAATGTTGCGGGGAATACAATCAATCAGCGCTATTTCGGAATTACAACCTTACCGGCAGGTGTGCAGGAAAATGCGGAAGAGATCATTCGCCTTTTTCCAAACCCTGTTCAGGAAACGTTGATCCTTGCAAATGATGCTAAACTGTTGGGCAGAATTTACAACATCACAGATCCCCTTGGGAGAACCGTACTTACCGGAAAGATTAATGATGAAAGGATAGAAATTGAAATGGGAGAACTTCCTGATGGAATGTATATTCTGAAGATTGATCAAACCGCTATCGTAAAAAAGATCATTAAGAATTAATCTTCGGGATGATTCATGAAATCTAAAATCTCCTTGTAAGCGGGAGCGCCGGAATTCATAAACTGAAAAATCATTGCTGCATGTCGTTTACCGGGAACGGTGATCAATTTTGCTTCCGGTTGATATTTCTTCAGCTCCTTTAAGAACATATTGCTTTCGTTAACGATATTGGAATACGTTTTTCCTCCTACAAACATCAGGAAGGGTGGCATATCCTTATGGAGATGAGTAAGCGGAGATCCTTTTTTCCAATGAGCCGGATCCTCTGTAAAAACAGAAAGATATACATCCCGCTTATAACTGGAATTCCCTTTCAGATAAGTATACATATCGAGTCCGAAGGGATCAATAAGAATGGTTCCTTTGATCGGATTTTTCATTCCCAGTTTCTCAAAATAAGAATTATCGGTAGAGATGAGTCCGGCAAGATGGCCGCCTACGGAGTGACCTGACACATAAATTTTTTCAGGGTCTCCCCCATATTTCGAAATATTTTCTTTCACCCATTTAATGGAATTTGCCACATCACTTGTCATTCCATCATACGTCGTTTTTGGATACAAGCGGTAATCGATCACTACGGTCACGATTCCTTTTTTAGCCATTCCTCTTCCTAAAAAATTATATATGGATTTTTTTCCCGCACTCCAGTTTCCACCATGAATAAAAACCAATACATCTCCTGGTTTCTCTGATTTCTTCCGGGGCGAAAACACGTTGAGGGCCAGCTGTTGTGCAGGAGCGTATGTAAGTTTTTTATCTCTGCGTACGCTGAGGGCGCATCCGCTCAAAAAGATCAAAGCAGCAAATGGAAAAAATATAAAGGAATTTAAATGATTCTTCATTTTTAAATATACGAGAATTGGGCTTTAAAGGATGTGCTAATCTTAATCTACGAAATTCATTTAATAAAAAAATGAAATGAATGACCTAAAGAAGAAACTTTAAAATGTTTAGAATTCAGAGCATAAAAAAAGATCAGGGTTAATTCCTGATCTTTTTTATTAAGCTAAAATTAAATTAGTACGGAGTAAAAACTGTTGTGTCTTTACGTTCCATCGGACGGTAGCTGACAACTGGAATTTCACTTTCATTGATGATGCGCTGTGCAACAGTTCCGATAAAAAATTCCTTCATGCTTAACTCCGCTTTGCTCATAATGAGGATAAGATCTGCTTCCACTTCTGCTCCATAATCAAGAACCATTTGAGGGATATCATGCCCGCGCAATGTTTTGATCGTACAACGAACGCCCTGATCTTTGATGTGTTTCCAAACCTGGTTTGAATAAGAGATCAGTTTGTTTTCTGCTTCTTCATCTTTTTGAATAAGGATGGAGATCACACGGATATCGGCATTGAATATTTTTGCAAGCTCTACAGCTTTGTTTACTTTTTCACGGGTTTCTTTGGTAAGATCCAAAGGAAGCAAAATGGTTTTGCAACCGTCGCGGTGAACTTTTCCACGGATGGTGATCACAGGATGCTTGGATTCACGCACCATTTTAAATGCGTTCTTACCGATGATCTTGCTAAGAGTGATCTGGGAAGTTAATCCGATCATCACAAAAAGCGGATTGATAACATCGGCTACTTTATTGATTTCTTCATATACATTTCCTTTACGGATCATAGTTTCAACCGGCTGACCTGATTTGGTTGAAGCTTCTTTAGCCAGATCGTCCAGTTTTTTCTGAACGAATGGAGGCTGCCCTTCATCAACACTCAATAAAACAATTTTGGAATTGGTTAATCGTGCGAGGTTATACGACTGGCTTAAGGCAATAATGGTTTGTTCGGTGGAATCAATCGGAACTAAAATAGAAGATACTGGGCTTGACATAGTTAGCTAATTTTTTTTGCAAAAGTAGGAATAATACTTTGCACTTGAAAGTTTTAACTTTACTTTTATGTTATTCATCTGCCTGTTTGGCTAATTCAGGGAAATCCTGAACTTCCGCTTTTGACTAATTCCCTGTCTTATTCTGCCCGAAAACATCGGGGGAATAACAGAAAGATCAAAAAAAATCTTCGCATTTCAGGAAAATTCCTTATTTTCGCATTCCCAAATTAAAAAGGGGATCAATAATCAATTAAAAACAAAAACAAATGGCAGTAAAAATTAGATTACAAAGACATGGTAAAAAAGGGAATGCTTTTTTCCACATTGTAATTGCGGACGGTCGTGCACCTCGAGACGGAAAGTTTATTGAGAAAATTGGTACGTACAACCCAACTACAAACCCGGCAACCATTAATCTTGACAGCGATAAAGCGCTTGCATGGATTAACAATGGTGCTCAACCAACCGACACTTGTCGCGCAATCCTTTCTTACAAAGGAATCATGTACAGGAATCACTTACAAGGTGGAGTTACCAAAGGTGCATTAACGCAGGAACAAGCGGATGCAAAACTTGCAAAATGGTTATCCGACAAAGAAACTAAAATCACTGAAAAAGTTTCTAAATTAGATTCAGGCAAACGCGATGCATACAAGAACCGTATGGCTGCTGAAGTTGCCGCTAAAGATGCAAAAGCTGCGAAGATCGCTGTGAAGAATACGCCTCCTGCTGTTGAAGAAGCAGCTCCTGAAGCTGAAGCTCAGATCGAAGCAACACCATCTGCAGAAACAACACCTGAAGCAGAAGCATAACTATTTCAAGATCATAAGGAATCAAAGGCAGCTGAACTTTCAGCTGCTTTTTTTATAACATCAGTATGGAACATTTAAAATATCCGATCGGTAAATTTGAACATGGAAAAATATATTCCACCGAAGAGGATCAGAAACACATTTCTGAGATCGAAGCATTTCCTTCTCAACTTCTGCCGCTTGCACACTCACTCCGCTCCGATCAACTGGAAAAAAGTTACAGGCCCGGAGGATGGACAGCCAAACAAATCATTCATCACCTTGCCGATAGCCACATCAATGCATATATCCGCACTAAACTCGCTTTAACGGAAACAAGCCCTACGATCAAACCGTATGGACAGGATCTCTGGGCGAATTTACCGGATGGCAAAAACCTCAACATGGAAGTTTCGCTTTCTCTTACTGAAGGCATCCATCAACGCTGGTCGTATTTATTACGCAGCTTGGAAGAAAAAGATTTTCAGAAAAAATACATTCACCCGGAATACAACAGGGAATTTAAATTATCTGAACTTCTTGCCTTGTATGCATGGCACGGAAGACAACACCTCGCACACTTAAACATCATCAAAGCTTCCTAATAACCTCCGAATGACAAGGAATGAATGTTTTAATTTAGGATACATCTCCCGCAGGGTAGGAAACCATGGCGAAGTCGCTTTTGTACTCGACGTGGATGATCCCGGACGCTACCGTAAAATGGAATCCGTCTTTGTAGAACTCAACCATTCACTGGTTCCTTTCTTTATTAAAAAGATCCAGATCAAAGGAAATATTGCTACTGTACAGATCGACGGAATTGACAGCATCGACCGTGCGGAAGAACTGGTTAAATCCGGCTTGTTCCTGCCAATGGATTCCCTTCCGAAGTTAAAAGGCAAAAAATTTTACTTTCATGAATTACCCGGATATACTGTATCCGACAAGAACCATGGGGCTATCGGGACCATAGAAGAAGTGCTGGACTTTCCTCAGCAATCCATTTTCAAAATAAAACATGGATCACATGAGATCCTGATCCCGGCGAAAGAAGAATTCATTATCAGCATCGACAGAAAAACGAAACACATTGAAGTAGCTGCTCCTGAAGGACTGATTGACCTCTACATCAGTCTGAGCCCGGCAGATGAATCGGAAAAAGAAACAGATGAAGAACCGTTCATCGAATAAATAATTGCTTTTTAGTTAAATAGTCATAACTTTATTGCAGGATCCCAATTTCTTATCCGGGATGGACAATTTATGCCGAATAACACATTCGCTTTTAAACAGTTCAAAATTCATCAGGATAAGTGCGCTATGAAAGTGGGCACGGATGCAGTTCTCTTAGGCTCCTGGGTTAATCCTTCTCACGCAAAAACAATACTTGATATCGGGACAGGCACAGGGATCATTGCCCTCATGCTGGCTCAACGCTGCGGAGCAAAGATCGACGCAATCGATATTGACAGCAATGCATTTGTTCAGGCATCGGAAAACGCTGCCAACTGTACCTGGAAAGATCGTATTCATATCCATCATACCTCCTTACAGCAATTTACTAAAGTGAGTGATCATAAATATGATCTGATTGTAAGCAATCCACCTTATTTTGTTGATTCATCCAAAGCACTCGTAGAATCACGCACCAATGCAAGACATACGGATCAACTGCCTTTTCATGAGCTTCTGAATGGCGTGTTGGCCCTGCTGAATCAAACCGGTAAATTTTATGTGATCCTTCCTACCAAGGAAAGTGAAGTGTTTCGCGAAATGGCCGAAGAGCACAAACTCTACCTGACCAAACTCACACGCGTGGTAACACGAGCTGATAAACCGGAAAAAAGACTGCTCATGCGATTTGAATTTACAAAACGTGCTTTTTCCGAAGACTCCATCGTGATCGAAGAAGATGAGCGTCATTCCTATACCGAGGCCTATAAAGAACTGACCAGGGAATATTACCTCGCCTTTTAAGATTCTGTCTCCTCGAATTTTACACCGTAGGTCTTCAGCTCAGCCAGTACCGGCAAATAAATTTCTTTCAGTACCGGAATCACCACTCCTCTTGCAGAGATCTTACCCTGAAGAATCAGTTTGGCAGTAATTGCCAAGGGAAGTCCCACCGTCTTGGCCATGGCTGTATAGATTTGGTCATCCCCTTTAACAACGAGAGAGGAAAGTATTTTACGTGTTTGTCCTTTTATCCGGTATTCAAACTGATGTTGCATCACGATCATGTCTTTGTCATTCTCTTTCAGCTTCCATTTTGATTCCAGCAGATCCTGGAGGATTTGAGCCGGAGAAGCATTGGCAAGCATGATCCGCTCCTCATTAAAGATCCCCAGCCATTCCAGTTTATGCATTACCTCCTCATCCATTTCAGCTCCTATAAAGGTCTTTAGCTTTTCCTGAGTGCTGGCGGGCCCTGCCGGAAGATAAGACTCCAGTAACTGCCGGTATGTGAGCGATCCGGAAGCTTCGATCTTATACGTATCATCTGTGAGACCCAGTTTCACAAAAACATTCCAAGCCTTGCAATAGCCGGGCATACGAAGTGTTCCGCGCAACATGGTAGGGATATTATCGATTTGATAGATCTTTCGATAGGACAGTGAATCGCGGTTTGCATATGCATCGAAAGCACCATAACCTTCTATATCAACGGAACAAATTTGTGTGAACAAGCGATTGTACGGAATGTATTTATACACCCCATTCTCAATGAACTGAGCCGTTCCCTGACCTGCCAGGATCACATTACGAGGGTTCCAGGAGAATTTATAACCCCAAGGATTATCGTTGCTTTCCGGGGCCACCAATCCACCGCAGAAGGAATTAAAAGAAGTAAGTTCTCCTCCCTGTGCATGAATGTGATCGATCACTTTCATGGCAGAAGCATGATCCACACCCGGATCCAGGCCGATCTCATTCATCAGGATAATTCCGGCAGCTTTGGCTTCATTGTCCAACTCCTTCATTTCAGGTGAAACATAAGAAGCTGTGGCCAAATGCTTTTTATAACGAACACAATCCTTTGCAACTTCCATGTGCATAAATGCAGGCAACATGCTGATTACAATATCTGACCGACGGATCTCTTCTTCACGCTGTTTTTCATTGTGAATGTCCAGAGAGATCGCACGTGCATTCTTGTGACCGGCCGTTTTTTGCTTTACAAGTTCCAGGGAAACATCACCAACGGTTACCATCCATCCTTCTGCAGTTGAATGATCCAGCAAATACCGGATGAGAGACGATGCTGAACGGCCTGCACCTATAACTAGAATGTTTTTCATATGATGTTGGGAAATTTGATGCGAATATAACGAGGTTTTTACTTTATCTCCTTCTAACTTTTAAACTTTAAACATTCTATCCTTCTAACTATATTTGCCGGATGCAAAAACGATTTTTGATCTTCAGCGGTTTCTCAGGAGCAATTGCTGTTGCTCTGGGTGCAATGGGCGCTCATTTTTTAAGATCACGGATGGAAGCCGGACTGATCACCGAAACAAGTCTGCAGGCATTTCAGACCGCTGTTCATTATCACATCTATCACACACTTGCATTGGTAGCGGTGGCCATCCTCGCTGATAAATTAAATCACAAACTGATTTCAAAAGCAGGCTATTGCTTTATGGCAGGTATTGTTCTGTTCTCCGGATCCTTGTATATCCTTTCAACGGCCGGACTTTTCGGATTCAGCACCTTGCGCTGGCTGGGACCCATCACCCCTATCGGCGGATTGTTTTTCATTTCCGGATGGTTGTTGTTCGCTTTTTCGGCGATAAAAAAAAGAGCCTGAATACTTTCTTATACTTCGAAAAAAACAAAAACAGATCATGAATAAAAACTATTCTCTTTACCGTGATACCCTGCGCAAAATTGCGGATGTGAATTATTCCGCTGCTGTCCTCAACTGGGATCAGGAAACGTATATGCCTCCGAAAGGCGCTGAGTTAAGAGCACAACAGTTATCCACACTGGCTGGTATCAGCCATGAACTTTCTACTTCTGCAGAACTGGGAACTCTTTTGATCGCTTTAAATGAAGAGAAAGATCTCAGTGAAAAAGAAAAAAGAAATGTAAAACAATCATTAAAAAATTACAACGACAATAAAAAATACACCACCGCATTTGTCCAGGAATTGAGCAAGACAATTTCAGAAACCTTTCAGGCTTGGCAGAAAGCAAAATCGGAGAATAATTTTTCATTGTACGCCCCTTTTCTGGAGAAGCTGGTGAAATTAAAAAGAGAAGAATGCAAACTGCTGGGATACAAAGCTCATCCCTATGATGCTTTATTGGATCAATATGAACCGGGTGCAAAAACTGCGGATCTTGAAACCTTGTTCGGAGATGTGCGGGAGCAGTTGGTCGCTTTCGTTCAGAAGATCACTGCAAAAGAACAAAACCCTGATTCATTTATGTTCAGTCACTATGACAAAGACAAGCAGTGGCAATTCGGCATTGAGTTACTTACTCAGATGGGATATGATTTTGAGGCAGGTCGACAGGATGTTTCTTCACATCCTTTTACTACGAATTTCAATTCACAGGATGTCCGCGTCACCACACGCACCAATGAAAATGATCTGAATGAAATGATCTGGAGTTGTATTCATGAAGGAGGTCATGCGTTGTATGAGCAGGGACTACCTCTTAGTGAATATGGGCTGCCTTCCGGAGAATATGTTTCCCTGGGTATTCATGAATCTCAATCACGACTTTGGGAAAATAATGTGGGAAGAAGCCTTGCCTATTGGAAAGCAAATTTTCCAAAACTGCAGAAAGCTTTTCCTGAAAATCTTTCCATGGTAAAGTCCGAAGATTTTTACAAAGCGATGAACATTGTTAAATCCTCTCTCATCCGCACCTCTGCAGATGAACTTACCTATCACTTTCATGTATTGATCCGTTTTGAAATTGAGAAAGCATTGATTGAAGGAAGTATTGAAGTAAAAGACCTGCCTGATTACTGGAACAAAAAATACAAAGATTATCTGGGGATCGATGTTCCGGATAATACAAAAGGAGTGTTGCAGGACATTCACTGGAGTCACGGCAGCTTCGGATATTTTCCAACCTATTCGATGGGAAGTTTTTATGCGGCCCAGTTTTATGCACAGGCGAAAAAGGAAATTCCGGATCTTGAAATGGAAATTGAAAAAGGAAATATGAAACCACTGCTGAACTGGTTAAAAGAAAAGGTACATGTTCATGGTAAGTTTTATTCCGCAGAAGAATTGTGCAAGGAAATTACAGGGGAGAAATTGAATTTTCGGCATTTCATGGAGTACGCAAAAAGCAAATATGCGGCTTTATACGATCTCAGGTAATGGACTGATCCTGCTTCCTATGGCTCGTTGAAAGAATTACATGGATTGTAATCCGATAATTTATTAACAAACGAGCCAAAATGAGTTTACCTGAATCGGCAAACCAAGTGAATTACAAGCACTTATAGTGCTTTTTTTTGAATTCCCCACATTGTTTAAAATCTTAAAAGC
This sequence comes from Bacteroidota bacterium, assembly GCA_030855265.1. Classification (GTDB taxonomy): domain Bacteria; phylum Bacteroidota; class Bacteroidia; order 2-12-FULL-35-15; family 2-12-FULL-35-15; genus 2-12-FULL-35-15. The sequence continues at coordinate 1,279 of JALYRR010000009.1, read as the reverse complement.
GATCGTAAAATTGCTGCTTTTAGAGCATTTTTTCTTAAATTTGCGAATATTTTTCAAACTATTAACCAAAAACAGAACGAATGAACGAATTTGGAATAAAAGCCAAAAATGCAACAATTGCCAGTTTAGGATTAGGGAATGTATCGGCTGCATATTGGAATCTGAACGCAGCGGAATTAGTAGAGGAAACATTAATACGTGGAGAAGGAGTATTAACCGATACAGGAGCATTGGCTGTTGATACCGGAGAATTCATGGGCAGGTCGCCAAAAGATAAATTTATAGTACTTGATGACAAAACGAAAGATACGATCTGGTGGGGAGATGTAAATTCCAAGTTTGATGCTGGAAAATTTGATATTCTCTACAATCGTGTCTGCGCTTATCTTTCCGGTAAAGAAGTGTATGTTCGCGACTCCTACGCATGTGCAGCTCCGGAATATCGCCTGAACATCCGTGTTGTGACTGAATATCCCTGGTCTAACCTTTTTGCGAACAACCTTTTCATGCGTCCTACCAATGAAGAGATCATGAATTTCGCAGCGGAATGGACCATTGTATGTGCTCCCGGATTCAAAGCATCACCTGAGATCGACGGAACCCGTCAGCACAATTTTACCATCCTCAACATGACCAAAAAGATCATCCTGATCGGTGGTTCCGGTTATACCGGGGAGATCAAGAAAGGGATTTTCTCGCTCTTGAATTATATACTTCCGCATGAAAAAGGAGTTTTATCCATGCACTGCTCAGCAAACATCGGAAAAGATGGCGACACAGCCGTTTTCTTCGGATTGTCAGGTACAGGTAAAACAACACTTTCTGCTGATCCCAACCGCGGACTCATCGGTGATGATGAACATGGATGGAGTGAAAAAGGAGTGTTCAACTTCGAAGGTGGATGCTACGCAAAATGTGTTGATCTTACCAAAGAAAAAGAACCTCAGATCTTCGGAGCTGTTAAGTTTGGTGCTTTGTTGGAAAACATAGAATTCTTTGAAAACACTTCTACCGTAGATTTCAGCAATATTTCCAAAACAGAAAACACCCGTGTCAGCTACCCGATCAATTTTATTGATAATGCAGTTGAGCCCTCTGTAGGGAACATCCCTAAAAATATTTTCTTTTTAACATGTGATGCTTATGGTGTTTTGCCTCCGATCTCTAAATTAACAAAGGGACAAGCTATGTATCAATTCATTTCAGGATACACGGCAAAAGTGGCCGGCACCGAAACCGGCATTACAGAACCAAAACCAACTTTCAGTGCCTGCTTTGG
>JALYRR010000114.1:7830-12310 GCA_030855265.1 Bacteroidota bacterium | reverse complement strand
GTGTATATTCCCTATACATTGTTTAATTTGACAGGAGAGGCTTGGATGCACATGGTGTTTGGCGCTGTTGTAGAAGTCGTTCTTCTTTGTCTAATTATCCGTTATGCATGGAAATGGCCTCGTATTGAAACAGGAAAAACCTATGAACAAAAAAATTCATGAAAAGCATGTCGTGGATAATATTCCTAATTGCTCTTTTCCAAAATCGAAATAAAAAAAACCTGTCATTTCTGACAGGCTTTTTTCAATAGTACGATTACTTATTTTTCAATTAGAAACCTGAAATAAAAATTAGTACGAAGTTTTAAGTTCAACTCTTCTGTTTTTTGCTTTTCCAGAAGCATTTTTATTATCAGCAATTGGTTTTGCTTCACCATAACCTATTGCATTTAAACGCTTTTCAGATACTCCTTTAGAAACTAAGTAGTTTTTTACAGACAGTGTTCTTTTCTGAGAAAGCTCTTGATTATAAGTATCATCACCTACATTATCAGTATGACCTTCTATCGTTAAGTTAATACTTGAGTAACGGTTAAGGATAATAACAAGATCATCAAGTTGTGAATTAGAGATCAGTTTAAGTTTATCACTTCCTGTTTCAAAATAGATTTTGCTCGCAATAACTGTGATCTTAACAATGTCTTCCTTTGCCATTTCCGGACAGCCTTTGTTTTCGATTGTTCCTTTTATTGCAGGACAAAGGTCATTATTGTCAGAAACACCATCACCGTCAGTATCAGGACATCCTTTGAATACAAGAACACCAGCTAATTCAGGACAAACATCTTCTTCATTCACAACTCCATCTTTATCATTATCCAATGTACATCCGTTTCCATCAACCTTGTAACCTGCTTTTGTTCCAGGACATTTATCATCAATATCAGCAATTCCATCTGCATCAGCATCCGGACAACCCTTTAATTGAACACTTCCTGCAATTGTTGGGCAACGGTCTTCGTTATCTGTAAGACCATCAAGATCAGCATCAGGACATCCTTTTAGAGATGCAATACCTGCAACATCAACACAAGCATCCATGTAATCTGCTACACCATCAGCATCACGATCGAGCGGGCAACCAACAGCATCAACAGCTACGCCAGAAGGAGTGTTTCCACATTTGTCTTTTTTATCAGATACACCGTCTTTATCGGCATCTTGTTTTTTACCAATATTAAAAGTTAAACCAACCTTATGATATAAATATCCATCATTGGATCCACCACCAACAGTATGATCAATTGCATCTGTTGTGGAATACATAAATGATTCCTCCAACTGAAGTGAAACAACTTTGCCCATTCTAAAGTTTAGACCGCCACCAAATGAAGGTAGTGCATAATCAAAACGCTCTTTGTTTGTTCCAAAGATGCCTTCGTGCATAATTCCACCAATACCTGCATATAAGTAAGGTCTAACAACATACCTGGAAGGTAGAATGTTGAAACGGATAACCAGATTAGCTGTATTTAAACGTACATTAAAATGATTAGGGTCATTAGCAGGACTCCAAGGGCTTAAAGCTTCGGTATTACCAACTTCACCTCTTGTAAAAAACAAAGATGCGTCAAAGTGATCACTTAAGTAACGGGAAATTGAAACACCAGCAAAGCCATAAGATGCTTGATTTGTTGTATAAAAGTTCATTCCTCTGTCTCCATTATATTGTGTGATTCCTCCGTGAAATCCTACATTCCATTTCTTTTCTTCTGTTTGTGAGGTTGCTGAAAGCGCTGCAAAACACAACGAGGACATAAATAATAATTTTTTCATGATTTTGTTTTAATAGAATTAGTTTGATTAATATTAGTGGAAATATGTGTTTGTTTTTAACGCGACAAAGGTTGCGGTTCTTTCACAACGTTATGTTATACAACTATTACAATAACTTACATAGTTCACATCTTTTGTTTCCGGAGGAGATAAAAAAATCCATTCGAAACCTGAGAGAAAGAGCTGATAATGAACAAACAAACCCATATCCGTATCCAGCCATTGCACATTTCCGAGTTGAGAGCTTGTAATATTGCATTCTTCAGCAGACCTCCTATGAAAGATGCAGAGTTCAAGCAAGCTGCAGGAGCCATTTCAATGGCACGAAGCGCGAAATGTTTTGCATTTGCTAATCCCTTTTGTACATTTAATAAAGTTTAACGGTTATGAGAGTTTAGGTGCTTTTAATTTCCGCATCTCGCTTAGCTGAGAAACGTTTACAACCCACAGTCAGATCGGAGGACCATCGAAGATAGGCAACTTAGGCAGTTCATAAGTTAGGACAGAATGGGCATTTATAATGTAATCAACAAACAATAATAAAAACAAACAAAATGGGACTTTTTTCAGCATTACTTGGCAACGCAGGAGCGGTAAGTCAAGAAGAGTTAAACAAACTATACAGTCAGCTTTTATGCGAGGGCGAAGAAATTGAGCTTGGATTTAAACTAATCCGTGATATGTTCATTTTTACAAACAAGAGACTAATACTTGTGGACAAGCAAGGAATTACAGGAAGCAAGACAGAGTACAAATCAATTTCATACAAAAGCATTTCACGTTTTAGTATAGAAACAGCAGGAACTTTTGAGTTAGATGCTGAACTTAAAATTTGGGTTTCAAGCGAACAGCAACCGAGCATTAGTAAACAGTTCAACAAATCAGTTAATGTTTACGATGTTCAAAAGGTATTAGCTCGCCACGTCCTTAAATAGAAAAATTTGTCACAAAAAACTAATTTTAATATCAGGGGAGAAATTGCTATCCTAGCTATTGAGACTAATCGATTCTTGGACATAATATGAACGCCTCAATACTGACAGAATTGAAACGTGCTGAATAGAAAACCAGTTCATAACCGCACCTAAATTTAATCAGGCCTTCGGCTTAACAAAGAAAATATGGAACGGCGAACGGGTAAAGGGTTGGTTGACCGATCGTTTTAAAAACAAAACGCCCTGTAAAAATACGGGGCGTTTTGTTTAATATTATTCGAACTGCTTTTTGAAACAGTTTTGGATTTAGCAACGGGCATTCTTGACTTAATCCAACCGTCATTCTGGACTTGCTCCAGAATCTCATTTCATGGAGCGTTACTTTCTGTGGTAGAGATGCTGGATCAAGTCCAGCATGACCTTCTAACCAGAATTACATCTTAAATGATCGCGTTTTCCCCTATTTCAACTTAAGTCCCAATAAATTTCCTTTCGAATCTATTGTATTCTTCGGTGGTCACGAATTACTATCTTACAATCTGAACAAAGCCTGTTTTTGTTTCCTTCAGCAATGTTCCTTCCAGCATAAAAAAGTACACGCCATCTTCATGTCCGTCACCCGACCAGTTATTTTTATAATCTACAGCTTCGTAAATCTTATTTCCCCAACGGTTGAAGACGGTCAATGTTGATCCCGGATAATATTCCAGGTTTTTGAAATACAAAAGATCATTTACATTATCGCCATTCGGACTGAAAACATTCGGCACTTCAATATCCGTGATGATCAGGTAAGGGAAAGTTACAGAATCAATACATCCCATATCGCTTGTTACGATAAGCGTTACAGGGTACGTTCCATCCTGACCATATACATAGAATGGATTTTGATTGAGTGAAAAACCTCCAATGCTATCGCCAAAACTCCAGAACCAGGAATTGATGCTTCCTCCGGAGATCGTTGAAAGATCTGTGAAGTTAATTGTCGTTCCAGGATTGGATGGAGATGTTGGATTGGCAACATAGAATGCCAGTGGAACAGGATTCTCAACCACATCAACTGTATCTGAGAAGGAACAGCCATTTGCATAACTAACAGTAACGGAATATTCACCGGGTGCATCTACATTCTGAGTTTGAGCAAAAGAAGCATTTGACCAGGTATATGTAGCTCCTGCTGTGATCAGAGGATTCGCAATAAGCGTTGCGGAATCACCCGGACAATAATCAAATACACCAGTAATGTTTACAGGAGAATTAAAATTAGTAACAGTAAAGGCCGGAGAAATACCTGTACAGCCGTTTCCATCCGTCACAGTAACTGTATAGGTTCCGCTGGAAGTTGTGATGGAGCTTCCTGTTCCGGTTCCGGCAGGCGCCCATGAATAAGTGACATAAGCAGAATCAACTGTAAGCGTTGAAATTTCATTTCCGCATGTAAAATTATCACCTGTAATAAGTGGCGTTGGCAAAGGAAATGGATTTGGAACAGCAAACGTTGTATCAGTTGTACATCCGTTCGGATACGTTAAAGTAACCGTGTAGTTCCCTCCTGTTCCCACATTTATTGTTGATGCCGTGGAAAAGGTGGACCATACAAAACTTGCTCCCGTAGCAGGAGTGGCAGTTGCAGTTAATGGAATTGTTTGTCCCATACAATAAGTTGTATCGCCGCTTACGGTAAGAGAATATAAAAATGTAACAACGGTGAACGGTGCTGATGTAACTACACAACCAATAGCATCGGTGGTTGTAACGGTGTATACCCC
>JALYRR010000114.1:0-7820 GCA_030855265.1 Bacteroidota bacterium | reverse complement strand
TCGTACTACCGGTAGACCAGCTATAAGAACTGAAAGGCTGGGTAGTTGTAAGAACTGTTGTAATACCATTACATGCCGCAGGCACTCCCGCAATCACGGGTGTACCCGATGTTGTGATCGTAAAAGTTGATGATCCGGCAGTACAGCCATTTGTATCCACAACACTCACCGTGTAGGTTCCCGGCCCAACGGTAATTGAATCATTGGTACTTCCGTTTGACCATAAATAGGTTGCGTAAATCAGGGAATCAACAGTGATAGTAGTTGTGCTTCCGGAGCAGACAAAATTAGATCCGGTGATCAATGGTGTTGGCAAAGGATTTTCTGTTATCAGGATGGATTCTGATTTTGAACATCCGTTCCATGTTGTTGTTGCGAAATACAAGCCCGGCTCTGTTACATTCAATGTTGAATTGCTGGAACCATCGCTCCATAAATAACTGTCCCATGTGGCAGGTGTGATACTTAGTGTGGTTGAACTTCCCGCGCAATATTCATCAATGCCGGAAAGGGTTGGATTGAAGGCGGACAAACCAACAGTATCCACAAATACATAATAATCAAGTACAGTTACACCTGCAGGAACTCCATCATCAGTACCGGTAAGAATGATATGATTGACGCCTGCATTACTACCATCGGCGACCAGCTGAAAGGTCGCAGAACCTGGATTCCCAGTGGTTGTACTCAGTACACTGAATCCGGAAACACCAGGTGCAGTTACAGTAACAGTCGTATTTTGTCCGATCTCAGGAGAAAGGAAAAGTATGTTAGAAATAATTGTATCGCCGATTCCGCAAACACGAACCGTATCGCCACATTGATTCACACCGGTAGGGATTGGAGGAATATTTGTGCTGCTGCAAACATTGAAATAAAAGGATTTGAAATCCAGCCAGCTCACACCGTCGTTGGCACCATAACCACCGTCATAAGCAGTTCCCGGCTGATCGAATCTTCCAAGCTGAAGGTAGTTGATCCCATCACCTTTGTTAACTCCCACTGTGGAAGGCACTCCTCCAAAACCGCCAATACCGCTGGAGGCCGCTCCGGTAGTCCATTGCATATCACCATAACAAAACGCAATGTTATTTCCTCCCGGAAGTACTGGATCCATTCCGTTGGTGATGATCAGCTGAAAAGTATTGATTTTGTCTGTCTGCGTGTTGTAATATCCTACAGCTTCCCAGTTGATATACATGGCTGTTGGTGTAATTTTATATTGAACGGTTCCTGTTCCGCGAGTATCCACATCACCCCAGAAAGGAGCAACCATTATAAATCCAGGATCAGGAAAAGGGAAAGAGGAAAAAGTTCCGTACGGTGTACCGAAGGAAATATTTCCATTATTATTCACATAAAGTGTTGTGTAATTGGTTCCGTAAAGACAGAAAGTAAAAGGGATACTCAAAAGTCCCGTGCTTCCGTCATCATTAGGTGCCATCGCAAGTGTGTACGTTGCATCAGGCGGTATGTAGCAACTGCAGGCTCCACCGGAACTTCCGCCACGCATGGAAGCACTTTCAAATTTCTTCAGATCCTCCAGTGAAGGAGCAAAATCATGTGTGTTTTTTATTAAACTATTCGCCGGGATTTCCCCGTTCTTTTTCATTGTTTCATACTCCTTTGTATGAGTGGAAGGAATGTTTTGAGATTGAGAAAATCCCTGCAGGGAAATCAGAACAATCATCAATGAACCAAGTATACTTTTTTTCATCATAAAGAAATTTAAGGCATTGGGGTAAATTTAACAAAAAGCTCGGTTTAAGGACTATAAAAAGAGCCGGAATTTTAGGTTTCGAACACTCTCAGTTATACAGCTTTCAAAAATCCTCCTTTATATTCAAGCCTTTCCAACCCGATAAACTCTATCTTTGCGCCTATTATGGCATCAATTTTTTCATCTTCCTATAATTCAAATTACAAGGCAACTTTTTTACTCGCCTACCCTGTCATCCTTAGTCAGCTGGGGCATATAATGGTTGGCGTGGTGGATACTGCCATGGTAGGAATGATCGGAACCATTGAACAGGCGGCGGTAGCTCTCGCCAACAGCTTGTACACACTTGTGCTTGTATTCGGTCTTGGGGTTTCGTACGGTGTAACTCCTCTCGTTGCGGCAGCGGACAGTTCAGGCAACCTTTCTGAAAATGCTTCCTTACTGAAACACGGGATCATCATCAATACACTTCTTGGAATTTTACTTTTTGTATTGCTGTTTATGATCTCGCCCGTTCTGAACTTTTTTGATCAGAAACAAGAGGTTGTTGACCTCGCTATTCCCTTTCTGAATGTAATGATGCTGGGGATGATCCCGCTCTGCATCTTTTCCGGCTTCAAACAATTTACCGAAGGATTATCCTACACGGGTGTAGCCATGGTGATCACCATTGCCGCGAACCTTCTCAATGTATTACTCAACTATGTAATGATTTTCGGACACTGGGGGTTTCCTGAAATGGGCCTGATGGGATCCTGCTGGGCGAGTTTTATATCACGTGTTGCCATGGCGCTCGCGATGTTCCTGTATGTGTATTACAACAAACATTTTAAAGTGTATTGGAAAAATTTTAGCTTCCGGAATGTTTCCAAAGAACTGACAAAAAAGATTCTTGCAATCGGAGTTCCTTCCGGTTTGCAATGGTTTTTTGAAGTGGGTGCCTTCGCATTCGCTGTGATCATGATCGGATGGATCAGTCCGAATGCACAAGCTGCTCATCAGGTTGCGCTCAGCATCGCAGCAACAACCTATATGATGGCAAGCGGATTATCAGCTGCAGCATCCGTGCGTGTAGGAAATGCGCTTGGATTGAAAAGTGTCAGCGGCATCCGCTCAGCGGGTTTCAGCGCATTTATCATGGTGCTGTTATTTATGGGCTTTACCGCTATCTGTTTTATCTTACTGCGTAATTGGCTTCCTGTTTTCTTTACGCAAGATCCCGAAGTGATCAGTATCGCCTCTTCTCTTTTGATCGTAGCGGCTTTCTTTCAATTGAGTGACGGCGTGCAGGTGGTTGCTCTCGGTGCATTGAGGGGAATCAAAGATGTTCGCATCCCAACCATCATTACCCTTGTGGCGTATTGGGTGATCGGCTTACCGATGAGCTATGTGTTTGGTTTTAAAATGAACCTCGGTGTGGAGGGTGTATGGTACGGTTTGTCGCTTGGACTATTCATTGCAGCCGTTCTTCTTTTTCTGAGATTTAATTTTATTAGCAGGACTGTCGCAAAAGGGGATGTGTAAATGTGGTAAAGTGGCAATTTGGAAATGTGATTGCTTCTTTACTAAGTTGAAATCACTTTTAACCATAAGCACCGAAGGTGATCATACCTTTCATAAATGATCGGCGTACAATAAAACAACACTCCCCTGGCCCCTCTCAAGAGGGGAATCGCTCCGAAAATTAAAACCTGTTGCAAATGAACATCAGTCGGCGCTCGCGTAATTTTATCCCTGACCGAAATCAAATCATATTTCATCATGACAATCATGAGCATCTGCATTCTATTGTACGGATAGCGAATCTAAACGAATAGTCGAAAATATTCTTAGTATATCAGTTCGAGCGGAGTCGAGAACCGTAAAAAAGAAGAACTTTGACTATTCTGAATAGCTGTTCTCGATACATTTTTTCTGAAAAAGAAAAAACACTCGAACTGACATGCTAATTGTCAATTCGTTTCTACTGTTATAAAAAAAGTTATTTAGGATTCTCTTATTTCTTGACTCTTAAATCTCGGCTCTATCTTAAGCTCTTATCCTGCTCAACGTTTCCTGAGTAATACCGAGGTAAGTTGCGATCTGTCCGAGCGGGACACGCTGCAGAAGATCAGGTTTGGAATCAACGAGCATTTGATAGCGTTCTTTGGCTGTTTTAAATCGAAGATCCACCAGGCGTTCTTCCAGCTTTATATAGTACGTTTCAGTGATTATTCTTCCGATGCGTTCTGTTTCCGGAAATTTCTGATAGATCGAATTTAATGATGAATTGGAAAGACGGATAAGTTCAGAGTCTTCAAGTGCCTGGATATTTTCGAAGGAAGGTTGTCGTGCAATGAAGGAATAAAAACAAGTAGCAAATTCATTTTCGGGCGCAAACCAATTGGTGATCTCTTTGGCGTCTTCAAAATAGTATCCGCGTAATAAACCCTTCTCAACAAAGAACAAATCGTTGCATCGGTCGCCACTGTGAATAAGCAGCTCGTTTTTAGGAATAGTTAATTTGTGGGAAATCGATTGGATTTCTTCTTCCAGTTCTTTTGAGATCGGTATAATGGTAGATAAATACTTGAGGAGCGACATGATCGAATTTATAGTATCAAATATAGGAAATTGTAACCTATGAAGAGCAATGTTAATTATTGATGTCCATTCGAGAACAGTTAAAAAAATGAAATCCTTCTCAACTCATTGTTCTCGACTTCGCTCGAACTGACATGCTAATAAACTTTTCGTTTGGCCACCCTTCGACACGCTCAGGGTGACCTTTGACATTCCCAAGTCCGTAAAACATTCCGCTCGAACTGACATGCTAAGATTAATTATCACGAAGCATTCAAAATGAGATTCCGGAACAAGTCCGGAATGACGATACCCGCAAATTCACTTTTTGATATATGTCAAAAGTTATCTGATTCAAAGCCCGGACATTTGTTGCGAAATAAAAAATCACAAAATGTTATACATCGTCATTGCAATCGGATTATTTTTTATCATCCTTGAAAGAATCATTCCTGATCAGAAATTACCGGAAGCCAAAGGCTGGTGGCTGAGAGTTTGTCTCATCAATTGTTTCCAGATCGGAATCGTGCTCTTAGGGACTTATTCCTGGGATCAGTGGTTTATTAACCAACACATCATTAATCTTGCAGAACATTTTTCACCTTTTGCTTCCGCACTCATTTCCTATTTCATAATCACATTCATTTTTTACTGGTGGCATCGTTGGCGTCATGAAGTGAACTGGCTTTGGTTGCTGTGTCATCAATTGCATCACAGTGCCTCGCGCATTGAAACAATCACCTCTTTTTACAAACACCCTGTTGAAATTATTCTGGATTCTATCCTGATCTGTATAATTAACAACCTGCTCGGGATCGGAATTGAAGGTGCCGCGTTTGTGCTGCTGTTGACTGCCTGTGCAGAGTATTTCTATCACATGAATATTCGCACTCCGCATTGGATTGGCTATGTTTTCCAACGTCCGGAAATGCACAGGATCCATCATGAAAAAGGAAAACATTTCTCCAACTTCTCGGATCTGCCCGTATGGGACATGCTTTTCGGCACCTTTAAAAATCCAAAAGAAAATGTAAAAGCCTGCGGATTTACTCCTGAGCGGGAACAACAATTCGGTGACATCCTCCTTTTCAAAAATGTAAACGGAAGCAAGGCACCTTCATTTTCATTCAGCAAAATAAAAAATAAACTCGTTGGTCTTTTTATGATCAGTCTTGGCTTGTTACAAACGATCGGATACTGCATGAAAAACGACACTATAAAAGGATTAGGATTTATGAGCGGCTCCTCCCCTCTTCCAATCGTTTTTACCAGCGTAAAAGGTGTGGAAACATTCTCTTTGTATTACAACTTAAAGCTCATCACTGAAAACAATGACACTATTCATATTGATCTTGATCCGGCTACATACGCTCAATTGAAAGGACCGTACAACAGGAGAAATATTTATGGAGCCGCATTCGGATATGGGCCGGTACTGCCAGAGAAGCAACGCACTGCTGTTTTGCATTATGCATTTTTCAACAAGGAAAATAACATCTTAAAAGATTTCGGGATTACTGAGCCTTTGAAATCAGTTTCAATTACAATCCGTTCTAAAACTAAAAACGATAACAGGTCATGGAATTATTTAATTACAAAATAACCTCGCAAAACTATCAACCGGTTCAATTCAAAACCTTCAGGATCATTCTGGGGATGTATCTTCTTTTGCACTTTTTGTTTCTGTTGCCATACAGTACTGAAATGTTTAGTGAAGAAGGAATATTTGCACAACCGGAACTCAATTTCACCTATGGATATTTCCCTGACTGGTTGTATCAATTCGATAGCGCAATGCAGGTAAAATTATTTTTCTTTATCCTGATCCTTGCTTCTGCACTTTTTATTACGGGTCGCTTCCGGAGGATCGTTTCCTTTATTCTATGGTATGGCTGGGTTTGCCTGCTGAATAGAAACAACCTCATCATCAATCCGGGAATGCCCTACATCGGATGGTTATTGATGGCTTGTGTTTTTATTCCCGAAGGCGAAAACAATTCCAAATCCTGGTCGCTGCCGAACTGGTGTCTGCTGGGTGCATGGCTGATAATGTCCTTGGGCTACTTTGTTAGCGGACTCGACAAACTCAATTCACCGAGCTGGCTCAACGGAGATACTTTCGGCATTCTACTTGACAATCCATTAAGTCGTGATACAATCCTTCGGGACTGGAGCCTGCACATTCCCGCTTCCATCCTGCGGGGAATTACCTGGCTTGTATTGGTCATTGAATTGATCTTTTTACCACTTGCCTTGTTCAGTAAAACAAGAAAATATGCATGGGCGCTGATGGTGGGATTGCATCTAAGCATTCTTTGCTATATCAAATTCACGGACCTTACCATTGGCATGCTGATGATACATGTTTTTACATTCGATAAGAACTGGCTGCCTGTTAACAATAAATTAGCATTGAGTATAAAATAATTTCAGATTAAATCAAATTCAACTATTTTTAATCTGTGAACCTGCCTGCCGGCAGGCAGGTCTGTGCAGAAAAAAGATATGAACTCTAATTAATTTCTTCTACCAAAAAACCTGTCTTCCGGAGATCATCCCAGAAATCAGGATACGATTTACTCACTACTTCCGGATCTTTGATCGTAATAAAATCAAATCGCATTGCAAGCGCAGCAAAAGCCATCGCCATCCGATGGTCATCATATGTTTCAATTAAATCAGGAGATTTTAATTCTTCCGGAGGAGAGATCTGAACTGAATTTTCCAGCACATTCACCTCCACACCCAATTTTTTTAATTCCGTTTTTAATGCCTGGATACGATCCGTTTCTTTGATCCTCAAGGTATGAAGTCCGTTGAACAGAGAAGGAATATTCAATGCACTTACTATCACAGCCACTGTTTGCGCCAGATCCGGACAATCGGAAAAATCAAAACCAAAGTGTTCATCCTTGATCCTTGATTTCGACAATTGAATTCCATTTGGAATAAAAACTGTTTTTACTCCGAAAAATGTAAACACATCGGATAAGATAGCATCCCCCTGGAGACTTGGATTTTTCAATCCGTTGATTGTAATTTCGGCTTCCTCTGCTAAAGCAACCATCGCATACCAATAAGATGCAGAGGTCCAATCGCCTTCTACCTGATAGGCATAGCCAGGTTCACTTTTTATATGATAGGATTGTTTGCTGACGGAGATCCCATTGCCCTGCCACATACCATAGACACGGAATTCTTCAAGCATTTTCAACGTCATGTTGATGTATGGCCTTGATGTTATTTCACCTTTAAAACGGATAACAAGTCCATTCTGTAGTTCAGTTGCAATTAGCAGCAACGCCGATACAAACTGGCTGCTTACATTTCCATCCACTTCTACTTCACCGCCTTTTAATTTTTTACCTGTTACCTTTAAGGGAGGAAAGCCATCTTTCTCCATGTATTCGATATTCGCGCCCAAATGCCTTAACGCATCAACCAGAATTCCAATCGGTCGCTTTTTCATCCTTTCCGAACCGGTAAGAACATGCACTCCCGGTTGAGTTGAAAAGTAGGCAGTAAGAAAACGCATTAC
>JALYRR010000286.1 GCA_030855265.1 Bacteroidota bacterium | reverse complement strand
ATCTCAATTCCGGTCTTTTCAACTGGAGGAATGGTATGAACCACCATTTTATAAGTTCCGATCGGATCAATGGTTAGAGTATCCGGAACCCCTTTGTTATTTATTGTATGGATGTAATCATAACGGATGATTCCTGTGTTTTCATCATAAAAGGTCATATTCACATCAGTTTCGGACGGCCGCCCGATCTGGTCATTCAGGTTCACCTGAACAGTAGTATTGTTAAGTGCCTGAGAAATAACAACATTCAGGATGTTCTTAAAGCTGGATTCGCTCGTTGCATCATAATATTTACCAATGCATCCGAAGGCATTCATAAAACTTTGATCCATTCCGATCCCTATAACAAAAGGCTTGAGAACGATTCCCTTTTTTTGCAGGGCAAGTGAAACAGCGCAGGGGTCGCCGTCGCATTCTTCAATTCCATCGGTAATGAGGATCACAATGTTTCTTACGCTGGCAGATGATGGGGATGGAAAATCGTTGGCGCATTGTTCAAGTGTATAGGCAATTGGAGTGGTTCCTTTCGGGACGATGGGTTTTAACCTGTTTTTAATGGCCATTGCGGTATTGGGACCGAATGGTACTTCAAGTTTGGTATCCGTGCAGCTTCTTTCAGGTTTAAGAGGAACCTGGTGTCCGTAAGCCCGGAAAGCCAGTTCCAGGTTCGGAGCGCCTTTGATACTGTCAAGAAATTCACTAAGCAGTTTTTTAGCCAGATCCATTTTCATTCCGCTCTGCCATTGACCGTACATGCTATAGGAGGCATCGAAAACAAAAAGGATCCTGGTGAGGGGTTTTGCTTGCTGAGCCCGTGAAGAGAAACAGGAAGCAAGAATCAAGAAGCAAGATATCGCAGTTCTTAATAAAAATTGGTGGAACTTAAAGCCAGAAAAAATTGGCCTTCTGGAAATGCGCTGTCCTGAAATAAGATCAGTATCGTTCTGCATAGGTTTTCTTTCTTGATCTTTAATCGTAAAATCCTGATTTAACAATCGTTAGGCTTGATTCTATTAATCTTATCTCTTTATTCTATTATTCTTGTCTCTTGTCTCTAATAATCTGTCTGATCATCGAGGTGGTTCTGGGTCAAAGCCTGTGCCAATTGGTCGTCATTCGGCGCAACCCCGTGCCATTTGTGGCTTCCCATCATAAAGTCAACTCCGTGACCCATCTCTGTTTTCATCAGGATCATGATCGGTTTGCCTTTTCCGGTTTCAGATTTTGCTTGTTTTAAAACGTCCATCACTTCAGAAATGTTGTTTCCGTTCTTTACATCCATAACCAGCCATCCGAAAGCTTCAAACTTAGCTCTCAGGTCGCCCATGTGTAAAACCTGATCAGTGGATCCATCGATCTGCTGACCATTCATGTCAACGGTTGAAATGATATTATCTACCTTTTTTGCAGAAGCGTACATGGCAGCTTCCCAGATCTGTCCTTCCTGAAGTTCACCATCCCCGTGAAGTGTGTAAACGATTTGTGGATCCTTATTCAGTTTTTTTGCAAGTGCAGCGCCGACTGCTACCGAAAGTCCCTGACCAAGTGATCCGGAGGCAATGCGAATTCCAGGCAAACCTTCATGTGTAGTCGGATGACCCTGTAAACGAGAATCCAGCTTACGAAAGGTAGCTAACTCGCTCACAGGAAAATATCCGGAACGCGCCAAAACACTATAAAAAACAGGAGAAATATGTCCGTTCGATAAAAAGAAAAGATCCTCATTTTGACCATCCATAGAGAATTCCTTCGGGTTGTGCTTCATGGTACCGAAATACAGAGAAACTAAAAATTCAGTACATCCAAGAGATCCACCCGGGTGACCTGAATTTACCGCATGAACCATTCTTACAATGTCTCTGCGGACCTGAATGGATATTTTTTCTAATTCTGAATGTGAAGCCATAAATAAGATAGGAATTTTAAAGTTTTTGGTTTTTTTGAGGGTTAAAACAGCATAAAACCATTGAAACGCTTCAAAAGTACCATTTTTTGCGGGTGAGCGGAGTATTGTTGAAAATATGTTTATAATGTTGAAAACTACGCTAATTTAAGCTGGAAGAGTGTTTTTAAAACCTGTTGAGATGCCTATATTTGCAGGCTTAAAAAGAATTGGAAAACGGCAGAATCAATGAACCCTAGAGTTTAGCTTCTGTACCACAATTCAAATTTCAAATCAGCAAATATTTAATTCAAATTTTGATATATGGCATTACAGTGCGGAATAGTAGGATTGCCCAATGTTGGGAAATCAACCCTTTTTAATTGTTTATCAAATGCGAAAGCGCAGGCGGCTAATTACCCGTTTTGTACGATAGAGCCGAATGTGGGTGTGATCACCGTACCGGATGAAAGACTATCTGCTCTTGAAAAGCTTGTAAACCCGGAAAGAGTAGTCCCTACCACGGTTGAAATCGTAGATATTGCGGGATTGGTAAAAGGAGCCAGCAAAGGAGAAGGCCTTGGAAATAAGTTCCTGGCAAACATCCGTGAAACGAATGCTATCATTCATGTTCTTCGTTGTTTTGATGATCCCAATGTAGTCCATGTGGATGGTTCGGTAAATCCGGTAAGAGACAAAGAGATCATTGATACCGAGTTACAGTTGAAAGACCTTGAATCGGTTGAGACGAAACTCAAGAAAGTAGAAAAGATGGCCAAAACGGGCAATGACAAGGATGCTAAAAAAGCATACGATGTCCTGCTGGGCCTGAAAGAGCTTTTGGAGCAGGGGAAATCAGCTAGAGCGGCAAACCTTTCAGAAAATGACATGGTTCATGTAGCTGATTGCTGTTTGTTAACTATCAAGCCTGTTCTTTATGTTTGTAATGTAGATGAAGCTTCCGTAAAAACCGGGAACAAATACGTAGATCTTGTTAAAGAAGCCGTGAAGGATGAAAAGGCAGAAGTGTTGATCATCACTGCAGCGATGGAGGCCGAAATCGCAGGCCTTGAAACATATGAGGAACGTCAGATGTTCCTTGGTGAAATGGGATTAACCGAGCCGGGCGTAAATTACCTCATCAAAGCAGCATACAGAATTTTGAATCTACAGACTTATTTCACTGCCGGAGTGAAGGAAGTGCGTGCCTGGACAATCACCAAAGGAATGACAGCTCCTCAGGCTGCCGGAGTTATCCATACAGATTTTGAAAAAGGGTTCATCCGTGCAGAAGTAATTAAATACAATGATTTTGTATCCTTAGGTTCGGAAGCAGCCTGTAAAGAAGCAGGGAAAATGGGCGTGGAAGGAAAAGAATATGTGGTAAATGACGGAGATCTGATGCATTTCAGGTTTAACGTGTAACCGGATTTAGTTGTCAGAGGCTGGATCTTAGACCGATCCAAAATCTAATATCTAATATCCAAAATCTGTACAGAATGACAAAAGAAGCAAAATATAACGAAGACAGTATCCGCACCCTCGAGTGGAACGAACACATCCGGCTTCGTCCGGGGATGTATATCGGAAAGCTGGGTGATGGATCTTCCCCTGACGACGGAATTTATATCCTCTTAAAAGAAACCATTGATAACTGTATCGATGAGTTTGTAATGGGGAATGGAAGAAGTATCGATATTACCATTAAAGAGCGCTCGGTACGTGTAAGGGATTACGGCCGCGGAATTCCTCTTGGTAAACTGGTTGATGTGGTTTCCAAGATCAATACCGGTGCAAAATATGATTCCGAGGCGTTTAAGAAATCAGTTGGACTGAATGGTGTTGGTACCAAGGCGGTCAATGCACTTTC
>JALYRR010000113.1 GCA_030855265.1 Bacteroidota bacterium | reverse complement strand
TTTTTAGGAGCCAATCCGGATTCATCTTTTACAAATCCCTTTACCAGGGTTAATGGAGTTCCTTTGCGATCAAGGAAAGTCACGAGGTAATTATCCTTTTCACCAAATCCACCTTCACGGTAAGAGGATAAATAAGCATTCAGATTATCAGGACTCATTACATAAAAAATATCATCGTCGGATGTGTTGATCGGACTTCCTGCATTCACAGGTTCTGACCAGCTTCCGTCTTCCGATAAAAGGCTTGTGAAAATATCAAATCCTCCCATTGTGTTGTGTCCGCTGGAGCTGAACGACAGGGCACGACCGTTATGATGAATAAAAGGAGAATCTTCATCATATTTTGTATTGATGTTTGCTCCCATGTTTACCGCTTTTCCCCAGTCACCTTCGGAAGTTTTTTTGCTTGTATAAAGATCTCTTCCTCCGAAGCCATCAGGCTTGTCGCTGGTGAAATACAGGGTGTTTCCATCGGCTGAAATAAAAGCGCTTGGTTCCCAGTGTTTAGTATTGATATTATCATTCAGTTTAATTGGGCTGCTCCATACATCTCCATCGAGTATGGTACTGTATATATTTCCATCACCCATATCATCTTTGTAGATAAGGATCATTTGTCCGTCAGGTGAAGCACCCACGGTAGCTTCATGCCATTCAGTATTAATCCTGGTTCCGATGTTACTTGCTTTAGCCCAACCAGTTGATGTTTTGTCGGATTTGTAAATATCCTCCATATTATTTCCATCAGAATCCTTTTGTCCGCCTGTCGTTTCCGGCCTGCGTGAAGTAAAAAACAAGGTTTGCTGATCGGCTGAAATTACAGGTGAGTAATCTGCGTAAGCTGAATTAACTGAGCTTCCAAGGTTCTGAATCTTTAGTTTAACCGGGTTGGCCATTAAGACTTTTCCAACTTTGCACATTTCTATTTTTCGTTTAGCCATTTCTATTACTGCCTTGCTGGAATTTTTGTTTCCCGCAGCAGCAATATAGTTTTCGTAGGCAACAATTGCCTTGTCAAATTCATTGTTCAGATGGTAGGCATCCCCCAGCAATTTGAATGCAATCACCGGTGCTTTTTTCTCCGTGTATGAATCAGTGTTTGAATTATCTGAAACGGAGGTAACTGCTTTTTCCAGGTAAGGAATTGCCTGTGCCCTGTCTTTTCTTGAACCAAGAAAGCAGATCCCCAACTTGCATGCAATATTCATGTTTGCCGGATCTTGCTCGAATAAAGAAACAAAAATGGGCCGGGCAGGAGCATATCCTAGTTTCGACAAGGACATGGACTCATCCTTTTCATCTTTATAAACTTCGGAGAATATTTTTTCAGCTCTGTTGAATTGATTTTCGTAGCTTTCTGTGTTACTCTGTGCTAGTAATCCTGCATTAATTAAAAGTAATAAAGAGAATAAATTAAAGATTTTCATAGGTTGTTTGTTTGTAATACTTACGGGCAAAGATGAAGAAATCCCAAGCCTGAAAATTACACAGTTGTGGTAGAATGTTGTATATTTCACACATGATCCTTCTTAATAATATGATTAAGATATAGTCAGAACTAGGCTAAGGCATTGGTTCTGCCGATTTTTTTGCTACATTTGAAACCTATGTCTCGTCGAGTTTCTTTTATCATCTTTTTTTTCTGCACTTTCGGATTAAACGCCCAGATCGATTCGTTAAAGCTTCTGCTTAAAAATGCACCACATGATTCTCTGAAAGCGAATTATGCGCTTATCATAGCTAAGCAATATTATCAGAACGAGGGCTTGCTTGATTCCTCTTTAAGCTATTATGAGAAAGCGGCTTTATATTACAGCAAGAATAATGTAATGATTAAGCTGGCCAGAGCATTAAATGGTAAAGCACTCATTTATCGGGAAAAAGGAATTTATAAAGAGTCGATGGACAATTGCCTGAAAGCCCTTTCTATTGCTGAAAATTATAAGGATACGGCTCAGATTACCAATTCGTTTAATAACATAGCGATCGTTAATGCGATCCAGAAAGATTATGATAAGGCTTTTGAGTATTATAAAAAATGTGAAGCCATTCATTTGAAAACAGGTTCTACAAGTGGTCTGGCAGCTACTTATAATAATCTCGGACTTTTGTTTTCAGAGAAAAATGATCCTGATCGTTCTCTTGAGTATTTTCAAAAAGCACTGGTGTTGAACGAGAAAAACAATGATGTCAGAGGCATTGCTACCAATTGTGAAAACATAGGTCTTCATTATCTGGGCTATGAAAAAGAGACAGGCAAAGCGTTGGCCAATTTTAAACGGAGTATTGCCTTGTGGAGAGGGATGAAGGATGTTAATAGCATTGCCATTACGCTTGATTACATTGCAAGTGCTTTGATCGAAGAAAAAGAATACAAAAAGGCACTTGATACAGTAAAACTTTCTTTAATTCTCGCAAAAAAGGCCGGCAGCACTTATTCTGTAAAACAATCTCATGAAAAGCTATACCTGATCTATGATAAAATGGGGGATGGTGGGAATGCCTTCATTCATTACAAAGAATTCATCAATCTCCGTGATAGTTTAAAGAATGATGATAAATCAAGAGAGATTACACAAATGCAAATGACATACGAATTTGATAAGCAAAGAGAAGTAGAGAGCCTTCGTCAGGAGTTGATGCAGAAAAACCTTTCAGATAAGATCAGCAAACAAAACACAATCATTTATTCTTTTATCATAACCCTTGGGATCTTTTCTGTTTTTAGTTTTCTTATTTACAGAAGTTATCGTCTTAATAAGAGTGCAAGGAAAAAGATCACTTACCAGAATGGTTTACTTGCCGAACAGAATAAAAATATTGTGGACAGCATCAAATATGCGAAGCACATTCAGGAAGCCATACTTCCTCCTGTTGATCTTATGAAGAAATTTATTCCGGATCATTTTATATTATACAAGCCGAAAGATATTGTGAGCGGAGATTTTTACTGGTTAAAAGAAAAAAATAATAAGGTCTATTTTGCGGTAGTAGATTGTACAGGACATGGTGTTCCCGGAGCCTTTATGAGTATAGTTGGTGCAAACGGGCTGACAGAAGCATTGAATTTTTTTGAAGATCCAGGAGCAGCTGATATGCTTAATTTTCTGAACAAGCATGTAAACACCACATTGAATCAGCGTGAAGAGTATAGCACGATCAGGGATGGAATGGATCTGTCGATATGTGTTTTTGATAAAAAAAACCAGTCCATTGATTTTGCCGGAGCCAATAATCCTGTATGGATCATTAATCCGAAAAGACAATCCTGGCCTGAATCCTCCAGTTTCTTTCATGAAATGGGAGCTATTCTTCAACCCGATAAACAACCCATCGGTAATTTCGTTGGTGAAGAAGTGGCTGCTTTTTCTTCCATCCGCTTTCAGTCAGAAAAGAATGACACACTCTATTTTTTTACTGATGGTTTTTCGGATCAGTTCGGGGGAGAAAAAGGAAAAAAATTCAAGTATAAGCAGTTGCAGAAAATTTTGCTTCAGATCAATGAACAACCAATGCAGGCGCAATGTGATTACCTGGACCAGACATTTGAAAACTGGAAAGGAAGCCTTGAGCAAGTTGATGATGTTTGTATAATTGGGGTGAGGCTTTGATCTTTCATCAAAGAGCGAACAGAAAATCATACTATCCGGTTTTTGGGGCCTCACGAAAGAGGAGTCATCGAGTGACTCGGCCATTTACATTTAAAAAATCTGGCTGCTTTTCAAAAAGTGAATGATGCTCGTTTTTTTTCGCCTGGAAACTTCTATCTCTGCATGCTGGTTTTTCAACGTGATAAAACAGGTTTCTCCTTTGGTATATTCCTGGAGATGATCTGCATTGATAATGAAGCTTTTATTCACCCGGATAAAATTTTTATGACCTGAAAGCATCATTTCGTATTCTGTAAGTGATTTAGCAGAAATGAATTTACAACCGCTCTCAGTTACCACCTCACTGTATCCTCTGGCGGCTTCAATATAGCTGACCTCATCCAGGTTGATTAGATTTACTTTCCCATTTTTATGAAGGGAAATATTTCTGATCAGGCTACTTTTTTCCTCAAGTGTTTTAATAAAGTGGATCATATTATCATTGTCCAGGCTATTGATTTTCTGAACCGCTCTTTCTACGGCTGCTGTTAGCTTTGTGTGATCAATTGGTTTCAGGATATAATCGATCGCACTGAATTCAAATGCATTGATGGCATATTCATCAAAAGCGGAGACAAATATCACGTGGAAATTGATGCAATCAAACATCCTGAGCAAGTCAAATCCACTCTGGTTGGGCATCCTGATGTCCAGAAAAATCAAACTGGGTCTAAGCAGGTTGATGACCTCAAAGCCTTCTTCAGCTGAGGATGCCAGTCCGCAGATTTCTACCTGGGGACAATGTCGTCTTAGCAGGCTCGCCAGAACCTTGAGGTTGGCACTTTCATCATCGATCAATATCGTGCTTATCTTTTTCATTTTTTAATGCATCTAATACGTGAGTTGGAAAATGGATTTCTACTCTCAATCCGGCCGGCTGTTGAACTTCATCAAACAGGTCGGTAAAAGTTATTGAAATCTCGTTAGTTGAATACATCACATTAAGCGATTCTATTCTTTTCATTGTTAAGTCGGTCGCCCTTGATTTTTTTGAATTTTCAGCAAGTTCTGGCGAAACTTTTTTCTGACGTCCCACACCATTATCGATGATTGAAATGTTTAGTCCTGAAGCAGACATATTCATTATCAGTGAAAGTTTTGGAATCCGTTTTCCCTTAAGTGGCAACAGCCCGTGCCATATGGCATTTTCCACAAAAGGCTGGGTGATCAAAGGAGGAATGTATGTTCCATTTTTGTTGATAAGAGGATCAATATCAACCTCAAACGTAAACTTGTTATTAAAGCGGAGCTGCTCTAATTGTATATAGAGGTCTATGATCTGTAATTCTGTATTCAGACTCGCTGCGAAGCGATCAGAGTAGTTGAGAACATTACGGATCAATAAGCTGAATTTGGCAAGGTACTGGTTCGCATTGTCTATCTGGTCTGTCAGAACCAATTCCTGAACAGCAGTAATAGAATTGGATATGAAATGAGGGTTCATTTGGGATTTTAATGCTGTTAGCCTTGACTGCACAATCATTCCAAGTATCATCGATTTTCGTTCCGCGCGTTTCTTTAATTTTCGATAGATAATAAATAGAATGAGAATAATCAATAATAGGGTTAGAAGAATTACTTCAAAGTGGAATATTCCGGTTTGCCAGAAAGCCGGATTAATATTGAAATGTATAACGATCGTTTTTAGTCCATTGGGAGAAAAGCCATTCAAAGCCATTATTGTAATCGAGTAGGAGCCCGGTTCAAGATTTTGTAGGTGAAGCTGATTTCCTGTGATCCATCCTTTGTTTTTATATGGGCCTGTTAAGGAATAGGATAGCAGCGTTCCATGGCCATGATAGTCCAATACATCAAAATTGAACAAGAGTTCATTTTCATTGTGTTGAAGCGAAATATTTTCAGGAGATATTTTTTTTCCTTTGCAGAAAAGTGAAGTCAGGTAGAAGCGCGAAGAGAAAAATCTTTCAATGTCCTTTACCGGTATACTTGTCAGGCCCTGTTTAGTAGCTATAAATAATTTCCCATCCAATAATGAAGTGCTGATTGCTTCACTCCCCAGCAACATTCTCCATTCAGGGAGGTCAGATATAGAGTTTAATTTATTGAAAAACACTCCTTTATTTGTCAAAAGCACAACAATCGAATCATGAACAAAATGAATATAGATAATGCCATTTGTAGGTAGTCCGGGGATATTAACAAGGCTGTTGTCAGGCGTAAGTTTATAAAGTCCGTCCCATTTTGTGCAAACCCATATGTTTTTAAATTGATCCCGAACAAGTTTATTGATGTTTTTATTCTTCAGCAAATTGAAATTTTCAGATTTAATAAATTTCTTTTCATTTAAAAGAAATAGGCCTTCCGATGCGCCCAGGTAAATATTGCCTTCCTCATCACTGATCATGCTTTTTGTTTTCCGGGGAGTCGCAATCAGGTAGGCAAGATTTTTATTGTGATACTTCATAACAGCCGAACCACTGAGCACAAGGATGGTGTCGTTCAGTCCCTTAGCAAACCCATAGCAACTTGCTCTTGTATCACTATTGTAAGAGATCGGGAGGAAATTTGAATCAAGTGCATAAAAAATCCTTTTTGTCCCAATCAGGTACCCGTTTCCGGTTTGAATCGCATCGGTAACGTGATAATTGTTCTTTATGGAGCGAATGGCTTCCACTTGCCCTTTTTCATATTTATAAAGGCCTCCATCGGATGTGCCGATAATGAGAAATTTTCCAAATGATTTGAGCAAGCTGATGTTCCCCCGCAATTCGGGTATATTGTTAAAATATCGAATTGAAACACTTTTACAATGAAAAACGCCTTGGCCAATGCTGGATATCCACAATCCATCCTGATCATCAAACAGGATATCCGCTATGATTACTTCAGTCAGGTATTTTGAAAGAAAATTTAATCCGGGATCGAGCTCAATAAGCCCGGAATTTGTAGCTACCCAGATGTTACCGGAAGGAGCCGCTTTAAAGCTTATACTTGCGTCAGGGAGCTTGTAGGTGTGAAGCTGTTTTCGCTCATCCAGAAGAATAACTTTTTCCGACAGGAGAAAGTAGTAGCGGTTGCCTTTCTTGATCATAGAATTTCTTTCCATGATTAAGAGCGGTGTCTTTACGTCTGCTTCTATATTCCCTTTTAAATTCTGCACTCGGATAAATCCTTCTTCACGGCTGCATATTTCTGATTTGATGAGGAAATAGGAATTGGTAAGCTCCTTGAAATGAATGCCTTTTGAATATTCCGGCTTCTTGCTTAACTCAATGGTTTTGCCCGTTTTTTGAGAAAACATAAAGCTCTTATAAAATGTCGTGTACCAGATATTCTCGTCTTCATCAATCTTTAAATCATAGAAAATTTCGTTGTTTTTCAAAAGGTCAGCCGTGTTCTTCTCAAATCCTTCTACCTGAATGGCGCTATCGTTTATTACTTTATAAATTTTCCCTTTTGAGCTTCCGATATACAAATCACCAAGTGGCGATTCTGTGATGGCATAAATTCCCGCTTCGTTAAGACGAAGGTTTGTGCACACTGGAATAAAACTGTGGCCATTGTGTTTTACAACACCGAATTCGGTAAATGCCCAAATATAGCCTTGTTTATCCTTATACAAATTATACACTTCCGTGGAAGGCAGTCCGTGATTAAGGTCAAGTTGCTCAAATTTCAGCTGTTGGGCAAAACAGGTGAGAAATGCTTGTGATACCAATAAAGAAAAAAGTAAATAAAATCTTGTCATCTGAATTTCTACGAAAGTATGTTTTTTTCCATTTCAACATAGTAATTGAAATTAATCGTGCAGAAAACTTATCAAACGGTTATTCCTTTGCAGTAAAGCTATCGAATGGTAAGTATTCTTAGCGATTTGAAGGATAGGTTTGCAGAAAAATAATTTCATATCTATAAACCAAAAAAACCACACAATGAAACTCAGACAAATTGTTCTTGCTACAGCATTTATTGCTTTCTGCCAGCATGTAAATGCGCAATCAACAACCGCATCAACTACTTTAACCGGAACCGCGCCCAACCCGGCTCAATTTCTTGGGTCCAGCAATAATTATCACGCGATTTTTAAAACCTCAAATATTGAAAGGATGCGGATCACTAATACTGGGAACGTAGGAATCGGTTCAACCGCACCTTCCGCTTTGCTACACATAGCCAATACCGGAGCAGTTCCTTTTTTTGTTGAGCGAACGGCTGGGCAAGTAGGAGGATTTAAAATGTTTTTTACTTCCAATCCCGCAACTGGAGTTCTTACAGGCGCAGGCTCGGTAATTTTCCAAAATACAAATCCAGGTGGAACTGCCGATATGTTATTTATGAACACTTCCACGACTGCCGGATTTATTTTAAAAAGTTCAGGAAGTTTAGGAATTGGAACAACGAGTCCCCTAAACAAGTTTCATGTTAGTAATGGAGCAGTAAGAATCACGGGGACTGAATCTGGATTGGGCGGTCCTTCCATTTTATTCGGTGGAACATCCACAACCGCACCGAATGGAGAGTGGTCACTTCAATATGAAGAATCTACTCCCGGATTTGAAGGGATGAATTTCTGGAGACCATTTGGCGCAACTGCAGGTGGCGGAAACTATTTCCTTTTTCTGAAGAACAATGGAAAGGTTGGGATCAACACCAACAATCCGACAGCACAGCTTACTGTAAATGGAAACGTTTTGATTGGTGATCCGGCCGTTGTGTCTATTCCAAATACAAACTATAAACTTTTTGTTGAAACAGGAATTCTGACGGAAAAAGTAAAAGTTGCAGTTAAGAATACTGTTGACTGGGCCGATTATGTGTTCGCGGATGACTACCAACTTCGGTCATTGAATGAAGTGGAACTGTTTATTACAGAAAATAACCACCTTCCAAATGTTCCTTCTGCTGAGAATGTTGTTAAAGAAGGTGTTGATCTTGGGAAAATGGATGCAAAATTACTTGAGAAAATTGAAGAATTGACTTTGTACCTCATTGAGCAAAACAAAAAGCTTGAAAGCATTCAAAAAGAAGTAGAGAGTCTTAAGAAACACTAAAACGTATAAACATGAAAAATAAAATCTTTTTACTGATACTTTCACTTTTTTGCCTTCCTTTTGGAATAAATGCACAAAGAGAAAGATTACCCCAACCACCGGATTGGAATATCCTGATGTTAGCTGATAACGCAAACTATTTTGATATTAAGAATCAGGTTATAGCTCACTTTGATTTGTATCCGCCTTCTGAAATCGAATATGGTGAAGAAACGGAAGGAGACAGGCTGAGTCATACCCAGTTTATGCGATGGAGTGATTTTTGGGAATCACGGGTTGGAACAACCAACGTAGAAACGAATGGAAAGTTTTCTAACCTGTTTAATGCATATTCCAGTTATGCAGCAAGCCCTGTCTGTAACTCAACTGGTCCCTATCCTTCTTCTTGGCAGCTGCTGGGGCCTACCAATGCTCCAAATCAAACAATGGGACTTATTTCTGCGGTTGAGAAGCATCCCACAAATTCCAATATTATCTATGCCGGATCAAACAATTCAGGCATATGGAAAACTGTGGATGGAGGTTTGAACTGGGTTTCCAAAACGGATTATCTGAAATATCCGGGAATGGGAATCACTGATATTCTGATTGATCCTATCTCACCAAACACGGTGTATATTTCTACTGGAAGTAGATCAGGTTATGGAGTTGGTGTTTTAAAATCTACCGATGGAGGTAATACATGGAACACAACAGGATTAACATATACTCCGTCACAGGGTATAACAACTCAACGACTTCGGGTTGATCCCACCAATACGAATATTGTATATGCTATTACTGATTATGATGTGTGGAGAAGCACTAACGGCGGAACAAGTTGGACCTCCATTCATACAGTATCGCCTTCTTGCTGGATTCCATTGAAATTAGCAGATATTGAAATTCTTCCAGGCAACAGTAATGTTGTATTCGTCAGTGAGATTGACTGGAACACCTGTAATTCAGGAGCACGTATATGGAAGCTTGAGCTGAATGGTATGGCTTGGAACGTAACAAACATTACTCCTGCTATTGTAAATTCAGGATATCTTGTGGAGAGATTTGAAATGGATATTTCTCCTGCAACACCTGATATGCTTTATGTTGTTTACAATGAAGTGAATATTTCCTTGTTAAGCTCTCAAACGTATATTTCGAATTATACAAACGCAACAAGTACCTGGAGTTTGCCAATGGTCAATCCGATTCAAATAGGTTTTTTCGATTATCAGTTCGAAGTCTCTCCAACTGATCCGAATGTGATGTATATGGGAAACGCCTTAACTTACAAAACAACCAATGCTGGTGTAAACTGGTCGTTGATTTCATATTATAATGCTCCAACGACTCATGCAGATATCAGAGCTATTCACATTGCATCCGGAAGCATTGGTGGGGGTTCTGATATTGTTTATCTTGGCACAGATGGCGGGGTTAGTAAAAGTGTAAACGGTGGAAGCACCTGGTCAAACATCAATGGGAACGGACTTGCCATTACACAGTTTTATGGTATTGGAAATTCTGACCTGGCTCCGGACGTATTTGCTGGAGGAACTCAGGATAACGGTGTTATTACAAATACAAATGGTGCCTGGCAAACCGTAATCGTTGGCGATGCTTACGATTGTGAGATAGATCAGGTAGATCCAAACTACATGTATCTGTGTGTGAATGGTGGTGGCAATACATTAAACAGATCAACAAATGCAGGAATTTCATGGAGCTGGTTTCCGCAGCCTCCAGGTACTTCCAGAACAACACGCCCTATAGAAATTAATGATACCGATAAAAAGTTGTATGTCGGATATCATGATGTCTGGGAATGCGCAAATCCAAGAGCTCCAAGTCCAACATGGACACAATTGTCGAATTTTGTTGCTGTTCCTGCTGGATATGCACTACGGTGTGTAATGCCCGCTCCGAATAATCCCAATGTGATCTATGCATCATATTCTAGGCAGGTGTGGGGAGGCAATTATTCCAATATTTTCTTTAAAACAACAAACCATGGTGCTACCTGGACAGATATTGCTCCAAACACCGGTCTTGGTTATCTAGCTTGGGGTACAATCAGTCATATTGAGGTTGACCCTTACAATTCCAACAGATTATGGATTACCTGGGATGGTGTGGATGCAGGAAATAGGGTTTGTTATTCCGGCGACGGAGGAACAACCTGGAGCGATTACTCTACAGGATTGCCTGGGATTCCGATGAATGACCTTGTATATGAAAGAGGAACAAATGATGGGTTGTATATTGCTACGGATGTAGGCGTTTTCTATCGGAATGCAACCATGCTTCAGTGGGAATGCTTCAGTTACCAATTACCATGTGTCACTGTTTCTGACCTGGAAATTAATTATGGAAAAAATGTTCTTCGTGCAGCAACCTATGGTCGCGGTATTTGGGAATCAAGCCTGGCATGTCCACAAAACTATACCTTAACATTGACTGGCGCAACAAACACAAATACATTCCAGGAAGCTCAAATATATATTGCTTCATCACAGCAAATCACCGGAGGAAATGTTTTATATCGCGGAGGACATTATGTCGAATTAAATCCGGGATTTTCAGCTTCTACCAACGGGTATTTCAGCGCCTATATTCATGCATGTGATATTATTGGAAACAGTAATCTCACAACACGTGAACAACAATCGCCGGACGTAGAAATGAGCCAAACCACATCTTCTTCAAAAACCACTGTGCCAGAAGATCTGGAAGTTTTTCCTAATCCGAACGACGGTCATTTTACCGTCATGATGGAGGGTGTGCAATTCAATATCGAAATTTATACTGTTCTTGGTGAAATGATCTATACTGAGAAAGATATAAATGAAACGAGGTACGAGGTTGATCTGAGCACTTATCCGAAAGGTGTTTATATTATAAAATGCAGTGACGGAAAAACGGCCAAGGTCGACAAAGTAATTTGCAGATAATTTTTACAATCCCCGGAATCAACATCCGGGGATTTTTTTTATTCTTTGAATACTTTCCTGAATGCTGTCTTTTTATCTAATTTTGGAAGCAGGTATGACCAAAAAAGAACGCTTCGAAAAAGTTATAGGATATTTCAGCACCCATCAGCCCGTTGCGGAGACGGAGCTGCAATACGGGAATCCCTATGAATTATTGGTTGCAGTGATCCTTTCTGCTCAATGTACCGACAAGCGGGTGAATATGGTCACACCGAAATTGTTCAAAGCATTCCCTGTCCCCGAGGTAATGGCAGCTGCAAGTAGTGATGAAGTTTTTCAGTACATCCGAAGTATCAGCTATCCGAATAACAAGGCGAAGCATCTGGTAGGAATGGCTCATATGCTGGTCAATGAGTTTAAGAATGTGGTTCCATCTGACATAGAAGAATTGCAGAAGCTACCGGGAGTAGGAAGAAAAACTGCCAATGTAATTGCGTCGGTGGTGTATGAGAAGCCTGCAATGGCGGTGGACACTCATGTGTTCAGGGTGTCGGCTAGGATCGGACTGACGACCAATTCAACTACTCCCCTGGAAACAGAAAAGCAGCTGGTAAGGTATATCCCGGAAGACAAGATCGCGATTGCCCATCACTGGCTGATCCTGCACGGAAGATATGTGTGCGTTGCCCGAAGCCCGAAGTGTGAGATCTGTCCGCTTACACACTGGTGCAAGTATTACC
>JALYRR010000285.1 GCA_030855265.1 Bacteroidota bacterium | reverse complement strand
AGCAAATAGTATGGATTCTCCACTTTTGTACGTGCTGATCCAAAGATCGAAACACAAGGTCCAATTCGGCTCATTTTTTCAAAACCTTCAACAAACTCACTCATGATCTTAAAGATCTGCCATGAATCGGTTGCTTTTATATCGTTCCAGTCTTTGTTTGCAAACGCAAGCCTGATTTTATCTTCGTCGTTATTTGTCATTTCTGATTTTCTTCCTGTTTCTAATGCGAATATACTTTAATTATAAATTCAGTTCAGCTGAACTTGCCTATGGTTCATGATTTATTTTAATTCCTCCTTCAGATATTTTGCTGTGTAGCTTACTTTATTTTTAATGATTTCTTCAGGTGTGCCTTCGCAAAGAATTTGCCCTCCTGCGTTTCCGCCTTCCATTCCAAGGTCAATGATATGGTCGGCAACTTTAATTATATCCATGTTATGCTCAATAACCAGAACCGTATTGCCTGTGTTTACCAATTTATCAAGAACCTCAAGTAAGATCCTGATGTCCTCAAAATGCAAACCTGTAGTTGGTTCATCAAGAATGTAAAACGTATTGCCGGTATCTCTTTTGGAAAGCTCGGTGGCAAGTTTAACGCGTTGCGCTTCGCCTCCGGACAATGTTGTGCTTTGCTGACCGAGAGTGATATATCCTAGTCCGACATCATGAAGGGTTTTTATTTTGATCAGGATGGATGGGATGCCTGAAAAGAATTCAACAGCAACATCAATGGTCATGTTTAATACATCGCTGATAGACTTTCCTTTGAAACGAATCTCAAGTGTTTCTTTGTTGTAACGTTTTCCGTTGCAAGTTTCACAATTCACATAAACATCCGGCAGGAAATTCATTTCTATGGTTCTTAAACCTGCGCCCTGACAGGTTTCGCAGCGACCTCCTTTTACATTAAAAGAAAAGCGTCCCGGTTTGTATCCTCTGATTTTTGCTTCTGGAACTTCTGAAAATAAATTTCTGATATCAGAAAACACGTTGGTGTAGGTTGCCGGATTGCTTCTTGGTGTGCGACCAATAGGCGATTGGTCAATATCAATTACCTTGTCAATGTGCTCAAGTCCCATGATCGACTTGAAAGGCATTGGTTTTTTCTCTGCTCGGTAAAAATGTTTATTAAGTATTGGATAAAGTGTTTCATTGATCAATGTTGACTTACCGCTTCCGGAAACACCGGTTACACAAATCAGTTTCCCTAACGGAAATTCCGCTGTTACGTTCTTAAGATTATTCCCTGTTGCACCACGGAGAGTAAGTGTTTTGCCGTTTCCTTTTCTTCGTTCCTGAGGGATTTTTATTTCTTTGATCCCGTTGATGTAGTCGGAGGTAAGTGTGTGGTATTTCAGGATCTCTTTCGGAGTTCCCTGAGCAATCACCTGTCCGCCATGAACTCCAGCACCTGGACCAATATCTAAAACATGATCAGCCGTCAGAATCATTTCTTTATCGTGTTCAACCACAAGCACAGAGTTCCCTATATCTCTCAGGTTTTTTAGTGCCGTGATCAGCCTCATGTTATCACGCTGATGTAAGCCAATGCTCGGTTCATCCAGAATATAAAGTACTCCAACTAGCTGAGAGCCTATCTGCGTTGCCAATCTGATCCGCTGAGCTTCTCCTCCGGATAATGTTCTTGAACTTCTGTTTAAAGAAAGATAATCAAGTCCAACATCCAAAAGAAAACGAATGCGGGTACGGATCTCTTTTAATACTTCTTTTCCAATAATGTTTTGTTTAGAACTCAATCGTTTTTCGAGATCATTGAACCATTCATCTAATTCAATGATTCCCATCTGTGCAAGTTCAGCAATGTTTCTGTCAGCGATCTTAAAATGCAGCGCTTCTTTTTTGAGTCGTGAGCCTTCGCATTTCGGACAGGTTACTTTATTCATAAACCCCTGAATCCATTTTTCAATGGTCGGTGAGCTTTGTTCATCATTCTGTTTTGATATGAAAGATGCGATTCCTTCAAATGCGATGCTATAGCTTGTTGCAGAACTGTCGCTGTATTGTTTAATTTTGAAAACCTCATCCGAACCGAAAAGGATTGTATTGATAGCTTCGTCAGAAATATCTTCCATCGGACTATCGAGTGTAAATCCGTATTTATCACCAATAGCCTGTAATTGTTTAAAGATCCAGGTACTTTTAAATGCACCGATTGGTGCGATACCACCTTTGTTGATTGAAGTTTTTTTGTTCGGGATGATCTTATTGATATCGATCTCCGAGATCACGCCCAGACCGTTACATTTCGGACATGCGCCATACGGAGAGTTGAAAGAGAAAAGGTTCGGCTGAGGCTCATCGTAGGAAACTCCGGAGGTCGGACACATTAAATGCCTGCTGTAATACTCCACCTTTCCGAACTTATCCTCAAAATCTCCCGGCTCGAAAGGCTGCACCATAATAATGCCTTTGCCTTGTTTCATGGCCAGTTGCAGGGATTCATTGATACGTTGTCTTGACTCTGCATTTACTTCGAGGCGATCAATCACGATCTCAATATCATGAACTTTATATCGGTCAAGTTGAATACGCTTTGTTAATTCATGCACTTCACCATCAATCCGCACACGCAGGTATCCCCACTTTTTGATTTGCTCAAATAATTCACGGTAGTGGCCTTTTCTTCCTTTTACAACAGGAGAGAGGATCAATACTTTTTTAGAGTCGAATTTTTCAAGAATCAGGTGAATGATCTGATCATCTGAATAGCGGACCATTTTTTCACCAGTCACATACGAATAGGCATCTGAAGCCCTTGCATACAACAAACGAAGAAAGTCATAGATCTCAGTGATAGTTCCTACTGTTGAACGCGGATTTTTATTTACAGTTTTTTGTTCAATTGAAATTACTGGGCTGAGTCCGGAGATCTTATCTACGTCAGGGCGTTCCATGTTTCCAAGGAATTGGCGTGCATACGCGGAGAAGCTTTCAATGTACCTGCGTTGACCTTCGGCATAAATGGTGTCGAATGCCAGAGAGGATTTCCCACTGCCGCTAAGGCCGGTGATCACTACCAGTTTATTTCGGGGAATTGTTACATCGATATTCTTTAAATTATGAACCCGCGCACCTATTACTTCCAAGTATTCGATTTCACTTATTGTGTTCTCTGACATGGTTGATCTCTTTCTTTATATAAACGCCGGATGAATGGACGATGTGCTCTTTTTTAAGATTGCAAAGATACGGAACGAATGGCGGGGAACAATGATGGAAATTAGAATAATTGGGGATTTCCGGAGTAAATTCTTCGTTCTAACGGGGCAGAGGGGCCAAAGCGGAATCTGCAGGTTGCATAGGAATGGTAATAAGTTTTACAGAATCCACAGCTGTGAGTTTGTTACTTCCTGAATAGTTCCCATCCAGGTCGTAGATAGTCATTCCGCCTTTCGGTAGCTCAATCACATATTTTTTATTCTGAGGGTTATCAAGTTTAATCGTCCTCAACCATGGATTGAAAAGTTTCAGGATTTTATAATTACTTCCCTGGGCAATAGCAAAATCGGCAAGGTCGGTAATGGTAGAATCAACGGAAATTTTTTTCGTGGCTAACGGCGGATACAAATCTTTTTTACGTAGCATAAAGCCATATACTTTAGGTCTTGAAATGATTTCTTTCATTGCAAGAATCCTGTAAACGTAGCGGGAGGTTTCTTCATTGAGCAGCAAATCATAATAATTATTGGCTTTCTGCCGGGTCATTTGTCCGTGCAAACCACCCATACCCACAT
>JALYRR010000008.1 GCA_030855265.1 Bacteroidota bacterium | reverse complement strand
CGTGATGATGGGCTATTTTGCGCAGGATCAGGCTGAAAAGCTGGATCCGAATAAAACCGTATTTGAAACCATCGATGAACTGGCGGTTGGAGATGTAAGAAAGCAAGTGAGAACCATGCTTGGATCATTTCTTTTCGGCGGTGATGATATTGATAAAAAAGTACGCGTATTAAGCGGGGGTGAACGCGGTAGACTTGCCTTGTGTAAATTACTTCTTCAGCCTTATAACCTCCTCATTCTCGATGAGCCAACAAATCACCTTGATATCAGAAGCAAGGAAGTGCTGAAGCGTGCGATTCTTGCTTATGAAGGGACGGCCATCATTGTTTCTCACGACAGGGATTTCCTTACCGACCTTGTAGATAAGATGTATGAGTTTAAAAACGGTGAAGTAAGAGAACATTTGGGCGGCATTGTTGAATTCATGCAAAAATTAAAAATGGATCGCCTTGCTGAAATGAATACTTCCAAGAATCCATTCGTGAAAGCAAAAGTGGAAGTAGTTGTGCCTGTTAAAAAAACAGAACCAAAAAATGATGAGCGTGAAAAGGAATTAAAGAATATCAAAACTCTGATCACCCGTTCTGAAAAAGAAATAGACCGCCTCGAAACCGAAATTAAACTGTTTGATGATAAGCTTGCTGATCCTGATCAATACCAGGTTGTAATGAATGACAAGGAAGCATTTGCGAATTATGAGCAGATGAAAAAACAACTTGAATCCGAAATGCAGAACTGGGAAAATCTGCAGGGGAAACTGGAATAATCCTTAGTGTGTCTTCGTCATGTTTTCAGGAGTGCAAATAATAAAGTCAGCACTCTTAAAAGCCTCTTTTGAAAGTGTGTCAATCCCGTTCTGCTGAGATGTATTGATAGTTAAGACCTTTAGTTGAGGCATGGATTGTTTTAAATACCATTCAATCCCTTCATGGAAATTGCTGTGATATGCTCCGTTATAATGAATGAATTTCTTTTTACTCTCAAGATTCTTCATAATAAAATACGCCATTGTAGCATCCTTTAAGGCCTGGGATTTAGGCAGGTTCTCACCACCATGTCCTCCTGCTGATAAAATAATGTCCTTATAACATTTCAGATCGGCATCGTATTTCATTGGCAAAGGCACCATCCATTTTTTTGATTCCGGATCCAGGCTATCAAGTTGATTTATCCCTTTTGAATAAACCAGGTTCGCATACCTTCTTGGAACATTGGTTGCGATAAACGGGATATTCTCTGTTTTCGCTAATTCCATCAAGGGCTTATAATCAGTTTTGTAATTTGGCCATAATTTAACTTCCGCCAAAAAAGTTTTCTCTGTGATTTTTCCAGCAAGATATTCATTGATCGCAATCTGATCATCGGCTTCAAACATTTCTGCTCCAAAAATTAATGAACCTTTGTTAAGATCTGCCAGATCACGGGTGAGTTGTAATTGCAACCAATGACTGATCGGATTGTCATGCAACTCGCCAAACAATATCACATCCGCGGACTTTGCTTCCTTCAAAAGTTGAGCATAATTTGTTTCCTTCCCGGCAGAATCAAATAATTTATAGGCGGACAGATCTGGCTTAAAACCAAACAGGAGAAGGAGGGAAAACGCAACAATGACATAGTTTTTCATAGTAATTAGTATTTATTCAAATGTACTCAAATTAGTACTGCCAAAATAAATTTGACTTGTATGCAATTAAATCTATACATTTGCCCAGCAATGAAATCAATGTTACATATCCATCATCATCATACTTGCCGAAAGGTAAGCTGAGATGGCATTGTATAAACTCAAAAGAAACTATACACTTCCTATATCAAGGGCTTACCAAACAGGTAAGCCCTTTTTTTATAAATTTAAAATTCATAAACAATGTTAAAAATTGCCATTCAAAAATCAGGTCGCTTGTATGAGGACTCCATTCGTCTGCTTAAAGAAGCAGGAATCGAATTTAATAACGGCCTCAATAAATTAAAAGCAGAGGCAGATAATTTTCCACTGCAGGTTTTTTTGCTTCGCGACGATGATATTCCTCAGTACGTTGAAGAAGGAGTGGCCGATATTGGAATTGTTGGTGAGAATGTAATGCTTGAAAAAAACAAAGATGTTCAGATCATCGAGCGAATGGGTTTCGGCAAATGTCGTTTATCTATTGCGATACCCAAAGAACAGGCTTATACCGGGATTAGTGATTTGCAGGGAAAGCGCATTGCGACAAGCTACCCTAGGGCACTCAACGAGTTTTTGAAAAAGAATGGTGTAACATCAGACATCCATGAAATAAGTGGTTCTGTTGAGATCGCCCCGGGTATTGGTCTGGCAGATGCCATTTGTGATCTTGTCAGCTCAGGCAGCACACTTTTTACCAACGGACTAAAGGAAACGGAAGTGATCCTTCGTTCGGAGGCTGTTTTGATCGGAGGAAAAGAGATGAGTAAGGAAGCTGCTGAGATTTTGAAAAAATTATTGTTCCGTTTAAATGCGGTTAAAAAATCCAAAAACAACAAATACATTTTACTCAATGCTCCCAATGAAAATCTGGAAGCGATTTGTAAGATCCTTCCCGGAATGAAGAGCCCGACGATATTGCCTCTCGCGGAAGATGGTTGGAGTTCTGTTCATTCTGTGGTGAATGAAAATGAATTCTGGGATATCATTGAGAAGCTGAAAGAGAAAGGTGCTCAGGGAATTCTTGTTATACCAATTGAAAAAATGATACTTTAATTCTGGCTATGAAAATTATAAAATATCCTACATTAGCAGATTTCTCTGAACTTTTAAGACGTCCTGCGATCAATGATCAGAATCTTGATTCAGTAGTTTCTGATATTCTGCTCGATGTAAAGACGAATGGTGATGCCGCCTTGAAAAGATATGCAGAAAAATTCGATGGAGTTGTGCTGGAAGATCTAAGGGTGACGGAAGATGAATTTAAGTTAGCCGAATCACTGGTTTCGCCCGAATTAAAAAAATCAATTGAGACTGCCAGAAAAAATATAGAAAAATTTCATGCTTCGCAGGTGGAATCTCCCAAGATAATTGAAACTTCAGAAGGAATTCAATGCTGGAGAAAATCGGTTGCTATTTCAAAAGTTGGATTGTATATACCCGGGGGAACAGCGCCTTTGTTTTCAACTGTTCTGATGTTAGGAGTTCCCGCATTAATTGCCGGTTGTAAAGAGGTGATTCTTTGTTCTCCTTCGGATAAAAATGGAAAAATTCACGAGGCAGTTTTATTTACAGCCAGTCTTCTCGGAATCAAGAAAGTGTACAAAGTTGGAGGAGCCCAGGCCATAGGCGCTATGGCTTACGGAACTGAAACGATTCCGGCAGTTTATAAAATATTTGGTCCCGGAAATCAATACGTCACCTGTGCCAAACAATTAATTCAAAAAGCAGGTGTTGCTATTGATATGCCCGCTGGTCCTTCTGAATTGGCTGTTTTTGCTGATGAAACTTGTGTTCCGGCTTTTGTTGCTGCCGATCTCTTATCACAGGCTGAACATGGCACCGATTCACAGGTGATCCTTGTGAGTACATCCGAAGATGTGATAGAGAAGGTGATCAGAGAAGTATATCTTCAATTGGAATTACTTCCCAGAAAAAAGATGGCGTCTGAATCATTGAGCCACAGCAAAGCTATTTTGCTTCGTGATGATAGCGAAGCATTGCACCTGCTGAATGAATATGCTCCGGAACATTTGATACTTGCCTGCAAAAATTATGAATCAATTGCTGAACAGGTGGAGAATGCTGGTTCAGTATTTTTAGGAAATTTCTCTTGTGAGAGTGCCGGCGATTATGCTTCAGGCACCAATCATACATTGCCCACAAATGGTTATGCAAAAGCCTTCAGCGGTGTATCACTGGATAGTTTTCTAAAAAAGATCACATTTCAAAAAATCACCGAAACAGGTTTGGCTTCGATAGCTGACGCGATAGAACGCATGGCGGAAGCAGAAGGTTTACAGGCACACAAGAATGCCGTTTCGATCAGAATAAATAAAACTGAAAAATGAACTACGATCTGAATTCCCTATTAAGAGAGAACATTAAAAGACTTGTACCTTATTCTTCTGCAAGAGATGAGTACAAAGGAAAGGAAGGGGTGTTTCTGGATGCCAATGAGAATTCATTCGGTTCGCCTTTGCCCGCAGCTTTTAATCGTTATCCGGATCCTTTGCAAATGATTCTGAAACAAAAAATTGCAGAAAGTAAAGACCTGGATGTTTCTCAAATCTTTCTGGGCAACGGAAGTGATGAAGCCATCGATATTTTATTCAGGGCTTTCTGTAAACCGGGTATCGACAATGTTATCATTTGTCCTCCTACTTATGGAATGTATGAGGTTTCAGCAAACATCAATGATGTGAAGGTGATAAAAGTTCCTTTGCAAAGTGAAAACTTTCAACCGGATATTCCAGCCATACTAACCGCCATCGACACGAATACGAAACTGATCTTTTTTTGCTGTCCGAACAACCCTACAGGTACATCTGTTAAATGGGCGGATATAAAAGAAGTGATTATGGCGTTCAATGGAATTGTTGTTATCGATGAAGCTTATATTGATTTCGCCGGTTATAAAAGTCTGATCCCTGAACTGAAAAAAAATCCTAATATGATTCTTTTGCAAACTCTCTCAAAAGCATGGGGCTTAGCCGGACTCAGGATAGGAATGGCCTTCGCAGCCAAGGAAATAATTGATGTGTTCAATAAGATCAAACCTCCTTATAACATCAATTCATCTTCACAGCAATTGGCGGTCTCAGCTTTAGAAAATGCAGCAGAGGTAAATCAGTGGGTAGAAAAGATAAAAACGGAGAGGGATTTACTTAAGAACTCTTTGAACGAATTATCTTTCGTATTAAAAGTTTATCCATCTGAAGCGAATTTTCTGTTGGTTAAAATGTCGGATGCGAGGAAAGTGTATGATTATCTTGCCGAAAATAAATTCATTGTTCGTGATCGAAGCAATGTTATATTGTGTGAAGGTTGTTTGCGCATCACGATAGGAACAGTTGAACAGAATAAACAGTTGATCTTTCTTCTAAAAAATTACAAGCCATGAAAAAAGTATTATTCATCGACCGAGACGGAACGATTATCTGGGAGCCGCCGGATACATTTCAGATCGATAGTTTTTCCAAATTAAAATTTCTGCCTGGAGTAATCACCTGGCTGGGGAAGATTGTTCGTGAGTTGGATTATGAATTGGTCATGGTTACAAATCAGGATGGCTTGGGGACAGAAAGTTATCCTGAAACAACCTTTTGGCCTGTTCAGGAATTAATGATGCAAACACTTGCCTCCGAGGGAATTGTTTTTTCCGAAGTCTGCATCGACCGTTCATTTGAAAGCGAAGGGAAATTGACCAGGAAACCAAACACCGGAATGCTTGAGCGCTATCTGACCGGCAATTATGATCTGAAAGATTCCCTGGTTATTGGCGATAGGATCACGGATGTGAAACTAGCATTGAACCTGGGATGCGGATCTATTCTCTTGAAAAATTATGATGACCCTGCAGGATGGGAAAATCAAATCACAAAGGTTGTTTCCAATTGGGAGGAAATCTACGAATTCCTGAAATTACCTTCCAGAAAAGTAAAACATGATCGAAATACAAATGAAACGAAAATTTCTGTTATGATTGATCTTGACGGAACGGGCGTTTCATCAATACATACCGGTCTTCCGTTTTTCGATCACATGCTTGAACAGATTTCCCGGCATGGACAAATTGATCTGGAGATAAATGCAAAAGGCGATCTGCATATTGATGAACATCATACCATTGAAGATGTCGGAATCGCTCTCGGAGAAGCATTTGTGAAAGCCCTGGGTGATAAGCGCGGAATAGAACGTTATGGATTTTTACTTCCAATGGATGATTGCCTGTCGCAGGTAGCATTGGATTTTGGCGGAAGGAACTGGATAGTATGGGATGCGGAATTTAAGAGAGAGAAGATCGGCGATATGCCTACCGAAATGTTTTTCCATTTTTTTAAATCCTTCAGTGATGCATCTAAATGTAATCTGAATATAAAAGCGGAAGGCGACAACGAGCATCATAAAATAGAAGCCATTTTTAAAGGTTTCGCAAAAGCGATTAAAATGGCCATTCAGCGAAATCCAAGTAACATGAGTTTACCAAGCACAAAAGGATTGTTATGAATTTAGTGATCATTGATTATGGTGCAGGAAACATCAGCTCTGTTTCGTTTGCTTTAAAAAGAGTTGGAATCACTCCTGTTGTGAGCGCAGATCCGGAAGTGATTCGATCTGCAGATAAACTCCTTTTTCCCGGAGTCGGACAGGCGGAATCAGCCATGAATGACCTCAGAAAGAGCGGATTGGATGTTATAATTCCCGAACTGACTCAGCCCCTGCTGGGAATCTGTCTTGGTATGCAGCTCCTTTGTAAATCATCAGAGGAAGGAAATATCAACTGTCTTGGAATCTTTGATGCGGAGATTAAAAAATTTAGTGGGAGCCTGAAAGTTCCGCAGGTGGGATGGAATACGATCCATTCATTGCGTTCAAATTTGTTTACTGGTCTTGCTGAAAATTCCTACATGTATTTCGTGCATAGTTATTTTGCAGGGCTATCAGCACATACCATTGCTGAAGCAAATTACGGAGCTGGGTATAGCGCAGGTTTAAAGAAGAATAATTTTTACGGAGTGCAATTTCATCCCGAGAAATCAGGAAAGGAAGGGCAGCAGATCATTGATAATTTTATTCGCTTATGATAACAGTACTTCAAAATAAAAATTTCAATGTCATTCCTGCGATTGATATCATCGGAGGTAAGTGCGTTCGTCTTACTCAGGGTGATTATTCACAAAAAACTATATATAATGAAGATCCTCTGGAAGAAGCGTTAAAGTTTGAGGCAAATGGAATTTCACGTCTTCACCTTGTTGATCTGGATGGAGCGAAAAAAGGAAGTATTGTAAATTATAAAGTGTTGGAAAAGATCGCCTCGAAAACAAAACTTATAATTGATTTTGGCGGAGGAATTAAAACCAATGATGATATTCAAAATGTGTACGATTCGGGTGCCGCTATCGCAACTATAGGTAGTGTTGCAGTAAAGGATCCGGAAATTTTCAGATCCTGGTTAAATAAATACGGCTCCTCAAAAATATTATTGGGTGCAGATGTAAAAACGAAGATGATTGCTATTAATGGCTGGCTGCAGACAACAGAAATTTCCGTTTTTGATTTTATTGAGGAAAACATCACCTATGGACTGAGTACTTTTTTTTGCACCGATATTGAATGTGACGGTTTTTTGAAAGGTCCTTCACTTGAACTTTATAAAGAACTTTTGTCGGCCTTCCCGGAAACTTCCTTAATTGCCAGCGGAGGCGTTAGTAATTTAAAGGATCTGGAAGATTTGAAAGCAGCGGGTTGTTCTGGTGCTATCGTTGGTAAAGCGCTTTACGAAGGAAGAATCAACATGAACGATTTAAAGAAATTTAATTAATATGCTTGCGAAGAGGATCATACCATGTTTGGATATTAAAGATGGACGCACCGTGAAAGGTTTAAACTTTGAAGGCCTGAAAGATGCCGGGGACCCTGTAGAGCTGGCTTGCCTGTATGCAGAACAAGGTGCGGATGAATTGGTGTTTCTTGATATTTCTGCCACTGAGGAAAAAAGAAAAACTCTTTCTACACTGGTAACGCGTATTGCTGAAACTATTAATATTCCTTTTACAGTAGGCGGTGGTATAGCATCAGTGGAAGATGTTTCCACCTTATTAAGAGCAGGTGCTGATAAAATATCCATCAATACTTCCGCATTTAAAGATCCTGAATTGATTGGCAGAATTGCAAAGCGGTTTGGATCTCAATGTGTGGTTGTTGCAATTGATACGGATTTTATAAATGGTGAATGGATCGTTTTTATCAATGGAGGAAAAGTGAATACGGGAGTTCGTACAATCGATTGGGCGAAAAAGCTGGAGGTACTCGGAGCCGGGGAAATTCTTCTTACCTCCATTAATAATGACGGAATGCAAAATGGTTTTGCGATAGAACTTACCAAGTCGGTTTCATTAGCAGTGAACATTCCTATTATTGCCAGTGGTGGTGCAGGAAAAATGGAACACTTTGAAAAGGTTTTTTCTGAGGGTCTTGCAGATGCTGCACTTGCCGCAAGTGTATTTCATTACAAACAGATCACTATACCAGAATTGAAAGAATATTTAAAATTAAATAATACCGCTATCAGATGTTAAATCCGGACTTTAAAAAATCCAATGGGCTTCTTCCTGTTATCATACAGGATGAAACTACGCGAAAAGTATTGATGCTTGGTTACATGAATGAGGAGGCCTTAAAAAAATCTGTTGAGGAAAAAAAGGTGACCTTCTTTTCAAGATCAAAAAACAGGTTATGGACAAAAGGTGAAGAAAGTGGAAATTTCTTATCCATTTCTGACATTAAGTTGGATTGCGATAATGATACCCTATTGATCATGGCCAAACCAGCAGGTCCGGTTTGTCATACCGGTTCTGATACCTGCTTTAATGAGAAAAACAATCATCCCGATTTTCTGCTTGAACTCGAAAATATCATCCGGAACAGAAGGCTGAATCCTGATAATAAATCTTATACATCCTCGCTTTTCGCCTCCGGAATCAATAAAATGGCTCAAAAGGTTGGCGAAGAAGCCATTGAGCTGGTAATTGAGGCCAAGGATA
Source organism: Bacteroidota bacterium (assembly GCA_030855265.1). GTDB lineage: Bacteria > Bacteroidota > Bacteroidia > 2-12-FULL-35-15 > 2-12-FULL-35-15 > 2-12-FULL-35-15. Next base: position 27,128 of record JALYRR010000008.1, on the reverse strand, counting down.
ATGATAGCCAATTATTCAAATCTGAGGCGGCAGATCTGTTATTCCATTATCTCGTTTTGCTACAGGCCAAAGGGTGTGCATTGACGGATGTTATTGAGGTTTTGAAAAGTCGCAATTCAAAAGAGTAGATGGGTTGGCCGCGAAGAGAAAAAAGCAGGTATTTTGACTCTATATTTAATAAAATTGCTTATAATTGAGTAAAATTTGCAATAACGTCTATCTTTTTAGAATAAGCGTAAGTGTTTTATGGATTTAAACAAAAGTGGTTCTTCTGAAGAAGCGATCTTTACCGCAAAAGTAAACAGCGTGAAAGCGATGTTTGCCGGTCCGGATAAAAAGGTGATCGTATCGCATATTGGGGAATTGGATCAGGACAAAGTAAATACCATTTCTACTCTGGTTGAAACACAAATGGAATATCTGGGCGTGAGCAAAAGTGCGGTTAAAAAGATATTCAATATTGTGATCGAGACTCTTCAGAATATCTGTCTTCACGGAGAAAAGGATAACAATGGCTATCAGATGACTTATTTTCTGATCGGAAAGCACAACAACGAGTACAGCATATTTTCGGGTAATATTGTTACAAATAGCGGTTCCGAAAAATTGAATAAACGTTTGAATAGTATCAAGTCGCTAAGTGACAGTGATCTCAAAAAACAATATATTGATGTTCTTTCCAATGGAGAACTATCTGCAAAAGGAGGCGCCGGCCTGGGATTTCTTACCATTGCTTTAAAATCCGGTAATTCGATCGATTTCGAGTTTGAAGCCCTTAACAAGGAATACTCATTGTTTTCACTCCAATCAAAAGTTTTAGGATAAAATGAAACGGTTAGAAATCGCAGAAACAAGTAATACCCCTCACATCGTGCTTGATGTGAATACAAATACATTTGTTATAGAAGGGAAATCTTTTCCGGAAGATAGTAAGGAATTTTACCGCCCTTTTATTGAGTGGATGGAAGAATTCAAATCAGAGAATCCGGCATCTGTAAATATGCATTTCAATCTTTTTTACCTGAGTTCTTCTTCGATTATTTCGGTTAAGCAATTTCTTGCAAAACTGGTAGAAATGCAAACCAAAGGGACCAAAGTAAATGTGATCTGGAGTTATGATGACGATGATGATGATATCCGTAAAACGGGTGAGGATTATCAGAAACTATCTAAACTGAATTTTGAATACAGAATTAATTAAAAAAAATCCGCTACTATGCGGATTTTTTTTGAATGTATTGTCGGATTTTCTCGCACAATACAGATGAAGTAAATGGTTTGGTGATGAAAGCAACAGCTCCAAGCCCCAGTGATTGAGCGATAACATCTGCTTTATTAAGTGAAGAAATCAGAATAACAGGAATACGGTTGAAATAAAATTGCTTGAGCAAACTTAATAAACCGAGTCCCGAAAGGTTAGGCATAAGAATATCGCTGATTATTAGGTCAAACTTTTGTTTGTCTATCATGTCCAAGGCAACATACCCATCATCTGCGAGAATTACATCATACCCTTCATTTTTTAATGTATAGGAAATGGATTCCTGCATCATTCTATCATCATCTATCACTAAAATTTTCATTGTTATAAAGTTTTTATGATCCAAAACCGGTCATACTAATGCCAATTAAGGCTAATGTAACAATCAGTACCGCTACCAGGATCTTTGTTAAGGAGGATTGTTTTTTTATGTCTTTAACCTTTTTTGACGTTTCTAATTTTTTTAAAGCATTTTCAACTGTCTCTACAATGAGAGGGACTATATCATCGTTTTCTTTAAGAATATAATCGTAGGCTCCTGCATCCAGCAAACGCTGTGTAATGGCGGCATTCTTATTAGCTGTTATAATGATCACAGGAATGTCGGAGCTGTATTCTTTTATTTTTCCGATCGTTTCAAGTCCGTCCATCCCCGGCAACCCGTAGTCCAGCAAAATTATATCAGGTTCCAAATGTAGATTTTCAACACATTTTTCTCCGGTATTAAACCGCATAAAACGATGCGTACTTTCCTTGGTTAAAATGTAATCCAACATCATTGAATACATTTCATTGTCCTCGACAATAAAAACGAGTATCTTTTTTGAGTCCATATTATCTTTTTTAGAATGTAGGTTTACTTCATTTTACGTTATCGATTAAATTTTTCGTTTCCTTTTCGTTGAACTACATATTTTTCTCGCCAAACGAAAAAGATGACAAATATCTATCTTAGAGCAAATTCTTTTCTTTTTCAAGTTCTACAATTGCTTTTAAGGAAACTTGTCTGATTTTAGAAATCTTTTCCGGCAGGGATTCTACATCGCTTTCCTTTTCTGCAATTTCCTCAATTTCCTTTATCACCGGTTCAAGCTCCTTTATGCCAACAAAGGAAAATGATGGTTTCATCTTGTGAGCAGCTGCTCTCAGAGCAACCCAGTCCTTTTTGTTGTAATTCTCCTCAAGAGATTCAATGGCCGGAGGAGTTTGGTCAATAAAGATGGTTAACATTTGTTTGATAAATTCATTGCTGCCTTTCGCCAGTTGTTTGAGGTAGCTGAGGTCGGTATACTTCGTATTACCATTTTCATTATTGCTCATAGGTCCTGTTCCTTTTTTACGTTTTAATACTGAATTGATTTTAGAATACAACACTTTTTCATCGAATGGCTTGGATATATAATCATCCATTCCTGCTGCAATACATTTATCTGTTTCGCCCGCAATTGCATGTGCAGTCATTGCGATTATCGGGGTGGAGGATTTATCCGGTTCCATTTTTTGCCTGATGTAGCGTGTTGCCTCATACCCATCCATTTCCGGAAGCTGAATATCCATTAGAACAATATCGAACTTGTTCTCTTTTAATTTATCAACGGCAATTTGTCCGTTATCAGCCACTGTTACTTTAAAATTCCAGTCACTCAGAACTTTTGTCGCCAGAACCTGGTTAAGATAATTATCTTCCACAAGTAAAACATTGAGGCCATCCATCGTTTCCAGTGTATCCTCTTCCTCGGGTTTGTCTGCTTCGCGGCTTTCGCTTTCATGGTCCTTTTCGAAAACCAGGGAGAAGGTAAAAGTAGAGCCGGCCCCAACTTTACTTTCTACATTTACTTTTCCGCCCTGAAGTTCTACAAGTTGTTTTACAATTGTTAACCCAAGGCCCGTCCCTCCATATTTTCTGGTTGTGTCATTTGTTGCCTGTGTAAAGCCCTCAAATACGGATGTTAGTTTGTTCTGTGGAATTCCGATCCCGGTGTCTGTTACAGAGAATTTAAGTTCAACAGTATTTTTATCTTCTTTGATCAGATCCACGAGAATCTTCACTTCTCCTTTCTCAGTGAATTTGATTGCATTGGAAACAAGATTCAACAAAACCTGGTTTAACCGTGTAGGGTCACCAATTAGATTATCAGGTATTGATTTATCAATGCGGTTTGAGAGTTTTATGTTCTTATCAATTGATTTATGAAGCATCAATTCTGTAAGTGAAGAGATCACCTGTGAAAGTTGCATAGGGATCTGTTCAAAAACAAATTTCCCTGATTGGATCTTTGAGAAATCAAGAATATCATTAATGATGATCAAGAGATTTCGTCCCGAAGTTTTAATGGCATCCACATATTGTTTTTGCTCCGTGGTAATTGATGTTTTGAGGATAAGATCTGTAAATCCGATAATGGCATTCATCGGTGTTCTTATTTCATGGCTCATGTTAGCAAGGAATTGCTCCTTTACTTTCATTAATTCCTGAAGCTGGGTTTGGGCCGCCATCAATTCATTCAGGGCTTTGTTTCCTTTAATCAGCATATGCTCTGCAATTTTGTTAGCGAGAACAAGTTCTTCTTCCATCTGTTTTCTTACAGATATATCAGAATCAATTGCTATGAGTTTTTCAACTTCACCGTTCTTATCGAGAACCGGAGTGAGCGTAGAAATCACCCAGTATTCTGTTCCGTCCTTTGTGAAATTCTTACTTTCATAAGTGCTCGGTTTTTTTTCCTTTAGAATTGATTCGTAATAATGTTTTTGCTGGTCAAGTGCATCCTGATCTTCCAACTTAAGGATTTCGCCAAACGTCCCAATAACATCATTTAAAGAATAACCTGTAAGTTTTGTAAACCCCTCATTAACCCATTCAATCTTTCCTTTTTTGTCGGAAATGATTACAGAGTTGTAGGATTTTGTTGCTGCAAGCGCCAACTTTTCAAGCTCCTCTTCATGAAGTCGCTCTGTAACATCCTGCGCTGTTCCGATAGCCCGGACTACCTTTCCGTTTTCATCCACAATGGGTTCACCGCGACCGTTAATAGACCTTACGCCGCCATCGGGACGAACAATGCGGTAATAATAATTAAGTGATTTTCCGGATTGATAATGGTCCTTTGCGACATTGATCACATACTCTTTATCATCGGGGTGGATGAATTCAATGAATTGTTCAATCGAAGGAACAAAGGCATTGGAATCCACTCCATAAATGCGGTAGAGCTCATCAGACCATTTAATAGAAAGATCTGAAAAATCGATTTCCCAGCTCCCGATATGCGCCAATTTCTGGGCTTCGGCTAATTTGACCTGTTCTTTTTCAAGTGCTTCCGTCTTCTCTTTTAGGTGCTTACTGTTTTCGGAAAGTTCTTTTAAAAGTTTGTAACGTTCGATACTATAATTGATTGAACGTTTTAAAGTTTTGCTTTTTACTTTTCCTTTAAGAAGGAAATCCTGTGCTCCGAATTTTACTGCATTTATTCCTACCGACTCATCTTCCATTCCGGTCAGAACAAGGATGGGTGTTTCAGGAGCATACTCATGAAGAGTTTTAAAAGTCTCCAACCCGTCACTATCCGGAAGGGTAAGATCCGCAATGATTACATCATAATCTTTTTCCTTAATAAGATCAAGTGCATGCGATAAATATTCCGCTGATTCCAGAGCATAGCCCAGAGCATAGGATTCCTTAAGATAGATGTCGATCAGCCTGGCATCGCCGGGATTATCTTCAACCAATAATATTTTTATCTTTTCTTCCACAGGCTGTTTATTAACTCTTGAATGTTAAATGAAATACAGATCCTTTTCCCGGATCAGAAATTACGCTGATGGTTCCGCCATGCATTTCTGTAATTTTTTTGCAAAGTGCAAGACCGATTCCACTTCCACTATATTTCGACTTGCTGTGCAGTCGTTGAAAGATTACGAAAACTTTCTCAGTATATTTTGGATCAATTCCGATCCCATTATCCTTGATGGAAATAGTAAAACTATCCTGTGTTTTTGTAATGCCGATAGAAATAGCCGGGGGCTGATCTGATTTGAATTTTATAGCATTGGCTAAAATATGCTGGAACAATTGTGTAAGAAGCAGGTGCTCACCCAGCATCTCTGGCAATGGTTCCCGTTGAATTGTTGTATGTGTGCTGACAATTTGTTCTTCCAGATTCCGGATAGCCTCACTTAATGCATCATCAAGTTTTGTCTGGCGGAATTCTCCTGCTTTATTTAAGCGGGAGTATTGAAGAAGGCCATTGATAAGGTCACGCATCCGCGCACTTCCATCCATCGCAAATCGAATAAATTCTTGCGCTTCTTCGTCTAAATTTTCACCGTGTTTGTTGGTCAGTAATTGGAGGTAGCTGGTAACCATTCTAAGAGGTTCCTGCAAATCGTGCGAAGCGGCATAAGCAAATGTATTGCTTTCCTGAATGGTAATTTTTGATTTCTCTTCAGCTGTATGTAGTGCGATCTCTTTTTCCTTGATTTTTTCCCCGAGATATTCGATATACATGTTTTTACTTTTCAGCGCATATTCATCCAATTGCTTAATTATACTAACCGCCTCGGTAATATTGGTCGTGAATAATGGCAGGATGTTGATCAGGGCCTTCTTTGCAGAATCTCTTGCTGCTGCAATAGTGGTAGGATTCAGTACCCGGCTGTTTAGTTTAACTGTGCTTGTCGGTATTTTTTCAGGAGAATAGGCAATATATTCATTGAGGAGTATGTTAAATAATTCATTCAATTCACCATTACCGAATACAGGAAGTCTGCCATTCAATTGCGCTTTTAAATTGCCGATAGCATCCTGAATATATTCTTCCGGATGTTTGTCCTTTATAAATTGTAAGAACTCTTTGCTCTCTTTCATAATCGTATGGGAGGGTATTATAGTAAGTTAAGGTGTTTGATGAGGTTTTCTTTATAGACAGCCCCTATCGGAATGAGCTGTTTGTCAATGACGATCATGTCCTCATCAATTGAATCAATATGATCTGTGGCTACAATGTAGGACCGGTGAACCCGTACAAACTTTTCAGATTGTAATTTCGCCCCAAGAGCTTTTAGAGTTCCATGTACTGTATACTTCTTTTCCGGAGTGATAATATTGATATAATCCCCAAGTGCTTCAATCCATCTGATATTTGTCAGATCCAGTTTAACCAGGGTCCCGTTGGTTTTAATAAAAATGAAATGATTGTTGGAAAAGTACAAAGGTTGTTTCGGGGCATCAAAGATCTCTTTTGCTTTAGAAACTGCTTTGGCAAAACGATCAAGAGAGAGAGGCTTAATCAGGTAATCCACTACATTCCATTCATACGATTCGAGAGCATATTCTTTCTTTGAGGTTGCCAGAATCACCAGTGGCGGGTTTTTTAGGCTCTTAATCAATTGCGGACCGCTGATGCCAGGCATTTCTATGTCCAGAAAAATCAGATCTACCTTTTTTGTATTCAGAATGTTCAATGCCTCCATCGGATTCGCACATACATCTGTAAGTGTAAGTGTGGATACCTGCATGACAAGATGTTTCATCGCATTCCTTGACATTTCATCATCATCAATGATCATACATTTCATAATCTTGATTTTAAAATTCTGAACTCTATACCCAAAAACAATGCAAACTTCTTTTAGATTGTCGTAAAATAGGGCACTTATTAACATTCTGCCCCGCTAGTCCCATATTTAGTAGTAATCAGCGAGGATTTCGAAAGTATGATGTGAACAAATGGAATCACATCCGGCTATTTTTTTGTGCGTGCCAACGATTGAATTTCAGGAAGTGTGGAATTCTTTTCCCCAATCTGAGTATTTAGTCGAAAAAAAACTAAAAATCTATTCTAACCTAACCTCTTTAAAAACAAAGACTTATTAAATAGGCATATTTTTTACTCTTAAATCACAACAAACATTGGGGGAATCATGAAAATATTGGAAACTAAGATTATGCGCGGACCGAATTTCTGGTCAAATTACCGAAAACATGTTATTGTATTAAAGCTTGATCTCGAGGAACTTGAATATAAACCAACCAATAAAATAGAAGGATTTGCTGAGCGATTAGAGAAATTGATTCCATCTTTGTTTACCCATCAATGTTCTGAAGGGCATGATGGCGGTTTTTTTATGCGTCTTAAGGAAGGAACCTGGATGGGCCATGTGATAGAACACATAGCACTTGAACTTCAAACCCTCGCAGGGATGGATTGTGGATACGGACGAACAAGATCCACCGGGACAAAAGGCGTTTACCATGTTGTGATCGCTTATAGAATTGAAAAGGCAGGGCTATATGCGCTTGAAGCGGCAATGAATATAGTTGAGGCTTTTATAAAAGGCGAAGATTACGATCTTACTGAGGACTTAAGAATTCTTAAGCGGATGAATGCACGACTTGGGCTTGGACCAAGCACGCGTTCAATTACAGAAGAAGCATATAAAAGGAACATACCTTACAAGCGCATGGACACCGGTTCGATGATCGCACTTGGATATGGATGCAAGCAAAGAAGGATTCGTGCAACGATGTCCGATTCAACGAGCGGACTAGGTATTGAACTTGCCGGAAATAAAGAAGAGACAAAAAATTTACTCGCGAAAGCTTTTATACCTGTTCCCAAAGGTGTGTTGGTTTATGATGAAGAAGAGTTGTTAGAAGCAATTGACGATGTGCAATTTCCTCTGGTGATAAAACCTGTTGATGGAAATCACGGCAGAGGGATCACAACCAACATCAATACGAAGGAAGAGGCATTGGCAGCTTTTCATCTGGCCAAAGAAATTTCAGAAGATGTGATCATGGAAGAATTTATACAGGGATTTGATTATCGTTTCCTTGTGATTAATTTCAAACTTGTTGCAGTTGCTAAACGCACTCCGGCCATGATCATGGGAGATGGAAAATTAAATGTCGAACAGCTGATTGAACAAACCAATCAGGATCCTCTTCGCGGAACAGGACATGAAAAGGTAATGACTACGATAAAAGTTGATGAGATCACCAATGCAATTCTTCAGAAGAAAGGACTTACTCTTGAATCGGTTTTACCGCTGGGTGAGATTCTCTTTTTAAAAGATACCGCAAATATTAGTACAGGCGGAACTTCACGCGATGTGACAGATCTTGTTCATCCGTTCAATGTTTTTATGGCTGAGCGCGTTGCAAGAATGCTCAACCTTGATATCTGCGGAATTGACGTTGTAGCTTCAGATATAAATATTCCTTTAACAAGAAAAGTTGGAGGAGTAGTAGAAGTAAACGCTTGTCCCGGACTGCGGATGCACCTTTCGCCAGCCAAAGGTTTCGCGCGGAATGTAGCAGAACCAATTATAGAAATGCTTTTTCCCGAACCGGATTCCTCGCGTATCCCGATAATTGCAGTTACAGGAACTAACGGAAAAACAACCACCACACGTTTGATTGCTCATCTTGCAACTCATACAGGTTTAAAAGTTGGTTATACCACAACAGACGGAATATATATTCAGGGCCATGAGATTCATCATGGGGATTGCACAGGGCCTGTGAGTGCAGAAGCGGTATTGTATGACGCTACTGTAAACTTTGCAGTACTGGAATGCGCAAGAGGCGGCATCCTTCGCTCAGGTCTGGGCTTTGATCAGAGTGATGTCAGCATCGTGACCAATCTTACCGAGGATCATTTGGGATTAAAAGATATCAATACCATGGAAGACATGGCTAAAGTAAAAGCGGTTGTTGCGAGAAGTACGAAGCGGGATGGTTATTCAATTCTGAATGCAGATGATGACCTTGTTTTTGAAATGCGAAATGAAGTGGATTGTAACATCGCTCTTTTCAGTCTGCAGGAAGATAATCCAAGAGTTGCAGAACATTGCGAAGAAGGAGGTCTTGCAGCAATTATTGAAAAGGGGTATGTTGTTATTTGCAAAGGCAAATGGAAAACAAGAGTGGAAAAAGTGATCAACATTCCTTTAACATTGGATGGAAGATCAGAATGTATGATCAAAAATGTTTTACCTGCTGTGCTGACAGCTTTTATACAAAACTTTAAAATAGAGCAAATAAAAGCGGGTCTTCATTCATTTAATGCTTCTCCAGAGCAGACGCCCGGAAGAATGAATATTTTTAGGTTCCAGAACTTTGAACTCATGGTTGACTATGCACACAATGCAGATGGTTTTACCGAACTTAAAAAGTTTCTCGATAAAACGAAAGCATCTGTAAAAGTAGGGATCATTTCAGCTGCAGGCGATAGAAGAGACGAGGATATCCGAACCGTTGCCCGTATCGCAGGGCAGATGTTTGATGAGATCATCATACGCCATGACAGAGACCTGAGAGGGCGAAGCAAAGAAAGTATGACTGAACTTTTAATGGAAGGAATTCGTGAATCCAAGCCGCAAATGAAAGTCGAAATTATTTCAGGTGAAGAGGAGGCAATACAACACGCAATTGATCATGCAGAAAAGAATTCATTTATTGTTTTAACTACCGATAGTGTAAACGGAAGTCTGAAATACCTGGCAGAAGCGATTATTAAAGAGAAATCGGCACCGTCGGAAAAGCGGGAAGATGGTGAGCCCACTTCAGATCTTCATTCAGTAAGTATCAATAATGCTGGTTACGGAAATTATTCAACACAGTAGTTTATTATTTAACTAGTTAAAACGGATTGGCTTTCTCCAATCTGTTCTTTTTTGGTTCATATAGAAATAAGTGTATTAAATAAACATACATCACGCATCACTAAAATATACAGCATGTAAAATATTCTGCCGGCGAAAACCAAGACTTTTACAAGCATGGCGCAATTGCACATCGGTAGAAAGATCAAAGAGGTATTTAAAGCATCCGGACTGAAGGGGACGGTATTTGCATCACTTATCAACCGTGACAGGCAAGTTATCTACAATATTTTTAAACGCGATACAATTGATACCGGCGACCTTCAAAAAATCTCGAAAGTACTTGAACATGATTTCTTCTCTTACTACAGTCAGGCTTTACCTATAGTAAAAGAACCGGGGAAGATCGGATATGTAAAGAAGGAAGATCTGATAGATTCCATGGGAAAAGATATGGAAGCAATCAGAAAGCGCTTGCTTGAAATGGAAGACAAATATGAAATCCTTCTTAAACTGAATCGTTTGCAGGAGGAAAAACTAAAGCGTCTGGAAAAGAAGAAGAAGGCTGAGTAAAGATCAATGTCCGGCTTTCAAAAAATTCTCGAAATTGATTCCTTTTTTAAACTCCTCGGAATACACATATTCTTTAATAGTTGCAGCCCATTTGCGGTGAGATCTTGAACCATTCAATAAGGAAGAATCAAAAGGTTCTCCAAAATGAATCTTTACAGTTTGTCCGCGCTGGCGAAACATTTCATCAGGAAGAAATAGCATTTCAATATTCGCTTTGATACCGATGCGTTTTCTGAAATTTGCGAAACGGTAAAAGAATTTAGAGTTTTCACCCTCAATATAAACAGGTACAATTTGCCTGTGATGATCAATTGCCTGGGTCACAAATCCTTTTTTCCACTCAAGATCCATGATAACACCGTCTTGTTTCCGCGAAACCAATCCGGCAGGAAAAAAGATAACCGCATCTTTTGTCAAAAGAAAATCTTCCATGACTCTGAGCGACTTTGCAGAAGTGTTATTGATCTTGTTTACACCGATAAAAACATCGCCGTAATTTTTCAGGCTTTTCAAAACATCATTCACTACAAAACGTACATCTGAGCGTATATCACCAACCGCTTTAACGAGTGATATTCCATCGAGTCCTCCTAGAGGATGATTGGAAACGATAATAATTCCACCCTCTTTAGGAACATGGTGTGTATTGAGCGCAATGATGTTTGCTCCAAGTTTTTCGAGAACTCCTTTGTTGTATTCGAGGCCGTGTAGATCTTTGAGATCATGCATAATCCCATTGATGTCGTCTTCATGAAGTTTCTTTTTAAGCCAGCCCACAAGAAATCCTGGGATCCATTTTGTTAAACCGGGTGCCCTGTCCTTCAGTACTTTTTCAACATCAATAAATTTATTCTCGGTCATAGGTATGCGAAAAAAAGAAGCTTATTAAATGGGTTTTGAATTTTTTAGCTCCTTTTCGAGAGAACGGATTCGGTCATTCAATTTCTGAAAGCCCCGGAAGAGTACATAACTACGTTGATAATCTCCAATTGCAAATGCGGGTGAACCTTGAACGATCAAACCTGGTTCTTTAATAGAGGATCCGACTCCTGACTGACCAGCGATCTTCACTCCATCAGCAATTTTCAAATGTCCGATAACTCCGGCTTGTCCGCCCATCATCACATTTTTTCCAAGTTTGGTTGAACCAGCTACGAATGAACCGCCTGCCAGGATGCAATTTTCACCGATCTCAACATTGTGTGCGATCTGAACCAGGTTATCCAACTTAGCTCCTTTACGGATAAAAGTGGAACCCATAGTTGCTCTGTCAATTGAAGTATTTGATCCGATTTCAACATGGTCTTCAATTACCACGTTACCGATCTGGGGTACTTTTTTATAATCATTTTCTGCATTGGGAGCAAAACCAAATCCATCACTTCCTACAACTGTGCTTGCATGAATGGTGCAATGCTTTCCGATCTTGCAATCGTAATATATCTTAACTCCTGAAAAAAGAGTTGTGTTGTCGCCGATCACTACATTGTCACCAATGAAACAGTGCGGGTAAATTTTTACATTGTTTCCGATTTTTACATTCTCACCGATGTAAACAAAAGCTGCAATGTAACAGTCAGTGCCATAGCTTGAGTTGGCAGCAATAAATGAAGGTTGTTCAATCCCTTTTTTATTCTGCTTGATATCATAATACATCTCCAGTAATTTCGCAAAACTGCTGTAAGCATCCTCTACCCTGATCAGGGTGCATGTTGGTTTAACAGGCGTTTCAAGAACAGTGGATGTATTCAGAATTACGATTGAGGCATTGGTTTCGTAAATATGCGGTGTGTATAATGGGTTGGAAAGGAAAGAAAGGCTTCCGGGAATTCCTTCTTCGATTTTCGAAAGGCTTGAAACACTTACGTCTTCATTTCCTTCAATGGTTCCCTGTAAAAGTTGTGCAATCTGTTTTGCTGAAAAATTCATTCGTCAAATATAAGAATTCAGTTATTAATTAGTGTACCCAAAACGCTTCAGCTGTTGGTCATTGTCTCTCCAGTCCTTGTTTACTTTCACGAAAAGTTCAAGGAACACTTGTTTTTGAAAAAATTCTTCCATGTCTTTTCTTGCAAGCGTTCCCACTTTTTTAAGTGCAGCACCTTTATGGCCGATTATAATTCCTTTTTGTGAATCGCGAACAACAAGTATTTCAGCACGGATCTTAATGATCTTTTCTTCATCCTTGAATGATTCGATTACAACTTCTACAGAATAAGGTACTTCTTTTTTATAATTGGTAAGGATCTTTTCACGGATGATTTCGGAAACAAAGAATTTCTCCGGTTTGTCGGTCAGTTCATCCTTGCCATAAAAGCCAGGTCCTTCTGGAAGCAACGCAAGGATCCTGTCAAAGATATAATTGACGTTGAATTTTTCCAGTGCAGAAACCGGAATCACTTCCGCTTTTGGAACTTCGGTTTTCCAGTATTGAACTTTCGCTTCGAGTTTCTCCTGCGTGGCAAGATCAATTTTATTCACAAGAAGCAGAACGTGAGCTTTTGTGTTTTTGATTTTGTTAAGGATCTTTTCTTCAATTTCTATGTCCTCGTAGATATCGGTAACAAAAAGAATGATGTCGGCATCAGTAATGGCAAGATTGACAAATTCCATCATTGATTCCTGGAGCTTGTAATTAGGTTTTAACACGCCCGGAGTATCAGAATATACAATCTGGAAATCTTCTCCGTTTACAATTCCCATGATCCGGTGACGGGTTGTTTGGGCTTTGGAGGTAATAATCGACAGGCGCTCTCCTACCAGAACATTCATTAATGTTGATTTTCCGACATTCGGACTGCCTATAATATTCACGAAACCAGCCTTGTGGGACATTGTAAATTTTTGTTGATAAGTTATTTGGAGTACAAAGAAACAAAATATATCTTTGCACCGCAATTAATAAAGCGATACAAGCCTTTCAATCTACGGATTATTCAGGTTTATTTCAAAGCCAAAATTTTGCAATTTTTTAATTCGAAGCATAGTTCTTAAAATATATTGCGGGGTGGAGCAGTTGGTAGCTCGTTGGGCTCATAACCCAAAGGTCATCGGTTCGAGTCCGGTCCCCGCTACTACAGGCGATGCAGAAATGTGTCGCCTTTTTTTATTTTTACTGTTGACCTAATCAAACAGTGCAATTCTAAATCAAAAATGGCAAATATTGTAGCAATTGTTGGTCGTCCTAATGTAGGGAAATCAACTCTTTTTAATCGTTTAACGGATAGCAGAAAAGCGATCGTGGATTCTGAATCAGGTGTAACCCGCGACCGTCACTACGGGAAATCGGAGTGGAACGGAATGGAATTTACCGTTATTGATACTGGTGGGTATGTGAAAGGATCTGATGATCAGTTTGAAGGAGAGATCCGTAAACAGGTTCAGCTGGCTATTGATGAGGCAAATGTTATTCTCTTTGTACTTGATGTATCGGAAGGAATTACCGATGATGATAAAGTAGTGGCCGACATTTTAAGAAGATGCAAGAAAAAGGTGTTTGTCCTTTCAAATAAGGTTGATAATAATGTGAGACAGGGTTTATCCGGTGAATTTTATGCACTCGGACTAGGTGAAGTTTACAATGTTTCAGCGATCAGCGGAAGCGGTACAGGAGAAATTCTGGATGATGTTGTGAAAGCGCTGGATGCAGATGTACAAGAGGAGGAGTTGGACATTCCAAAGTTTGCGATTGTCGGACGCCCGAATGTGGGGAAATCTTCCATGATAAATGCGCTGCTTGGGAAAGAACGGAATATTGTAACGCCAATTGCAGGAACTACCAGAGATTCAATCAATACACGTTTTACAGCTTTCGGCCATGATTTCCTTCTGATTGATACTGCAGGAATCCGTAAAAAATCCAAAGTAGAGGAGGATCTGGAGTTTTATTCTGTAATGCGTTCTATCAGGGCAATTGAAGATTGCGATGTTGTTCTGTTATTAATCGATGCAACACTGGGTTTAGAAGCTCAGGATCTTAATATTTTTCACCTGGCGGAAAAGAACCGTAAGGGAATTGTGATCCTTGTCAACAAATGGGATCTCGTGGAAAAAACGACCAATTCTACTAAGGAATACGAAGAAAAGATCCGTGAGAAACTGGCACCCTTTAAGGATGTCCCAATTGTATTTACATCTGCATTAACAAAACAACGTGTTCTGAAAGCGATTGAAGTAGCTGAAAAAGTGAATATAAGCCGCACGAGATCCATTAAAACACGTGAACTGAATGATGTGATGCTTCCGATCATTGAGAACTCTCCTCCGCAATCCATTAAAGGGAAATATGTAAAAGTGAAGTTTATCAGTCAGTTACCTACTCACGCACCGACCTTCGCCTTTTATTGCAATTTACCTCAATATGTTACTGAGGCTTATATCCGCTTCCTTGAGAACCGTATGCGTGAGAACTTTGATTTCAACGGAGTTCCGATTCAAATCTTTATGAGAAAAAAGTAAAGAGTCCAGAATTAAAAAAAGCGCCACAAAATGAATTGTGACGCTTTCGGAGTAGCACTAAGATGTACGTCTCAATACTATTTCTTTAATCTGGTAAAAAATGGTTGGTACTTAAAAGATGCTGATCAGGAGATAAAGGTTGCATCTGAAAAAAAAATATCAAAAATAATTCTTTTTTAGTTTCTTTAAATGGATATCTAGTCTGATATCCAATGAGATAGTGTGACGATAATTATCGTCGGTTTCAAATGACCCCAAGGCGGGTCGATAAAGTGTGGCCACTGAAAGGAGTTTATTGAACCTGTATTCAATGCCTGCGGTGAGCCCGATTGTTTTATCCACCTTGAAAAAACGGAAATACTCCGGCTCATTATTTTCAAATGTATAACGGTAATCTGTTACATTAAATCCCGCAATACATCCAAATCCCGATTTAATTGGCTTATGCCAGCTTAGTTCAATGACGGCGGTGCTGATATTTGTACTGGTACCCTCGTTTGAGTAATCTATCAATCCGGCAGGGGAGGAGAGATCTTCGGTATAACTAAAGTTCAGGGACAGTTTCGAGTCCGCCTTTTTATAGAAAACCCCTATTCCAAGGCCAAAAAATCCTGCTTTCTTTCCTGCGGTTTTCTTTTGATAGTCCACAAACCTATATTCATTTACCCAGGGGAAGGAAAAGGTACAGCCCAGTTTCTCATTTCCTTCAGCTGCACCGGTTTGTGCATTGGAAGAAAAAAAGCAGATGCTGGCTATCAGAAGCAGGATCACCCTTTTCATGGAAATTATGTATTTGAGCTCTCAAAAAGTACGATTAATTCAGCCAAACGGTTCAAGAGCCGGTAATGAAAAATCGATAACAAAACAGTTTAAACAAAAAACCCCGCGAGATGCGGGGCCTTTGTAGATTTAGGCGAATTAATAAGCGCCTTTTGCTTTGATTCCAAATTCCACTTTTTTCAGTGCAGTAATGTATGCTCCGATCCTCATGGTAGTTTTGAACTGTTCTGCATTGTTCCAAACACTGTCAAAAGCAAAACTCATAGAAGCATCATGCTTCATGTTTACTTCATCTTCTGTCCAGTAATGACCGTATTTATTCTGTACCCATTCGAAATAAGAAACAGTAACTCCTCCGCCATTCGCCAAAATATCTGGAACAACAATGATGTTTTTTTCCTGAAGGATATGATCGGCTTCTGGTGTTGTTGGTCCGTTAGCACCTTCAACGATTAGTTTCGCTTTTATATTCATTGCGATCTCTTCTGTGATCACATTCTGCAAAGCTGCAGGAACAAGAATATCTACGTTGGCTGTAAGAAGTTCAGAAGGTTTGATCTCAACTCCACCTGTAAATCCTTTTAAAACACCATTGTTATCTTTTACAAAACGTAAAGCAGCCTGAATATCCAGACCTTGTTCATTCCAAATTGTAGCAGTATGGTCACCGATCGAGCAGATTCTGATACCCTGGGCATTCAGTAAGCGTGCAGCGTGTGATCCAACATTTCCAAAGCCCTGAACAGCAGCTGTTGCTGTTTTAGGATCCACATTCATTTTTTTAAGCGCTGCGAGTGTCGCAACCATTACTCCGCGGCCGGTAGCGGCATCACGTCCGAGTGATCCACCCAAACCTACAGGCTTACCTGTAACAACTCCGGGATAATCTCCACGGTGTGTTTTATTGAATGCATCAAGGATCCATGCCATTTCACGTCCGCTGGTTCCCATATCCGGTGCGGGTATGTCTTTATCAACTCCGAAAACGTCAGCCATTGCAACAGTGTATGCTTTGGTCAGGCGCTCAAGTTCTCCGATACTCATTTTGCGCGGATCGCATTTGATACCGCCTTTTCCACCACCATAAGGCAGGTTGGCTACTGCACATTTGAAGGTCATCCATGCCGAAAGCGCTTTAACTTCATCGTCGCAAACATCCATTGCATAACGGATCCCGCCCTTTGATGGGCCAAGAACAGTAGAGTGAACAGTCCGGAATCCTTCGAATACCTGGATCTGTCCGCTATCCATCATTATCGGAAGGCTTACTTTCACCTGCTTTTGTGGGTTCCTTAAGATATTCGCCACTTCTTCTGATAAACCATAGATCTTAGCAGCCACATCTAGTCTGGCAAGAACTGCATCAAACATACTTTCGTGTTGTTCTGCGGCTGTTGGGGGTGTTTTTGTCTTCATAATTTCTTTATTAGGCTCCCACATTTATTGTTGGAACACATTTAAGGTCTGCGAATTTAAAAAAAAATATAAACTATGAAAAAAGTAATCGTTAAATCTAAGATTTCATTCGTCCAATTCATACATTTCACGACGGTTTTTACAGATAATACATTTTTACGATGTATAAATAGGTAAAAACAAAAGGTGTCGCCATCAGCAGGCTGTCAAACCGGTCCAATATTCCACCATGTCCGGGCAATAATTTTCCTGAATCTTTCACATTCTTGCTTCTCTTGTACAAGGATTCAACAAGGTCTCCAAGTGTGCCAATAACAATAAGTATACTGGCTATTACCAACCAATCAAACAGATTGATATCGGTATACCATCCGGAGATGATCACTGCAACAAGGTAGCTGATAATTGCACCACCGATACTTCCTTCCCAGGTTTTGCCGGGAGAAACCCGTTCAAACAGCTTGTGTTTTCCAAATGCAGAGCCTGCCAGGTAAGCGCCTGCATCATTGCACCAGAGGATAAAAAAGAAACCAAATAAAATATGGAAGCTGTATTCACCTGTGAAAACGAGAATGTAATTGAGCAATGAAAATGGAACTGCAACATAGATAACTCCTAAGAGGGTGAAGGCGATATTTCTGAATGGATTCGCTTCTTTTACATACAATTGTGTAATAAAGATCAGGAAAACAAAAGGGATATTAATGATCAGTCCCTGAGGAGCCAGAATTCCTAAAGCTACTAGGGCGTTGCTAATGAATAGAATTGCGCCCACCAATGTTCCAAGGATCTTCTGTGGCTTATTGGCCTTTTGTTTTTCTGAGAGTGTGTAGAATTCCCAAACTCCAAGAATAGTAATGATGAGAAACAAAATGGAAAATGAGATCTGGCTATAATAGGTGCAGCCCAATAAAACGGCCACAAAGGCGGCTGCAGTTAATGTGCGGACGAGGAAATTATTCACCTGAATTTATGTTTAGAACCGACATAGACTTATTCCGCATGTACATCATCAATTAAAAATACGAATAATTCTTTTGGACCATGAGCACCTTGAACAAGTGTTTTTTCTATATCTGCTGTTCTGCTCGGACCTGAAATCGTGGAGATCATAGATGGCAATTGATTGCTGTATTTTTCTTTTATGTTTTTTAAAGCATCTTTGATATTCAGTACCAACTGCGAAGTGTATGCAACTACAATGTGGAAGTTCGCATATACCGGGAGTCTGCGTCCTGAAGCTTGTTTGGATGTTATCACGACACTTCCTGTACGTGCTACCAGAGCTTCGCAATAAGTTATACCGATGTCAGTATCTAAAAGATCTTTGTCTTTGTCGGAGAAACCGATTTTGCCTTTTGTCAGGAGAGTTTTTAATTCAGGTTCCAGGCAAAAAATATTTTTCCAGTTATTATCTGTGGAAATAAAACTAAAGTTCTCAATAAACTCTGTTTCGTTTTCACAGAAAATAAATTTACCATTCAAGGCAGAAAAATTTTGAGCGAATTGAATTTCAAGTGGTTCTTCTGAAGTAGAAAAAATTTCAGATTCCTTATCCACATCACCGATCTCTGTGGGTGATTTGTGAATCAGCGCCTTTCGGATCTTTTTTAAAATTTTCTCTTTTGAAGTAGTGCTTTCCTGCATGTTGCAAATGAATCCCTTTAATATTGCCGGGATAAATTGTTAATCGGTTTACGAACAGTACTATAGTCTTTAAAAACAAAATACAGGAATCAATCCTGTATTTTGTTAGATTTTTCTATTAAAACAAAGTGTTTAAAGGCTTATCAGGCTCGTTGTCCGGGTTCTGATCGTTCTCTTTCTTTTCATTGTTATGTTCATTTGAATTCGTATTCAATGAAGTATCCTCGGATTTCAGAAGTGGTAATTCTTCTTTATCAAATGGACGTTTCCCGAATATCAACTCAAGATCTTCTTTAAAAATCACCTCTTTATCGAGGAGTTTGTCAGCTAACAATGTAAGCAGATCTTTATTCTTTGTTAATATTTCCTTTGCCCTTTTATAGGCAGCTTCAATCATCTTGCTAACTTCTTCATCGATGGTTTGCGCTGTTTTTTCAGAGTATGGTTTTGTAAAACCATATTCATTCGCACCGGTAGAATCATAATAACTGATATTACCAATCTTATCATTTAAGCCATAGATGGTGATCATCGCATACGCCTGCTTCGTAACCTTTTCAAGATCGCTTAGAGCGCCGGTGGAAATTTTTCCGAACATAATTTCTTCGGCAGCTCTTCCTCCTAAGGTGGCGCACATTTCATCGAGCAATTGTTCTGTTGTAGTAATTTGTCTTTCTTCCGGAAGGTACCATGCCGCTCCGAGGGATCTTCCGCGTGGAACGATTGTCACCTTGATCAACGGATGAGCGTGCTCAAGCAACCAACTTGTGGATGCGTGTCCGGCTTCATGGTAAGCAATCACTTTTTTCTCATGTACAGAAATGATCTTATTCTTTTTCTCCAGTCCACCGATGATCCTGTCAACAGCATCAAGGAAATCCTGTTTGCCAATCATTTTTTTATCGTGACGTGCGGCGATTAATGCAGCTTCGTTACAAATATTTGCAATGTCGGCTCCTGAAAATCCGGGAGTTTGTTTGGCAAGGAAATCCACATCAACTGTATCATCTAGTTTCAGTGGTTTTAAATGAACTTTGAAAATGTCTTTACGCTCATTCAGATCCGGCATATCCACATAGATCTGACGATCGAAACGTCCGGCACGCATCAAGGCACGGTCAAGAATATCTGCACGATTGGTTGCAGCCAGAATGATCACACCACTGTTGGTTCCAAAACCATCCATCTCAGTTAAGAGTTGGTTCAATGTATTTTCACGTTCATCATTCGCGCCCTGTGCAGGTGATTTTCCACGGGCACGTCCTATCGCATCGATCTCATCAATAAAAATGATACAAGGTGCTTTTTCTTTCGCCTGGCGGAAAAGATCACGCACACGCGAGGCTCCAACACCAACGAACATTTCCACGAAGTCGGATCCAGAAAGTGAAAAGAAAGGAACTTTTGCTTCTCCTGCAACCGCTTTCGCAAGCAAGGTTTTACCGGTTCCCGGAGGTCCAACAAGTAATGCACCTTTTGGGATTTTTGCTCCAAGGACAGTATATTTTTTAGGATTCTTCAGGAAATCCACGATCTCTTTAATCTCAATCTTTGCACCTTCCAATCCGGCAACATCATTAAAGGTTATATTGACATTTGTATCCTTGTCAAACAACGTTGCTTTGGATTTACCGATATTGAAGATCTGTCCTCCACCGGCTCCTCCGCCCATTCTGCGCATTATAATGATCCATATCACAACCATAAGTACGATAGGAAGAATCCAGCTGAGGGATTCCATCCATCCGGTTCTCGGGTCACTTTCAGG
This sequence comes from Bacteroidota bacterium, assembly GCA_030855265.1. Classification (GTDB taxonomy): domain Bacteria; phylum Bacteroidota; class Bacteroidia; order 2-12-FULL-35-15; family 2-12-FULL-35-15; genus 2-12-FULL-35-15. The sequence goes on along the minus strand of JALYRR010000008.1, from coordinate 6,618 downwards.
ATACACTCTGTCCTGAGGAAGGAAATCTTTTTGAGCTTCTGTAAGATCGGCTTTGAAACTTTCAACTGAAAGAATCTTCATTTTGAAATGAGGTCCTTTCGTTTTCTTATCCAGATCCAGTTTTGCATATTGTGGAAGAGCAATGAACTTCTGATCGATGGTTATCTCAGCTACTTGCTCATTGGGTACCACCACGATAGTTTTAACGTGATGCTGCTTCAGCATATTTTCAAAGAAATCCGATGATTTTACCTCGGCAAGACCGCCACTGTAATTCATCAACTGAAAACCGATCAGGGCTACAGCAATGATCCCGTAGATCCAGTAAAAACTGAATGGGCTCTTAGGTAAATTTGGTTTTTTTGGAAATTTATCCTTGAGATTTTTATTTTCCGGTTGTTTATCCTCACTCATATTTTATCCTTCGGTTTAAGTACAGTTTAATCAAATGCAATTTCAGTAACCTCTGCATCAGCCCACAGAGATTCCAGATTATAGAAATTCCGGATCTGGGTCTGGAAGATATGAACCACCACAGTGACATAATCCACAAGGATCCATTCTGAATTCTCGAAGCCTTCTTTGCGATAGGGTCTTTCTCCGGTTTGTTTTTTTACGATCTCTTCCACAGATCCCGCGATCGCTTTGACCTGAGTGCTGGAATCTGCCTGGCAAATAATAAAATAATCACACACGCGGTTGTGAATACCTTTCAGATTCAACATTGAGATGTTTTTACCTTTGATTTCAAGAATCCCTTCAATACAGGCATCTGCCAGTAACTGGATTTCATCTTTAACTGCAGGTGCTGCTTTCGGCTGAGGTTTTGATTTAACTTCTGCTTTTGAGATTATTTTTTTGGGAGCAACTTTTTTAACAGGAGCTGTTTTTTTTACCGCTGTTTTTTTGACTACTGCTTTTTTTACCACCGCTTTTTTACCGGCAGTTTTTTTAACAGCGGTTGTTTTTTTCGGAGACGCTTTTACAGGTGTCGCTTTTTTGGGAGATGCTTTTTTAGGAGATGCGGTTTTTGTAACCGTTATTTTTTTTGCTCCGGCTTTTTTTGCAGGAGTTTCGTTCTTTTTGGCCATTCAGGATAAGTTCTGTTTAAAATTTCGTTCTTTGCAGAACAGTGTTTCTATTTTCACAAAATTAATGAAATCTTTCGCATAAACTCCCAATGAAAACATTATTTATAGGGCAAAACAGCATCCATCTGGGAACCGTTGATTCTACCAACAGTTATGCCAGTGAAATGTTGCGCCAAAAGAGCGTTTTGGATGGCACACTCATCGTTAGTTATGGCCAGGAAAAAGGGAAGGGACAAAGGGGTAATCAATGGCTGAGTGAACCCGATAAGAATGTTGCTGCCAGTATTATTTTATACCCGGGATTCCTTTCCCCGGATCAACAATTTATGCTCAATAAAATCATTTCACTCGCTGTGGCTGATTTGATGACAGAATGTCTTGCTAACACGGAAATTCACATAAAATGGCCAAATGATATTTATGCAGGCAAAAAAAAGATTGCAGGCATCTTGATCGAGAATACATTGCGGGATGGTAAAATTCAGCATTCTATTATAGGCATCGGGGTCAATATCAACCAAATGAATTTTGAACCGGGACTTAATGCAACATCGATGGCGCTGGAAAGCAAAATTGATTTTAACCTCACGGTTATTGTTGAACGTCTGTGCTCCTTTGTGGAAGCTCGTTATCTTCAGTTAAAAGGGAAGAAGATCGAAAAAACAGATGAGGAATATGAGAGCCTCCTTTACCGGAGAAACGCCTGGCATTGCTATTCTGCTTCGAATGAAAAATTTGAAGGGAAGATAAAAGGAGTAGCGGGATCCGGAAAGGTGATCATGGAGCTTCGCAACGGCGAAAGCAAAGAGTTTGACCTGAAAGAAATTGAATTTATTCCCTGAATATCCAGATTAGGGTAAGCGATATTTATTTGATATCCTTCATTTTCTGGGCAAGGATGTTGAAAAAATTCCCGAGTGGTTTCTCAACCATCATTTTCAGCATCATATTTAATTCTGATTCAAATTTGATTTGCCCGACACAATTGGTTGCGTCTTTTTCTGTGATCAAAATAAAAAGTTTGAACTCAAAAGGCACTTTCCCATTTGAAACAATGTTGATCTGATTTGGAGACATCTTATCGACAATCTTCATCCCAATAGTTGCCATACCATTGATAGTGAAAGAGCAATCTTCTTTGGTTGATTGCCAGTTGGTAACCTGAGGAGGCATCAGTTTCCCAAAATTATTAAAGTCACTGAGGTAGTTAAATATGTTTTCAGCAGAATTATTGATCTCTACTTTATCGCTGTCTATTTTAGTTAGTGACATATTTTAATAATTAAAGGTGGGACAAATTTAAAAGATATCAGGATTTGACTGCAACCCAGTCGGCCGGATTTTCCCGCCATGACTGAAGAGATTTAAGGTCTTTGTCTGTTATATAATTCGATTGCAGGGCCTGAGTGATCAGAGTATCGTAATTGGTTAATGTTACAAGTTTGCATTTGGATTTCTTGAAATTATCAATGGCTGTTTTAAAGCCATAGGTAAAAATTGCCGCCATTCCCTTTACATCACAACCTGCTTCACGCAAGGCATCAACCGCTTTAAGGCTGCTTCCGCCGGTTGAAACAAGATCCTCCAGTACGACTACTGATTGTCCTTTTTCAACAATCCCTTCTATCATATTTGTAAGTCCGTGTTTTTTAGCTTCTGAGCGGACATATACAAATGGAACCCCCATTTCCTGAGCAACCAAGGCTCCCTGAGCGATTCCTCCGGTAGCAACTCCGGCAATAACATCCGGCTTCCCGAATTTTTCGTTTATAGCATTTACAAATTCCTGACGAATAAATGTTCTGACTTTTGGATATGAAAGTGTAACCCGGTTATCACAATAAATAGGAGATTTCCATCCTGAAGCCCAGGTAAATGGATTGTTGGGTTGTAATTTTATTGCTTTAATTTGCAGCAGGAATTCCGCGATCTTTAACGCAGATTCATCATTCATCTTCATATCACAAAGATATTAAACTTAATCGATAGAACTTCCATTTTTAATTAACAAACACGATGATTAAAATTTATTCCGGTGAAAAAATAATTTACCTGACAAACGATCAAACTCCATTTAGGCCTTCAGATTCAGCCATCATGGCAACCGTTGGCTCTGCTGACGAAATGCGTTTGTTGTACGATGAACTCCTGAATAAAAAACTCGATGAGATCTGGTTCTACCATCATAACCTGGATACTCTGTATGAATATTTCTGCGGATTATTTAAGATTGTCTCCGCTGCAGGAGGGCTGGTCAGGAATAAAAATGGGAATTGGCTGTTCATTTTCCGGAATGGGAAGTGGGATCTCCCCAAAGGCAAGATTGAAAAAAACGAAGGTAAAAAGGAGGCTGCAGTCAGAGAAGTGGAAGAGGAATGCGGGATCAGTGGATTAATAGTTATACGGAAACTGCCTGAAACGCATCATATCTATGAGATCAATGATAAAAAAATTCTTAAGCCGACGTACTGGTACGAAATGGAGTGTTCCGATGATTCAGCTCTGGTGCCGCAAACTGAAGAAGGAATTACGGATGTTCGCTGGATCGCATCTGCAGATCTGGCAGGGGTAAAGGAAAACACCTTCGGTTCTATTCTGGATGTAATGATGTCGATTGAAATAAACTAGTTGTTTCGTTTGTCGCCGATACCATGAAGCTTCACCTTTGGTTTTGTGATGTCGTGGAATGCCCTTTCAATTTCTTCATCGGGCGCCTCTGCTGGGATCTGAACGAATTTACCATCCGGGTTTATAAGGTAGTAAGCAGGTAGCGACCGCATTTCAAAATCATTCCTCAATTTCCCATTACTGTTATCATAAAGGAAGGTCCAGTCGTATTTCGGATTTTTATCGCAAAAGTTTTTAAGTTCCTGGTTTGTTTTATCGTTTGACACACTTACGAAAGCGATCTGTTCACCGTATTGTTTCTTCAGTGCGGGAATCACTTTCATTTGCTGAAGGCATGAAGTACAACCTGCTTCAAAGAACATGAGGTATACATATTTTTTTGTGCGTAATTCCTCAAGACTATGCGTAATTCCTTCTTTGTCGGGAAGTTCAAAGGAAGGAGATGTGGTTCCTGGTTTCAGGCGTGAAAAGGAGCTCAGGATATTTTCGGCGATCTTTTTATGTTCGGGGATCTTACTGTCTTCTGAAATCTGTTTTAATATTGCGCTGATACTTCCAGGCTTGAAAACCGAAGTATAATAACTTTCTTTTAATCCTTTTAATAGAACAAGTTCTCTGATGGTATCGTTTTTAAGGAATGGATCCCGTTTCAAAACTTCCATACTTCCTGAATAACTTCCACGGTTATTGATCTGAAAATTTAAAGGTTCACCTTCTTTGGATAATGAAAACAGTTGAAGTTTTTGTTTGTAGAAAGTGTTGAAAAAATTCATGTATTCAGGATGAGTGTAATCCACCGCTTTGCCGTCGAGATAGGAAGCAAATAACTTTTTCTCGCTCACTTTTGTTTTCTCTTCAAGGGAAGCAATTGTATAAGTAATGTATTTTGAAAAGAAAGGATTTTGGACTGTGGAGTAATATTCTTTTATGTAGTTTTTGAAGGAATCTAATTTCACCTGCGGAGTGCGACTGACAAATGCTTTGTATTCGGTGGAAAGAAATTCGTCAAAACGTTTTTCATAATCCATCGTGAGCGCATTTATTTCTGTCTTGCTTTTTAATTTAATGGAAAGCTTAACATCATGTTCAATGTTGGGGTTCTGGTAAGTGGTGGAATCCGGAGCAAGGATGATAATTTCGTATGATGCATCTGGTTCAACGTACATCGAAGTGATGTGTTTTTCTATTTTGAAAGTAATATAGGTGATCTCTTTAACATTGAATTCGATGAGGAAATTTCCAGCGGAATCGATCATCGAATAGGTGGCCTTTTTTTGAAAACCTGAAATGGCGTCGGAGCTGAGCCATACGCCAATTTCCTTTTGAGAATAAAATGGAGCCTTGCCTTTTATTTCTACCATTGCGATAGAATTAAGTGTAAATAAAAAACAAAAGAAAAGTAACAGAAGGCGTAGATTCATGGTTACGAATTGATACAATTGATGTGCCTCTTATTGAAACTAATCATTCAGGTTGATGGAATCAGGAATAAAGGGAGATGCATTCCCGCCATTACGAATTATATCACGCACAATGGTCGAATTTATTGCGGAAAGTTCAGGAATGGGTAAAATAAAAATGGTTTCTACTTCCGGAACCATGATATGATTGTTTTGGGCTATGGCCTTTTCAAATTCGAAATCGGCGGATGTTCTTAAACCTCTGAGAATAAAGTTTGCCTTCATCTTTTTGCAGAATTCAACCGTTAAACCTGTGTAGGTTTCCACCCGCACTTTTGGCTCGTTCTGGAAAACCTGGCGGATCCATTTTTCCCGTTTTTCAAGCGGAAAATAATTTTGCTTGCTGCTGTTTTTGCCGATAGAAATAATGATCTCGTCAAACAGGGGTAGCGCTCTGCGAAGAATATTTTCATGACCTTTCGTGATCGGATCAAATGATCCAGGAAAAATTGCGATACGTTTATTCATCTCAGTAATTTGATGTAAGTACGAATTTACGAATATCCCCTCAAACATCGGCAGGAATGAAAATAGAAAAATTCACATTGCCATAAGTGCGTTTTTCGTGAAAATGGGCCAGATGAGAAATATCTGTATCCGGTCCGTGTTCTACGATCAGCCAGCCATCAGGTTTAAGAAGAGATGCATTAAAAACCATTTCCGGAATATCCTTGATCTTTTCAAGGTCATAAGGTGGATCGGCAAAAATAATGTGATAGTTCCCTGTAGCTCTTTTCAGAAAGTTGAATACATCTGATTTTTGAACTCTGATCTCTTTCATGCCGAAGGCAGAGGCTGTCTTCTTAATGAATTCGCAGCAATTGTAATTCATGTCTACACTGGTGATCTCGCCGCAACCTCTGGAAGCAAATTCAAAACTTATATTCCCTGTCCCTGCAAAGAGGTCAAGAATTTTTAAGCCGTCAAATTCAAAGTGATTGTTGAGAATATTAAAGATGCTTTCTTTTGCAAAATCGGTAGTCGGCCTTACCGGAAGGTTTTTAGGCGGATGAACAACCCGGCCTCTGTATTTCCCACTGACGATACGCATTAAATTAAAGTGTCATTAAAAAGTGTGAAATAGGAATGTTTAGGAAGCGTCTGCAACTGATAACTGAAATCAGCCGTATCCGAGCGCTCTCCCAAGGAAATGTTCCGGATATATTTCTGAAGTAGAAGATATAAACCGGTATTTTTTTCGAGTTCCCCTAACACAGTGAGACTTATTTTTTCAGGATTGATCTGAAGTTGTTCACATACAAAGAGAAGGTAATATAAAAGATCTTCAGAAGTATGATGATTGAATGTATTATAGAAAAGTAATTTCTTTCCTTCGATCACAAGGATTTCAAAATGTGAAGGCTGAACATGAATGATTAATTTTTTCGCCTGCTGATTTTTGTTTTGTCGGAGCAGGCTTTCAATCAATGGGGTGGAAA